>CAMDAM010000102.1 GCA_945888575.1 Asaia bogorensis | reverse complement strand
GCGCCAGATGCGGGCGAGCGCACGGCTGCTGAACAGGCGTTCGGCCTCGGCCTCGGTCTCCGCCGTGATCGCCCAGACACACACGGCGCCCATCGGGTTCGGGAAGCGTTCGCTGGGGCGGTAGCCGGTGCGGTAGATGTCCAGCGCCTCGGCGGCGCCGTGGCCATCGGAGATGAACCAGGCGAAGCAGTGCGGCAGGCCGAAATGGGCGGCGACCTGGGCGCCGTAGGTGGAACTGCCGAGGATCCAGGGCTCCGGCACCGTCGGGCCCTGTGGCTGGGCGGTGATGCTGCGGAAGGGGTGGCGCTCCACCAGGGGTTGCCCGGCCAGCCAGGCCAGAAGGTCGCGCACATCGGCGGGGAAGTTGTCGGCAGCCTGGGCGGCATTGGGGTTCAGCGCGTGGGCGGTAAGGCCGTCGCTGCCCGGGGCGCGGCCGAGGCCCATGTCGATCCGGCCCGGCGCGATCGCCTCCAGCACGCGGAACTGCTCGGCCACCTTCAGGGCGGCGTAGTGCGGCAGCATGATGCCGGCGCTGCCGATGCGGATGCGGGTGGTGGTGGCGGCGAGGGCGGCCATCAGCACCTCCGGCGCGGAGCCGGCGATGGAGGCGGAGTTGTGGTGCTCCGCCACCCAGTAGCGGTGGTAGCCCAGCGCCTCGCAGTGTTTCGCCAACGCGAGGGATTCTCTGATCGACACGTCCGGCGAGCGGCCGGTGACGACGGTGGATTGATCGAGCACGGAAAGGCGCATGGCGCTGTCCCTAGAAGGCGGTGGGGCCGAAGATCGCATGCAGCACGGCATAGGCAAGCCCGCCGACGATGAAACCCACGATGGTGCCGTTGATCCGCACGTATTGCAGGTCGGGCCCGATGCGCAGTTCCAACCGTTCGGTGATGGTCTTGCTGTCCCAACCGGCGACCACGTCGGAAACGAAATCGGCAATCTTGATCTGGCCGGCGGGGATCAGCCCGCCGATCAGGCCGTGCAGCGTGGCCTGCAGCCGGGCATGGGCGGCGGGGTCGGTGGCGAGCAGGGTGCCGAGATTGGAGACGGCCTGTTCCAGGAAGGCCACGGTGCGGCCGGTGGGCTTGGCGGCATCAGCCTCGAAGGCGATGCGCATACGCGACCATACATCCCAGAACCAGGCGCGCACCGTCTCATGCGCGACCACCTGGCGCAGCGCGGCGCCGATCTCGGCCGCACGGGCGGGGTCTTCCTCGATGCGGGCGATCTCGCGGCGCACCCATTCGTCGAAGGCGGCGCGCAGCTCGGATTGGTCGGCCTCCATCTTTTCCAGTTCGGCGTTGACCACGCCGAGCACGCGGGAGGCGACGGTGGCTCCGAGCACCCAGCCGACAACGCGGCCGCCCTGTTCGCGCACACGGTCCTGGATGGCGGTGCGGATCGCTTCCTCGCGGGCGATCAGCAGGGTTTTCACCTGGGACATGACGTAGCCGAACACTTCCTGGTGCCGGCCGCCATCCACCAGCTGGCGCAGGGCGCGGCCGATCAGCCGCCCGGCCTCCGGCCCGCCCAGCATGCGCGGGATGATGCGGGTGAGCACCTTGCGCGCCCGCCCATCCTCCACGGAGCCGAGCAGCTTCGGCAGCGTGGCGGCGAGCGCCTGCGCGGCCGGGCGAGCGGTGGCGGGGTCGGAGAGTGTGCGGGCGATGATGCCGGCGACGTCCAGCTTCTCCAGCGTGCGGCCCAGCTCCGCCTCGGTGAAGACATGGGTGCCCACGAACCGGCCCAGCGCGCGGCCGAGCCGGGCCTTCTGGGTGGGGATGATGGCGGTGTGCGGAATCGGCAGGCCCAGCGGGTGGCGGAACAGCGCCGTCACCGCGAACCAATCGGCGATGCCGCCCACGAAGCCGGCCTTGGCGGCGGCCTGCAGCGTGGCGGTGGCAAAGCCCGGTGGCAGCCAGTAGGTGCCCACGGTCAGCCCCGCCATGCCAACGACGAGGCCGGTGGCCACGGCCTTGTGGCGGCGGAGCGAGGCGCGGGCGGCTTCGTCCGGGTCCGGCGACCCAGGGGGCGAATCGACAGGCAGCGCTGCGTGGGTCATGTGCCGAGATATCATGCCGCATGGGTTTGCCGCCAAGGGCGTCGTGGCGTTATAGTATAACAATGCATTCCGGCCCCGCCCCGATGACCGGCCTCTGCTCCGACCCGCTGGCGCTCACCGCGGGCCTCGGGCGCCGGCTGGCGACGGCTGGGCTGGCGGCGCTGGTGGCCTGGGCCGTGGTGGCCTGGGCATGGTGACGCCGCCGATCACGATCGAGGGGCTGACCTGCCGGCACGGCGCGCGGGTGGCGGTGGAGGCGCTTTCGGGCAGCTTCGCGCCGGGCAGCCTCACCGCCATTGTCGGTCCGAACGGGGCGGGCAAGACCACGCTGCTGCGCACGCTCGCCGGGCTGCATCGCGGCCATGCCGGGCGGATCGATCTCGGCGGGCTGAAGCGGCGGGATATCGCGCTGCTGCCGCAAGCCAGCGCGCTGGACCGGAGTTTCCCGGTGAGCTGCGGCGAGGTGGTGGCGCTGGGCGCCTGGGCGCAGCTCGGCGCCTTCGGCCGCGCGCCGGCGGACCTGCCCGCCCGGGTGGCCGCGGCCTTGGACAAGGTGGGGCTCTCGGGCTTTGCCACGCGTCCGGTCGGCGCCCTGTCGGCCGGGCAGTTCCAGCGCGTGATGTTCGCCCGGCTGATGCTGCAGGATGCGAAGCTGCTGCTGCTGGACGAGCCCACCGCCGCGGTGGATGCGCGCACGGAAGCCGATCTGGTGGCGCAGATCCGCGCCTGGCACACCGAGGGCCGCACGGTGGTGGTGGTGCTGCACGATCTCGACCTCGTACGCGCCCTGTGCCCGCAGGCGCTGCTGCTGGCCGGCAGCCAGGTGGCGTGGGGCGCGACGGAGCAGGTGCTCACGGCCGAGAACCGGCTGCGCGCCCGCCTGCTGGCCGAAGCCCAAACCGGGCCGGAGCGCCGGAAGGCCGCTTGATCCAGGATCTGCTCTTCGCCCCGTTCGATCTGGGCTTCATGCGCCGGGCGCTGGCGGGGTGCGTGGCACTGTCGCTCGCCGGGCCGCCGCTGGGCGTGCTGCTGGTGCTGCGGCGCATGAGCCTGACCAGCGACGGGCTGCAGCACGGCATCCTGCCCGGCATTGCGCTGGGTGCGCTGCTGGGCGGCGTGACCGCGGGCGGCATGCTCCCATTGTGGCCGATGGCGCTGGGCGGCTTCGCGGCCGGGCTGGCCGTGGTGCTGCTGGCCGGCTGGCTGGCGCGCGCCACCGGCGGGCGGGAGGACAGCCAGCTCGCCGCCCTCTATCTGCTGGCGCTGGCCATCGGCGTGGCCGTGATCTCCACCACGCGCGGCATCGACCTCACCCATGTGCTGTTCGGCAACGTGCTGGCGGTGGACCGGGCGGGGCTGCTGCTGATGGCCGGGGCCGCCACCGTCTCCCTGGCCGGGCTCGCGGTGCTGTGGCGCCCGCTGGTGGTGGAAAGCTTCGATCCCGATTTCCTGGCCGCGATGGGTGAGGCCGGCGCGGTGTGGCATCTGGGCTTCATGGCGCTGGTGGTGCTGTGCGTGGTGGCGGGGTTCGCCGCACTGGGCACGCTGATGTCCGTCGGGCTGATGATGGTGCCGGCGGTGGCGGCGCGGCATCTTTCCCTGCGCCTGTCGGGCCAGGTGGCGGCGGCGGTGGCGGTGGCGCTGCTGTCCAGCCTGCTCGGCCTGATGCTCTCTTTCCACGCCGACGTGCCGGCCGGCCCCGCCATCGTGCTGGTGGCCGGGCTGATCTGGCTGGGTGCGATGCTGCTGGGCCCGCATGCCAGCCTGCGCGCGCGGCTGGCGGCGTCGCGCGCGGCCTGATAGCACTCGGGCACCCCAGCAGGAGCCTGATGCCATGACCATTCGCCGCCTCGCCCCAGAGGCCCGGCTTGCCGGCGCCACCGTTCACGGCAACACCGTCTATCTCGCCGGCCAGGTGGCCGATGACGCCAGCCTGGATGCCGAGGGCCAGATGGCCGACATCCTGGCCCAGATCGACGCGCTGCTGGCCGAGGCCGGCACCGACAAGCGCCACCTGCTGCAAGTGCACATCTTCATCCAGGATTTTGCCGATTTCGCCGGCATGAACCGGGCCTGGGATGCCTGGATCGACCGCGATCATCTCCCTGCGCGCGCGACGGTGCAGGCCAAGCTGGCGAATGCGGATTGGCGCATCGAGGTCACCGGGGTGGCCACCATTCCGTGATGGTGCAGCGGCCGCATCACGCCGGCAGGTTCGACCGGCACTGGCTGCACACGCTCGCCTTCACCCTGTCGCTGGTGGGGTTGGTCACGCTTGCCATGGGCGCCAACCTCGTCTTTGCCGCCACCACGCTGGCCACCTGCGCGGTGGGGTTCGGCTTCTTCTACCTGCTGTTCGCCACCGGGGCGTATTTCGGACTGGTGATGGCCAATGGGCTGGCGGTGTATGTCAGCCTCTTTGCCTTCTTCCGCGACGCGAACTTCGCCGAGGCTTCGGATGCGACGGCCCTGGTGGCCTTCGCAATGCCGGTGCTGGCCTTCCTGGCCGGGTGCTTCGTGAGCCGCGCTGCCATCGGCCGAGCTCTGGCCGCCCGGCACGACGAGGTGCCGCGCCGCCTGCCGTCGATGGTGCGCTGGATGCCGATCTCCCTGGTGGTGGGCGCCGCCTCCTTCATGGTGCGGGAATGGGGGCTCTCGCCCTCGCAGCAGGGCCAGGTGCTCATGTCCTTCATGGCAGTGATCGCGGTGTTCGTCGGGCTTGCGGCGCGCGACCTCGTGGTACTGCTGATCGACGTGGCCACCGTGTTCGAGAACGTGGCGCAACGGGTGAACCGGCTGGCGATGCCGATGATGGCCTTCCTCACCTACTACGCGCTGGTGATCCTGCTGTTCGCCTGCCTGTACCGCATCGCGGAGATGGCCACGGGCCAGGGCCAGTTCCGCGTGCATGGCGAGGTGCGGGCGCTGTCCTTCGCGGAGGCGCTGTATTTCAGCGTGATCACCATGGCCACGGTGGGCTATGGCGACATCGTGCCGGAAGGCTCCCCGGTGCGGGCGCTGTCGGCGGCCGAGGTGATAACCGGCGTGCTGCTGCTGCTGTTCGGCTTCCGCGAGATCATGCAGGCGCGCGATGGCGGCACCCGCCGGCCGCGGCGCCACGCCGAGGACCAAACGGAGCGCCCGGATTGATCATTGTTGCGGCCAAGTTCCGCCACGATGGCGCAACATGATGGCGGCGGCCAAGGAGAGCGAGATGGATTTCAACGGGCAGCGGGTTCTGGTGACGGGCGGGGCAGGGTTCCTGGGCGCCAATTTGTGCCACGCGCTGGCCGCGCGCGGCGCGAAGGTCACGGCGCTGGATGGCTTCCTGTTCGGCGGCGGCGCCAACCCGGCCAACCTGGAAGGCGCCGGCGTGGAGCTGGTGCGGGCGGATATCCGCGAGGTAGATCTGCGCCCGCTCTGCGAGGGCGTGAGCGTCATCTTCAACCTCGCCGCCCAGACCAGCCACATGGGCGGGCAGAAGGACCCGCTGGCCGATATCGCGGTGAACGCGGTGGCCCAGGTGCGGCTGATCCAGGCGGCGCGCGAGGCCGCGCCCGATGCCGTGGTGGTGCATGCCTCCACCCGCCAGTTCTACGGCCGCCCGCACTACCTGCCGGTGGACGAGAAGCACCCCGTCTCGCCGCCCGATGCCAACGGCGTCTCGAAATTCGCCGGCGAGCAGTACTGGATGATCGAGCACCGCACCGCCGGCCGGCCCGTGGTTTCCCTGCGCCTCACCAACTGCTACGGCCCGCGCCTGCGCATCCGCGATGCGCGCCAGACCTTCCTGGGCATCTGGATCCGCTGCGTGCTGGAAGGGAAACCCTTCGAGGTCTGGGGCGGCGAGCAGCTGCGCGACATGACCTATGTGGACGACGTGACCGATGCCTTCCTGCGCGCCGCCGCCACGCCCGCCTGCTACGGCGAGGTCTACAATATCGGTGGCCCGCCCCCGGCTTCCCTGCTGGAGATCGCCGAGCTGATGCGCAAGGTCGGTGGACCCAGCGTGCAGTTCACCACGCGCGAGTTCCCCGCCGACCGCAAGACCATCGATATCGGCAGCTACCACGCCGACGACGCCGCCTTCCGCGCCGCCACCGGCTGGGCGCCGGATACCTCCCTGGAAGAGGGCATCCGTCGCTCGCTTGACTGGTACCGCACGCGCCTTCCCGCTTATCTCTGACCGGACATTCCCGCGATGAACGCTCCCGCCATCACCGTTCCCCAGGCCAATCCCGGCGCCGGCTACCGCGCCCAACAGGCGGAGATCGACGCCGCGGTGAACCGCGCGCTCACCTCCGGCTGGTACATCCTCGGCGCCGAAGGCAAGGCGTTCGAAGCCGAATACGCCGCCTGGATGGGCACCGCCCGCGCGGTGGGCTGCGCCAACGGCACCGATGCGCTGGCGCTCGCCCTGCGCGGCCTCGGCATCGGCCCGGGCTGCGCGGTCGCCACCGTGGCCCATACCGCTGTCGCAACGGTTGCCGCCGTCGAGATGGTCGGCGCCACGCCGATCCTGATCGATATCGACCCGGTGCACTACACGATGGACCCGGCCGAGCTGGCCGCCGTGCTCGCCAACCCGCCGGCCGGATTGCCGCCGATCAAGGCGGTGATCCCCGTGCATCTGTATGGTCAGGCGGTGGACCTGCCGGCGATCATGGAAGCGGCGGCGCGGCACGGCATTCCGGTGATCGAGGATTGCAGCCAGGCGCATGGCGCCACCTGGCAGGGCCGCAAGGTGGGGGGCTTTACGGAGGTGTCGTGCTTCTCGCTCTACCCCACCAAGAACCTCGGCGCGCTCGGCGATGGCGGCGTGCTGGCCACGAACAACGAGGCGCTGGCCACCCGCATCGGTGCGCTGCGCCAGTATGGCTGGCACCAGCACTACATCAGCGATGAATGCGGCGTGAACTCGCGGCTCGATGAGATCCAGGCCGCCATCCTGCGCGTCAAGCTCACGCGGCTGGATGCCAACAACGCCCGCCGCCAGGCCATCGCCGCGGCCTACGATGCCGCCCTGCCGGCCGGGCTGGTGGCACCGGCGCGGCGCGCGGGCGGCACGCATGTGTTCCACCAATACGTGCTGCGCAGCACGGACCGCGCCGGCATCCAGGCCAAGCTGCGCGCCCACGGCATTGCCACCGGCATCCACTACCCGATGCCGGTGCATACCCAGCCCGCCTACAAGGGCCGCATCGCCCTCGGCCCCGCCGCCTGCCGGGCGAGCGAGCAGGCCAGTGCGGAGGTGTTCAGCCTGCCGATGTTCCCGGAACTGACGGACGACCAGGTGGCGCAGGTCTGCGCGGCGCTCATGTCGCTCTGAGGCAGCAAGCAAGGTTCACCACGGAGGCGCGGAGGGCACGGAGGCGAAGCTTCACCTCCGTGCCTTCTCCGTGATCTCCGTGCCTCCGTGGTGAATCTTTCTCCCCTTCCTCCCCACGCACCGAATCTTCCCCACCCCGCCCCCCTATGCGAAGCTCCGACGACTAGAAGGAGCTTCGCCCATGCCCCGCATCGTCACCGTCGGCATCGCCCAGCTGGGCCCGATCCCGCGCAGCCAGTCCCGCCCTGAGGTGGTGCTGCGCCTGCTCGCGCTGATGGAGGATGCGGCGAAATCCGGCTGCGACCTGATCGTGTATCCGGAAGCCGCCCTCACCGCCTTCTTCCCGCACTGGATGGTGGAAGGCGACCAGGAGCTGGACAGCTACTTCGAATCCGAAATGCCCAACGCCGCCGTGCAGCCGCTGTTCGAGGCCGCCAGGCGCCTGCGCATCGGCTTCCACCTGGGCTACTGCGAGCTGGATTTCTCCACCGGCACCAAGCGCCGCTTCAACACCTCCATCCTCGTCGACAAGGACGGCGCCATCGTTGGCAAATACCGCAAAATCCACCTGCCCGGCGGGCACGACTTCATGCCCGGCCACCCCTTCCAGAACCTGGAGAAGCGCTATTTCGAGGTCGGCGATCTCGGCTGGCCCGTGTGGAACGCCTTCGGCGGCAAGGTCGGCATGATGATCTGCAACGACCGCCGCTGGCCCGAAGCCTATCGCGTGATGGGGCTGCAGGGCGTGGAGCTGATTGTGCTCGGCTACAACACGCCGGTGCACAACCCGGCGATGCCGGAGACCGACGACCTCGGCAATTTCCACAACCAGCTGGTGATGTCCGCCGGCGCCTACCAGAACGGTTGCTTCGTGATTGGCGTGGCCAAGGCCGGGGTGGAGGAAGGGGTGGACCAGATCGGCCAGTCCTGCGCCTTCGCCCCCTCCGGCGAGCTGCTCGCCCGCTGCGTGACGCTGGGGGACGAATTGCAGGTGGCGCGCTGCGACCTTGATCTCTGCCACAGCTACAAGACCAGCATCTTCAACTTCGCCAGGCACCGCCGCCCGGAACACTACGGCCTGATCCTGGAGCGCACCGGCGCCGGTGACATTCTCGGCCGCTGAGGGGAACCATCATGAGCAGCTTCGCCCAAGCCGTCCTCGCTGCCCTGCCGGACGACCACGCCAGCGCCATCCTCGCCGGCCGCGTCTGGCGGCCCGATGTGGGCGGGCCCAGCGTGGTGGCCATCCGCAATGGCGAGGTGTTCGACATCACCGCCACCTTCGCCACCATGCGCGACCTGTGCGAACAGCCCGATCCCGGTGCCGCCACGCGTGCCGCCAAGGGCGATTCGCTCGGCCCGGTCAGTGACCTCCTCGCCAACACGCCCCCGGAATCGCGCAATTCCGGAAAACCCTGGCTGCTCGCCCCCATCGACCTCCAGGCCGTGAAGGCCGCCGGGGTCACCTTCCCGATCTCGATGCTGGAACGCGTGATCGAGGAACGCGCCCGCGGCGACCTCGATGCCGCCGCCGGCCTGCGCGCCGAAGTGAACGCCCTGATCGGCGACGACCTGGCCCGCCTCAAGCCCGGCTCACCGGAGGCGGCCAAGCTGAAGGAGATGCTGCTGGCCCGCGGTGCCTGGAGCCAGTACCTGGAAGTGGGCATCGGCCCGGATGCGGAGATCTTCACCAAGGCCCAGCCCATGGCCGCCATCGGCACCGGCATGGATGCCGGCGTGAACCCCGTCTCCACCTGGAACAACCCGGAGCCCGAAGTGGTGCTGGTGGTGGCGAGCGATGGCCGCATCGTCGGCGCCACACTGGGCAACGACGTGAACCTGCGCGATGTGGAAGGCCGCTCCGCCCTGCTGCTGAGCAAGGCGAAGGACAACAACGCCTCGGCCGCCGTCGGCCCCTTCATCCGCTTCCTGGATGCCGGCTTCGGGCTGGACGACATCCGCACCACCACCGTCACCCTCACCGTGGCGGGCACGGACAATTTCCGCCTCGAAGGCGCGTCTTCCATGACCAAGATCGCCCGCGACATCACCGACCTCGCCGGGCAGATGGTCAACGCCCACCACCGCTTCCCCGACGGCGCCGTGCTGTTCTGCGGCACCATGTTCGCGCCGATCGATGACCGCGATGCGCCAGGTAAGGGCTTCACCCACAAGACCGGGGATATCGTGACGATCGCCACGCCCAGGCTGGGGCGCCTGGTGAACCGCACCAAGCCGACCGACCAGTGCGCGCCGTGGGAGTTCGGGCCGGGTGCGCTGATGCGCAACCTGGCGAAGCGTGGGGTGCTTTAAGCAAGCGCGTTCTTTTTTGAAAAAAAGAACCAAAAAACTTTCGTACGTTTGATGCGGAAAAGCCCGGTCTTCCCGCATCAAACGAATGAAGTCTTTTTGCTTCTTTTTCTTCAGAAAAAGAAGGCTTCCTTTCTGATCTAACGCGCTACTCCGCCGGCCGCGCCACCCAGAGGGGGATCACCTCCGCCCCCGCCTCCGGCGCCAGCCAGTCCGGCACCGCCTCGGGCGGCATCGGCCGGGCGTAGAGGTAGCCCTGCGCGGAATCGCAGCCCATGCGCATCAGCATGCGCGCCTGCTGCATCGTCTCCACGCCTTCGCCCACCACTTCCAGCCCCAGCCCATGCGCCAGGGAGATGGTGGCACGCACGATCTCCTCCGCGCGGCTGTCCAGGCCGAGGCCCTGCACGAAGCGCTTGTCCAGCTTCACCGCATCCAGGGGAAGGCGGAGCAACTGGGCGAGGCCGGAATTTCCGGTGCCGAAATCGTCCAGCACCAGCCGCGCCCCGCGGCCGCGCAGGGCGGCGAGCTGCTGCAGCGTGGCGTCGCTCACGCGTTCCAGCAGCACTTCCTCGGTGATCTCGATCTCCACGTCGCGCAGTGAAAGCCCGGCGCGGGCCACCTGGGCGGCCAGGCTGGCGGCGATATCCTCGCGCTCCACCTCGCCGGCCGAGAGGTTCAGCGCCAGCCGCCCCACCGGCAGGTCGCGCTGGCGCATCGCCGCCATGGCCGCCAGGGCCTTGGTGCGCACCGCCGCCCCCAGGCGCATCGTCCGCTCCGGCCCGATGATCGACAGCAGCTCCGCCGGCGGCACCTCGCCCAATTCAGGGTGGGACCAACGCGCCAGCGCCTCCATCGCGATCACCGGCGCCGCGCCGGCTTGCGCGCCCAGCGCCACGATCGGCTGCAGAAACGCCCGCACGCCGGCCAGGCACTCGCCGTTGCCGGCCGCATCGAAGGCGCGCAGCACCAGGGCGCGCCGTAGCAGCTTCGCAGCATCGTCCGGGCCGGACCAGCCGATGCTGCCGCGCCCGTCGCGCTTGGCCTGCACCAGCGCCGCATCGGCGGCCCGCAACAGCATGTCGCCATCGCCTTCCCAGATGGTGGAGAGTGCCACCCCCAGCGTGGCCCCGGCCGGCAGCAGGTACTCGCCGTGGGACACGGGGGTGCGCAGTGCGGCGGAAATGCGCGCCGCGGCAGCGCGGGCCTGTGCCTCGTCCGTCAGGCCTACCAGGATGGCGACGAATTCGTCGCCACCGGTGCGGGCCACGATGTCCCCGGGCCGCACCGCGGCGCGCAGCCGCTCCGCCGTGGCGCGCAGCAGCGCATCGCCCGCGGCGTGCCCCTCCGCCTCGTTCACCTGCTTCAGATAGTCCAGGTCCAGGATCACCGCGGCCAGCATCCCGCCGCGGGCGAGCTCCTCCGCCAGCCGATCCTCCAGCGCCCGGCGGTTGGGCAGCCCGGTCAGCGCATCGGTCAGCGCCATCTCCCGGCTTTGCCGCAGCGCGCGCCGCAGCTCCAGGTTGGAGGTGACGGTGCGCGCCAGCACCCCCAGTGCCTGCACCGTTTCGGCATCGTGGCGGCGCGGTGCGCGGTCGATCACGCACAGCGTGCCCAGGGCATGGCCGCCGCTGCTCACCAGCGGCACGCCGAGATAGGCCCGCAGATGCGGCTCTCCGATCACCAGCGCGGAATCGACGAAGCGCGGGTCCTGCGCCGCGTCCTCCACCGCCAGTGGCTGCGTGGGGGCAAGAATGGCATGGGCACACAGCGCCCCGTCGCGCGGCGTCTCCTGCGCCTCAAGCCCTTCGCGGGCCAGGAACCACTGCCGCTCGTGGTCCACCAGGGAGACCAGTGCAATCGGGCAGCCGCTCAGCCGCGCGGCCAGCCGCACCACCTCGTCGATCGCGGCATCTGCCTCGCTGTCCAGGATCGCGAAGGAGTGCAGGTCGGCAAGTCGCTCGGCTTCGTTCTTCGGCAGGGGGGCAGGGGGCATCTGGGTCTCCGGGCCCGCGGGCCATTGGTCGTAGCGGCCCTGCGAAGCCGGCCGGAACCCGGATCACGCCAGATGTCCGTTAAGAATAGATGACCTTCACCCACCCCTGGGGATAATACTAATAGGCAAACCGGGCTTCCGGCAGCCCGCGCACGCCCACGTCGAGGGCAAACAACGCCCCCGCCGCCGGCTGCTTCGCCCGCTGTTCGTCGCTCAGGTTCTGAAAAGCGGAAGTGATATACAGCGTTCCCAGCCCGGGCCCGCCAAATGCGCAGCTGGTGATGTTGCTGGCTGGCAACGGGATCACGCGGTCCACGCTGCCATCAGGCCCAAACCGTGTCACCCGCCAGCCGCCGTAATTGCCGCTCCACAGATAGCCCTCGGCATCCACCGTCGCGCCATCGCCCACCATCGGCGCCTCCAGGCTGGCGAACACGCGCCGCTCGCCGATCGCACCCGTGGCCGGGTCGTAGGGGAACGCCCAGATCACCCGCTTCGGGCTGTCGGTGAAATACATGGTGCGCCCATCCGGCGACCAGCACAGCGAGTTCGGAATCCCAATCCCGTCCAGCACCGCGGCACACCCGTTGCCATCCAGCCGATACAGGAACCCCGTCGTCCCCGGCGTCTCCGCGAACATCGTGCCTACCCAGAACCGGCCCTGCCGGTCGCACTTGCCGTCGTTGAAGCGCAGCCCTTCATGGTGCCCCGGCGCGTCGGCGATCTTCTCCACCGCCCCCGTCGCCGGGTCGAACACGCTCAGCGCCGATTTCAGCGCCACCAGAATGCCGCCCTTCTCCCGCAACGCCAGCGAGCCCACCGGCTCCGGCATCGCCCAGCTCGTCACCGCGCCATCGGCCGCCAGCCGCCGCACCGCGGGCGCCCGAATATCCACCCAATACAGCGCCTGCTCCCGCTCGCACCACACCGGGCCCTCGCCCAGGAAATCGCGCCCCTCGCCCACAATCCGCAGCCCGCCCATGGCATCTCTCCCCACCTTGCCGCTCTGGTGCCACCCTGTCACAAACTCACGCCCGAACACAGACGCTCGCACGAGGACTGGCATGGCCCGCACCAATATCGACCACGAATTCCAGAACCTGCACGAGTTCATCAAGGCCGCGAACCTGAAGCTCAACCGCTTCATCTGGGACTACCTGATCGGCGGCGCGGAAACCGAAACCACCCTCGCCCGCAACCGCCAGGCGCTGGACAGCATGGCCTTCCGCCCGCGCACCCTGGTCGATGTCTCCAATATCGACACCTCGCACAGCTTCTTCGGCAAGCAGATCCGCCTGCCCGTCGGCCTCGCCCCGGTCGGCTCGCTCGAATCCTTCGAGGCCGGCGGCGGCGCCACCGTCGCGAAGGCCGCCTGCGAATACGGCGTGCCAATGTTCGTCTCCTCCGTCACCCAACCCGGCCTGGAAACCATCGCCAAGTCCGGCCGCGGCCCCAAGGTGTTCCAGCTCTACGTCCGCGGCGACGACGACTGGATCGGCGACCACGTCACCCGCGCCGTCGATGCCGGCTACGACGCCTTCTGCCTCACCGTAGATACCGCCCACCTCTCCCGCCGCGAACGCGACATCGCCAAGCGCTTCCGCAAGCCCTGGCAGGCCCGCAACTCCGGCATGGAATTCCAGGCCGGCCTCAACTGGAAAAACGTCGAGGTCTTCAAGGCCCGCCACAAGATCCCGCTCATCGTCAAAGGCATCGCCACCGCCGAAGACGCCGCCCTCTGCGTGGAACACGGGGTGGACGTGGTCTACGTCTCCAACCACGGCGGCCGCCAGCTCGACCACGGCCGCGGCGCCTTCGAGGTGCTGCCGGAAGTGGTGGACGCCGTCGCCGGCCGCGCCAAAGTCTACGTCGATGGCGGCTTCAGCCGCGGCACCGATATCGTCAAAGGCATCGCCATGGGCGCCGACCTGGTGATCATCGGCCGCCTCTACCTCTACGGCCTGGCCGCCGACGGCGCGGACGGCGTGGTGCGCCTGCTGGAACTGCTGGAAGACGAAGTCACCCTCGCTCTCGGCCTCGTCGGCGCCCCCAGCTTCGCCGCACTCACCCGCAAACACCTCCACCCCGCCCCGACCACCATCACCCCCCACGTCCACAGCGCCTTCCCGCTGCTGCGACTGGACGAAGGCTACTAGGCATGGGGCAGGGGGCGGCGGAGCGGAAGGCAAGGCCAGGGGCTTTGCCCCTGGACCCCCCTGGGGCCTTAGGCCCCAGACCCCGAGACCTTTTCCGCCTTCGGCGGGGAGGGGCCGTCGAGGCGGTGGAGAGACCCGGGCGGCCCCTCCCCGCCGAAGGCGGAAGAAGGTCGAGGGGTCTGGGGCCTAAGGCCCCAGGGGG
>CAMDAM010000101.1 GCA_945888575.1 Asaia bogorensis | reverse complement strand
GCGCCAGCCAGACCACCGGCGCCGTGCGCAGCTACGCCATCCACCAGGAAACCGGCGCACTGGCGCTGCTCGCCACCACGCCGGCGGGCGCCAACGCCAACTGGATCGAGTTCCACCAAACCACCGGAGCCTGAGATGACGGGCCATGTCGACCCCACCAAGGAAAGCTTCGCCGCCTTCCGCGCCAATGACCGGCCGGGCCCGATCCACATGCTGAACCTGGTGCGCTTCCGCGACCGCGCCGCCTATCCCGATGGGCGCGAGGCGACGGGGGCGGAGGCATACGCCGCCTATGGGCGAGAGAGCCACCCGGTCTTCTCCCGCCTCGGCGGGCGCATCGTGTGGCGGGGGAATTTCGAGCTGATGCTGATCGGCCCCGGCGAGGAGCGCTGGGACGAGTGCTTCATCGCCGAATACCCCTCGGTGGCCGCCTTCGTGGAAATGATCCGCGACCCGCTCTACCGCGAGGCGGTGAAGCACCGGCAGGCGGCGGTGCTGGAGTCGCGGCTGGTGCGGATGCAGCCGGCGGCGGTGGGATCGGGGTTCGGCAGCGTCTAGGCGTTCTTGCGCGCGGCGGCACCCGACCCATCTGTGCCGCCATGCGCACGATCATCGCCCTGCTGCTGCTCGCCGCACCCGCCGCGGCCGCCGAGATGCAGCCCATCGGCCGCTTCGCCATCGACCGCACGGAAGTGACGGTGGGCGAATTCCGCCGCTTCGCCCAGGCCACCGGCACCATCACCAAGGCGGAGCGAGACGGCGGCGGCCAGGTGTTCGAGGCCGGCTGGACGAAAAAGCCCGGCTGGACCTGGCGCACCCCGTTCGGCACGGCGGCGGCCGATGACGAGCCGGCGGTGCACATCACCTTCGGCGAGGCGCAGGCCTTCTGTCGCTGGGCCGGCAAACGCCTGCCGGCCGATGCCGAATGGCTGGAAGCCGCCCACACCGAGCGCCGCCCCACCCCGCCCGCGCCCTTCGTCACCGGGCGCAGCTATCCCTACCCCACCGGTGATTCTCCAGTGGGCGCCAATTGCCTTGGCGAATGCGGCACGCCCCCGGCGCTCGACCATCGCACGGCGCTCGCGCGCGGCATCGGCCATGCCCGGGCCGGCAGCACGGCGGCGGGGGTGAACGGGCTGTTCGAGATGGGCGCGAATGCCTGGGAATGGACCGAGGGCGGCGCCGGGGCGGAGAAGCCGACGCGCGGTGGCAGCTGGTGGTATGGCGCGGCCCAGATGCACCGCGAGCATTCCGCCAGCAAGCCGCCGGACACCGCCGTGGTCTATATCGGCTTCCGCTGCGCCGCCGACCGCTAGGCCACTTCCGCCCGCACGCCGAGTTCAAAATCCAACACCGGCTCCCACCGGTCCAGCAGGGCCGGGCGCCAGGACAGCGTCTCGTAGTAGTCGGCCTCGGGCTGGGCGCGGAAGCAGGCGACGCGGCCTTCGCCGTGCAGCCAGGCTTCCAGCACCGTCCAGCCACCGCGCTCGCGGGCGATCACGGTCAAAGGGCCGGATTCGAAGCGGCGCAGCTTCGGGCCGGGCTCGGTGGAGGCGGGGGCATTGCGGGTCAATTCCCGCATGGCCGCGCAGACACGGGTGCGGCGGCGGCGGTAGGGGGAATGGGAGTGCATGGGGCCTCGGCAAAATCGGGGGGAAGGCCGGCACGTCGCCCCTGTGCGGGGTGGCGCACCTTCCTCCCGCCTGCCGCGGCGGTCAACAAAGTTTCGTGATGAGCGCACGAATTTTCGTGAGCGCCCGGCCGCTGATGTTCAGAACCAGTTGGCCTTGTCCACCACGTTGCGCAGCGGGGCCCCTTCGATCATGGCGCGGCAATTGTCGCGGATAATGGCATAGCGCCGGTCATTCAGGTGCGGGCCGTAGCCGGCCATGTGCGGGGTGATCAGCACGCCGGGCATGGTCCACAGCTTGTGGTCGGCTGGCAGCGGCTCCTGCTCGAACACGTCCAGCCCCGCGCCGGCGATCTCGCCCGCCTCCAGCGCGGCGACGAGGTCGTCCAGCCTGGTGGTCATGCCGCGGCCGATGTTGATGAAGAACGCGCTTTTCTTCATGCGCCGGAAGCGGGCGCGGTTCATGAAGCCCTCGGTGGCCGGGGTGTGCGGCACGGTCAGCAGCACGAAATCGGCGCGCGGCAGCAACTCGTCCAGCGCGTCCGGCCGGTGTAACTCGGCCACGCCCGGTGTCGGCGCGCCGCGGCGCAGATCGGTGGCGATCACGTGCATGCCGAACGCGGCGGCCAGGCGGGCGGCTTCCGCGCCGATGCCGCCGAGCCCCACGATCAGCAGCGTGGCATCCGGCAGGTGCACCACGCCGTGATCCTCCGGCGGCTTCTTCCATTCGCGCCGCGTCTGCTGCGGGATGTAGCGGTCAAACCCGCGGGCGAAGGCGAGCACGAAGGCCATGATGTGCGCGCCGATATGGTCGTTGAAGATCTCGCGGAAATTTGTCGCGGCCAGCGGGTGCGCCACCAGCTCCGGGAAGTAGAACCCGGCCGGCGGGGCGGCCTGCGGCGCCTGCAGCCAGCGCAGGCGGGTGGCCCTGGCAAGCAGCGCGGGCGTGAGCGTGCCGAACACGCCATCGGCCTGCGCGATCGCCGTCTCGGCCTGCGCCATGTCCTCGGCCACCACCACGGTTGCCTCCGGCACCTCGCGCGCCAGCCGTTCGGCCCAGCCGCGCCAGATCTCGTTCTGCGGCGGCAGGAACACGAAGTTGAAGCCCCGGTTGGTTCCGCTCATGGCGCCCTCCCCCATATCAGCCAGCCGTGCCAGCATCCCCGCCGCCTTGCAAGGTGCCTCGCCCATGAAGCCGATCCTGACCCTCACGCTCAACCCCGCCATCGACATCGCCTGCGCTACGCCGCAGGTGGTGCCCCAGCACAAGCTGCGTACGCATGGCGAACGCATGGACCCCGGCGGCGGCGGCGTGAACGTGGCCCGCGTGCTGCACGAACTCGGCGCGCCGGCCACCGCCATGATCCTCTCCGGCGGCGTATTCGGCCGCCACCTGGAAGAGCTGATCGCCGCCGAGGGCGTTTCCTGCCAGCCCATCCCGATCGCCGGCAACACCCGCATCTCCATGACGGTGCACGACGAAGCCGCCGGCAGCGAATACCGCTTCGTGGGCGAAGGCCCGCAGGTGCAGCCGCCGGAGATCGAGGCCGTCGCTGCAGCGCTCACCCAGGCCAACGCCGATTGGCTGGTGATCTCCGGCAACCTGCCGCGCGGCATCGCCACCGACATGCTGGCCCGCCTGGTGCGCGTGGCGCATGAAGCCGGCCGCCGCGTGGTGCTGGACACCTCCGGCCCCGCCCTGCGCGCCGCCCTCGGCCAGGGCCTCGCCCTGATCAAGCCGAGCCTGCGTGAGTTCGAGGCGCTGGTGGGCCACCCCCTGCCCACCGCCGCCGCGCAGGACGAAGCCGCACTCCGCCTGGTGCGCGAAGGCGCGGCGGAGCGCATTGCCGTCTCCCTCTCCGCCGACGGCGCGCTGCTCGCCACCCAATCCGGCGTGGTGCGCCGCCCGGCGATCCCGGTGAAGGCGGTCGGCACCGTGGGCGCCGGAGACAGCTTCCTGGCCGCGATGACCCTGGCCCTGGCCCGCGACGAAACGCCCCAGAGCGCGCTCGCCTGGGGCCTGGCCGCCGGCGCCGCCGCGGTGATGTCCACCGGCACCGCCCGGCCCAGGCGCGCCACGATCGAGGCGCTGCGCAAAGGAGGATAGAATTGCCCCTGGAAAGGCCGGCCGCTCCGCGTCTACGCTCATTCCCACAGGGCCCCCGAACGAGGGGCCGCAGGGAGAGCACAAAGATGAACCGCAGGAGCCTTCTCACCGGCGCCGCCGCCCTTGGCATGGCCGGCACCACCGGCCTCGCCCGCCCGGCCTACAGCCAGGCGGCCAACCGCACGCTGAAATTCGTGCCGCAGGCCAACCTCGCCAACCCCGATCCGGTGTGGACCACCACCATCGTGGCCGCCAACCACGCCCACATGGTGTGGGACCAGCTGTGGAACTTCGACGAGGGGCTGAACCCCCGGCCGCAGATGCTCTCGGGCGTGGAGACCTCCGCCGACGGCCTCACCTGGAAGCTCACCCTGCGCGGTGGCCAGCTGTGGCACGACGGCGAGAAGGTCCTGGCGAAGGATTGCGTCGCCTCCCTGCTGCGCTGGATGAAGCGCGACGGCATGGGCCAGCGCATTGCCGGTCAGATGAACGAGATGGTCGCCACCTCCGATTCCACCTTCGAGATCCGGTTGAAGAAGCCCTTCCCGCTCATCCCGATGGCGTTCGCCAACAACTGCCACATGATGCCGGAACGCATGGCAAAGACCGACGCATTCCAGCAGATCACGGAATACGTCGGCTCCGGCCCCTTCCGCTTCGTGCGCGACGAATGGGTCAGCGGCTCCCGCGCCGTCTATGCCAAGTTCGACAAGTATTCGCCGCGCAACGAGGCCCCCAACAACATGTCCGGCGGCAAGGTGGTGAACATCGAGCGGGTGGAATGGCTCGTCACCGGTGATGCCGCCTCCGCCGCTGCCGCGCTGCAAACCGGTGAGCTGGATTGGCTGGAACAGCCGCTGTCCGACCTGCTGCCGGTGCTGGGCAAGGCTCCGGGTGTCACGGTGGAAACCACCGACCTGTTCGGCAACGCGGGCCTCATCCGCTTCAACCACATGCAACCCCCGTTCAACAACATGAAGCTGCGCCAGGCCGTGCTGGCCGTGGTGGACCAGAAGGACTTCCTGGCCGCGATCATGGGCGCGGACAGCAAGCTCACCCAGTCCGGCGTCGGCGTGTTCACCCCCGGAACCCCGCTGGCCTCCGATGCCGGGCTGGAGAAGATCAACGGCAAGCGCGACATCGCGGCCGCGAAGAAGCTGGTGGCCGAAAGCGGCTACAAGGGCGAGAAGGTCGTCATCATGGCGCCAACGGACTTCGCCGTGATCAACGCCATGGCGCAGGTGACGGCGCAGGTGTGCCGGGACATCGGGCTGAACGTGGAATACGTCGCCACCGACTGGGGCGCGCTGGTGCAGCGCCGCGCCTCCCGCGAGCCGGTGGAGAAGGGCGGCTGGAGCATCTTCTGCACCTATGGCGACGGCTTCACCTTCTCCAACCCCGCCGTGTACACCGCGCTCTGGGGCATGGGCGAGAAGGCGTGGTTCGGCTGGTACAACTCGCCCAAGATGGAAGCCCTGCGCGACGCATGGTACGACGCGCCGGACCTGCCCACCCAGCAGCGCCTGGGCCGTGAAATGCAGTCGCTGGCGATGGAGGAAGTGCCGTTCGTGCCGCTGGGCATCTGGCGCCAGCCAATCGCACGGCGCAACAACGTCACCGGGATCCTGAAGGCAACACGGCCGTTGTTCTGGAACGTCAAGAAAGGCTAAGGAAGACTCTTATTTTTTCTGAAGAAAAAAGAAGCAAAAAAGACTTCATTCGTTTGCGCCCCGTATCGGCGTGGGCGCAAACGAATGAAAGTTTTTTGGTTCTTTTTTTCAAAAAAGAACCGCTTACTCCTCTGTCTCCACCCCCATCGCTGCCAGATCGCCTTCAATCCCCGCCCGCCGCGCGCCCAATTCCTCCAGCGCCAGCGCCTTCAGCCGGGCCAGGAACGCCAGGCTCACAGGGTAGCCCTGGAAGTGCGTGGAATCCGCCCCTTCTTCCGAAAGCTTGATCGACCCGTCGCCGCCGCGCTCGATCATCAGCTGGCAATCCGCCGGCTCCGCGCGCGCCACGCGGGCGATCAGTTCCGACACCTCCTCGCGCGACTTCAGCAGGCCGTTGATGCGTTCCACATCCTTGATCTTCATGCCCGGATCTCCGCCATTGCGGCCGGGAGCCTAGGCGCGGCGTGGCGGCCCCGCCTTGCCGCAGATCAAGGCAGGCACCATTCCAGCACGGCGTTCTGCGCGTGCAGCAGCCAGGCCTTGGCCTCCACCACGCGGCAGGCGGGGTGGCTCATGGCGCCCGCGCTCACCTCCTGCCCGCGCGTCACTGGCGGGCAGGGCAGGAACACGGCGCGGCCGCCCTCCAGCACCGCCTCCGTCACCTGCCAGCGCACCAGTTCCGCCGCGTCGCCACCGGCGGGCCAGCAATCGGTGATGATCACATCGGCATCGCGCAGCTCGGCCATGTCGGTGCTGGCGCGAAAGCGCGGGGCGGCAGTGGCGTGCCAATGCGCGGGCCCCACCTGCACCACCTCGATCGGCAGCACCGCGGCAGCCTCCACCCAGGAGGCGAGGATGTTCGCCATCGGCGCCACGGCGGCCACCTTCATCGGCCGCAAGCCACCCCAGAGATCGGCCAGGAAGGCGAGGTCGCCCAGCGTCTCGCAGGGATGGTTCCGCCGCGTCCGCGCGTTCACCACCGGCGCCCGTGCCGCCGCCGCCAGCGCCCGCAGCGCATCGAGATCCGGCGTGCGAATGGCGACGGCATCCACCCAATTGTCCAGATAGGCAGCGAGATCGGGCACCGCCTCCTTCCCCGCCAGGCTCAGCGGCGCCCGCGCGCAAATCCCGCCCAGCGCTTGGATGCCCAGTTCGAAGGCCGTGGTGTTGCGCCAGCCGCCATCGTCCACCACCAGCGCCACGCGCCGCCCGGCCAGCGCCTGCGGCATACGCCGGCCCAACCACCCATCGCGCATCGCCCGGGCGCGGTGCAGCAGCGCCAGGATCGTCTCCGCCGCCAGATCGTCCAGCGCCAGCAGGTCGCGTGCGTCTTCAGCCATCGCCCATCCTTGCCGCCGCCATTGGGGCCGGCAAGCCCTTGGCATCAGCCGGCATCGCGCCGATCATGCCGCATCCGCCGCAGGAGCCAGCCGTGCCCGCACAAGTCACCGTCTTCGTCGCCCGCGAGATCGTCACCCTCAACCGCTCGCTGCCCAGCTGCACCCATGTGGCAGTGCAGGAGGGGCGCATCCTCGGCTATGGCGGCCCGGAGATCGTGGCCGAGTTCGGCGGCACCATCGACGACCGCTTCGCCACGAAAGTGATCGTGCCAGGCTTCATCGAGGGCCACGGCCACGCGGCGGACGGCATCGTCTGGCGCAAGCCCTATGTCGGCTACTACCCGCGCACCTCGCCGGATGGCCAGCCCGCCGGCGGCTTCAAGTCGATCGCCGAGGTGGTGGCCCACCTGAAGGAAGAGGCGGCGAAGCTGCCGGATGCCACCACCCCGCTAACCGCCTGGGGCTTCGACCCGATCTACTTCGAAGGCCGGCGCATGACGGTCGCCGACCTCGACGCGATCTCCACCGAGCGCATGATCGTCATCGGCCACATCTCCGGCCACATCATGAACGTGAATTCCAAGGTGCTGGAGGCCTGCAACTTCTCGCGCGACAGCAACCTCGATGGCCTGCTGCGCGACCCGCAAGGCAACCTGACGGGGGAGCTGCTGGGCCCGGCCGTGATGGGCCGCGCGGCGCGCGCCAGCGGCGATGGCGGCATGATGCGCAAGATGGATGCGCCGGCCTACCGCACCTATGGCAAGATCGCCCAGCGCGTGGGCGTTACCACCAGCACAGACCTGTCCAACGCGCTCACCCCCGATATCGTCGATGCGATCGCCACGGCCACGGCAGAGGCGGAGTATCCCATCCGCCTGGTGCCCGCCATGCAGCAGCGCGAATACGCAGTGGCCGATGGCCTCGCCCGCATCCAGGAGCTGCGGCGCCTGTCCACCGACAAGCTGCATTTCGGCATAGTCAAGATCGTGGTGGACGGCTCGATCCAGGGCTTCACCGCCCGGCTGCGCTGGCCCGGCTACCACAACGGCGCACCGAACGGGCTGTGGTACGTGGCGCCCTCGGAGCTGGAGGCGATCGTGGAGGCCTACCACGCCATCGGCGCCCACCTGCACATCCACACCAATGGCGACGAAGCGGCGGAGATGGCAACGGAGATGGTCGGCCGGGCCATCGCCAAGCACCCGCGCCGCGACCATCGCCACACGCTGCAGCATTGCCAGATGGCCGATGCCGCCACCTTCCGCCGCATGGCCACCAACGGCATGTGCGTGAACCTGTTCGCCAACCACATCTACTATTGGGGCGAGCAGCACCGCGCCATCACCTTGGGCCCGTCGCGCGCGCTGCGGCTCGATGCCTGCGCCACCGCGCTGGAGCAAGGCGTGCCGCTGGCCATCCATTCCGACACGCCGGTCACCCCGATCGACCCGCGCTTCACCATGTGGTGCGCGGTGAACCGCCTCACCCCCACCGGCCGCGTGCTGGGCGAGGGCGAGCGCATCACGCCCCTCCAGGCGCTGCACGCCGTCACGCTCGGGGCCGCCTACACGCTGAAGCTCGATCACCTGATCGGCAGCATCGACGTGGGCAAGTTCGCCGATTTCGCCGTGCTGGAAAGCAACCCGCTGAAGGTCGCCCCCGAAACCATCAAGGACATCCCGGTCCACGCCACCGTGCTGGGCGGGCGCGTGTTCGCGGCGCAGTGACCGCCTCAATTCCCCTCACCGTCATCGGCGGCTTCCTCGGCGCCGGCAAGACCACGCTGGTGAACCACCTGCTCGCCACGGCGGAACGGCGCTGGGGCGTGCTGGTGAACGATTTCGGTGCCGTAAATGTCGATGCCGCGCTGATCGCGGAATCCGGCAGCGACAGCGTGGCCCTGGCCAATGGCTGCGTGTGCTGCGCCATGGGCGACGACCTCGGCGACGCGTTGGCCAACCTGGTTGCGCGCAGCCCGGCGCCGGAGCACGTGATCGTGGAGGCCAGCGGCGTGGGCGACCCCTGGCGCATCGCCCAGCTCGCCCTCATCGAGCCCGGCTTCTCGCTGGAGCCGCTGGTGGTGCTGGCCGACGCCACCGCGCTAGCCTCCCAGCTCAGCGACAAGTGGATCGCCGATACGGTGCGCCTGCAGCTGGAACACGCCGAACTGCTGCTGCTCACGAAATCCGACCTCGCCAACCCCACCCCCGCCGAACGCCTGCTGGCAGAAATCCGCCCCGGCACGAAGCTGCGCCGTATCGAATCCGGAAAGGTCGCCGCCGCCGACCTCTCCTTCCCCATCGACCCGCTCGCCCGCCCGCGCCCCAGCCGCTTCATGGCGGATGCCCCCAGCCACCCCTTCCGCACCTGGCACTGGTGCCCCGCCGGCCCGATCGACCGCGACCGGCTGCGCCCAATCCTCGAAGCCCTGCCCCCCTCCGTGCTGCGCCTCAAGGGCATCGCCAGCTTCGCACCCGGCACCAGGCGCCTGCTGCAATACGCCGCCGCCCGCTGGGCCTACACCCCGGCCGAGGACCGCGCGGAGACCGGGATCGTGATGATCGGCACGCCCGAACTGCCTGATGCCGCCACGCTGCAGGCGATGTTCGACACCGCTTTGGCATGACCGGGCTCGATCTCTCCACCGGTGCCTGGGCCACCGCCATCGGCGCCATCCTATTCGCCGCCGTCCTGCGCGGCTTCACCGGCTTCGGCTTCGCGCTGGCCGCCGTGCCGCTGGCCAGCCTCGCCTTGCCGCCCTCGCGCACCGTGGCCGCCGTTCTCGTGATGCAGCTCGGCATCGGCCTGCGCGACTGCATCATGGAATGGCGCCAGTCAGACCGCCCCGGCATCGCCCGCCTCACCGCCGGAGCGCTGCTCGGCCTGCCCCTTGGCGTGGCCGCGCTCGCCGTCACCCCCGCGCCGATCGTGCGCGCCGTGCTCGGCGTGATGGTGCTGGTGGCCGTGGCCCTCACCTGGAAACCGCGCCCGGCCGAACACCGCCCCACCACGGCGGTCACGGTCGGCACCGGCTTCGTCTCCGGCATCTTCCATGGCCTGGCCGCCATGGCCGGCCCGCCCGCCGTGGCCTACTACCTCGCCTTCGAGAAGCGGCTGCCGGTGATGCGCAGTTCGCTGATGGTGTATTTCCCCATCGTCTCGCTGCTCGGCCTGCCCATGGTCGCCACCGCCGGGTTGCTGGATACGCCGGCCATCGTGCTGGGCGTGCTCGGCATGCCGCTGATGCTCGCCGGCGGCTGGCTCGGCACCTGGGGCTTCAAGCGCTTCGGCGCCCGCTCCTACCGCCCGCTCGCCCTCGCCGCCCTGCTGCTCACCGCCGCCGCCTCCCTCGCCCGCGCCGCCGCCGACCTGTTCTAGGAGCTGCCGCCATGCCCCGCCGCCACCGCGTCGCCATCATCGGAACCGGCATCGGCGCCGCTCACCTCAAGGGCTTCCTCGCCAACCCCGACCGTTTCGATGTCACGGTGATCTGCGGCCAGGACCTCACCCGCACCGCCGCCCTCGCCGCCCAGGCCCCGGGGGCCGCGATCCATCTCGGCTTCAACGCGGCACTGCTCGCCCGGCCCGATTTCGACATCATCGCCATCTGCACCCCGCCCGACCTGCACCTCGCCCAGGCCACGCAAGCCTTGGCCGCCGGCAAGCACGTGATCCTGGAAAAACCCCTGGTCGCCTCCCTGGCGGAGGTAGACACGCTGCAGGAAGCCGTCGCCCGCAGCGGCAAGCACCTCATGCCCATCTTCCAGGCCCGCTTCGGCAACGGCCTCGCCCGCGCCAGGCACGTCCTGTCCAGCCCCCACGCCGGCCGCATCCACGTCGCCACCGCCGAAACCCACTGGTACCGCGGCCCCGCCTATTACGCCACGCCCTGGCGCGGCAAGATCGCCCACGAACTCGGCGGCGCCTTCATCACCCACGCCATCCACCTGCACGACATGCTGACCACCCTGCTCGGCCCCGTCCGCCAGGTCAGCGCCCAGGTCGCCACCCGCGTGAACCCGATCGAAACCGAAGACACCGGCGCCGTCGCCCTCGAAATGGCATCGGGCGCCCTGGCCACGCTCTCCGTCTCCCTCGGCTCCCCCCAGCCCAGCTCCCGCCTGCGCATCGTGGCCGAGAACGTCACCGTCACCTCCGGCGAGGCCCCAGGCAGCACCGCCTCAGGCCCGTTCCATTTCGCCCCCCGCGAAGGCGAGGACCGCGCATGGCTCGACCATCTCCTCACCACCGCCCCCACCGGCCCCGAGGGCTTCGCCGAACAATTCGCCCTGTTCGCCAACACGCTGGACCACGGCGCCCCCCTCCCGGTCACCATGGCAGAAGCCCGCCACTCCCTCGAACTCGCCACCGCCATCTACCACTCGTCCAAAACCGGCCAGCGCCTCACCCTGCCGCTGCCGCCCACCCACCCCGCCTATGCCGGCTGGGCAAACGACCTCCGGCGCTGAGGGGGCGCCGATGACCCACGCCACCCGCATCGCCCGATACTACGCCTTCCTGGACCGCCTGACGCAGCTCAACGTCATGCGCTCGGAATCCGGCAGCCAGGCCCAACCCATCCACCGCGCCCTGAAGGACCCCGCTGGCGGCCCCCCCAGCCCCACCATCATCCACCGCCTGATCCGCGAAGCCGCCACCCTCCCCGAAGCCCCCCGCGTGCTCGATGCCGGCTGCGGCTACGGCGCCACCGCCTTCGACCTGCAGCCGCAAACCGGCGGCACCTGGCTCGGCATCACCCTCAGCCCCATCCAGGTGCAGCGCGCCACCGCCGAAGCCGCCCGCCGCGGCGTGGCAAACCATCTCCGCTTCGCCCTGCAAAGCTACGACGATCCCCTGCCCGGCCTCTTCGACCTCATCATCGCCATCGAATCCCTCATCCACAGCACCAACCCCGCCGCCAGCATCGCCAACCTCGCCACCCACCTCGCCCCCGGCGGCCAATTGGTGATCGTGGACGACATGCCGGAACCCAACCTCTCCCCCGAAGACGAAGCCGACCTCACCCTGTTCAAGCGCATGTGGCGCTGCCCCGTCGCCCCGCCGGCCCCAGAATGGCGCAACGCCCTCACCACCGCCGGCCTCACCCTCACCCACGAGCAGGACCTCACCCCGCTGATCCTGCTCGGCAACCCCGAAGACCTCCGCGCCATCCGCGCCAAACAACAGCGCCGCGCCTTCTGGCTCGGGCTGATCGGCCAAGGCCTGCGCGAACAGGCGGATATCGGCGGGCGCACGCTGGAGCTGCTGCACCTCAAGGGGGCGGTGAGGTACAGGCTCCTGGCAGCAAGGAAGTGCGAATAAGGGCGCCCCTTACTTCACCACCTCATCCAACCACGCCATCAAGGAAGGCGTGAAATCCGCCTCGGCATCCCAGTTCAACAGATGCCGCGCATGCGCCACCACAACCAGCTTCGCCGCGGGAATCCCCGAAGCGATCAACTCCGCATCCTCCACCGTCGTGCCGGGATCTTCTTCCCCTGCCCAGATCCGCACCGGCTTCTCGAACGCCGAAAGCTTCCCGCACGCATCCAGCCCACCGATCGCCAGGCACGCGCCGACATAGCCTTCCATCGACGTGCCCTGGATCATCTCCCGCACCAGCGCCACGCCCTCCGGCCGCGCCCGGCGGAACCGCCGCGTCAGCCAACGCTCCAGCATCGGCCCTTCCACCAGCGAGAAATCCCCGGTGTCCCGCACCTCCTGCGCCCGCGCCGCCCAGGCCGCCTGCGTGCCGAACGGCGGCCGGCACGTGGTCGCCACCAGCGCCAGGCTCAGCACCAGCTCCGGCCGCCGCACCGCCAGCATCTGCGCCGTCATCCCGCCGAGCGACAACCCCACCACATGCGCCGGCCCCAGCCCAAGGCCTTCCAACAACCCGGCGAGGTCATCCGCCAGCGCCTCCACCGAATACGGCGCCGGCGCCACGGCAGACTTGCCATGCCCCCGCACGTCATACCGCAGCACCCGATACTTCGCCGTCAGCGCCGCCATCTGCGGCTCCCACATGCGCATATCGGTCGAAAGCGAGTTGGATAGCGCCACCACCGGCGCGCCCTCCGGCCCCTCCAGGGCATAGTGCAGCTGCACGCCCTTCACGCTCAGATGCGGCATGGAATCAGCGCCCCTTGAACACGGGCTTGCGCTTTTCCATGAACGCCGTCCGCCCCTCGATATAGTCCTCGCTGGCAAAACACGCCGCCACCAGCCGGTCGCACGCCTCAAGATCGGCCTCAGGCGACAGCGTCAGCAGCTCGTCCACCGTCCGCTTCACCGCCAGCATCGTCATCGGCGCATTCTGCGCGATCGTGTCGCAATAGCCGCGCACATAGGCCTCCAGCTCCGCCTCCGGCAGCACCCGGTTCACCAGGCCCATCTCCTTGGCCTCCTGCGCCGAGAAATGCCGCGCCGTGTAGAAAATCTCCTTCACATGGCTCGGCCCCACCAGATCCATCAGCCGCTTCACCCCGCTCGGCCCATAGCCCAGCCCCAGCCGCGTCGCCGGCACGCCGAACTTCGCCCCCTCGCTGGCAATCCGCATGTCGCAGCACACCGCCAGCCCCACGCCCCCGCCGATGCAGAACCCATGGATCATCGCGATCACCGGCTTGGGGCTGACGGCAATGCGCCGGTTCGCCTCGTCCGACGTCGCGTCATACTTCGCCACCGTCTCCGGCGAGGACCGCAGCTCGTTGAACTGGCTGATATCCGCCCCAGCCACGAAAGCCTTGTCCCCCGCCCCCTTCAGCACGATCACCCGCACCGCCGGATCGGCCTCGAACGCATCGAAGGCCAGCGGCACCGCCTCCCACATGTCCTGGCTCATCGCATTGCGGCGCGCGGGGTTGTTGAAGGTCAACCAACCCACCGCCCCCTCGATTCGGGCGATCACGCGATCGGTCGGCAGGGCGATATCTCGGGTGGCGTCCATGGGCATGGCCTCTTTGCAAAGCGCGTGTGGCGTTGAACACTGATCCAACAGCGTTCGGCAACGGGAGGCAATCACCATGGGTCGCGGTCGGCTAAGGGATCTCGGCATCAGCACGGGGCTGCTGCCCACCGGGCAGTGGAACGCCATCACCGACGTGGCCGGCGTGAAGGTGGGCGTCGCCACCCTCATCACCGACACACCCCACATCGTCCGCACCGGCGTCACCGCCATCTGGCCGCGCGGGCCGGAGATCTGGCAGAACTACTGCTTCGCCGGCACCCACAGCTTCAACGGCAACGGCGAGATGACCGGCATCCCCTGGATCGCCGAACAGGGCCTGCTCGGCGCCCCCATCTGCATCACCAACACCTGGTCCGTCGGCAC
>CAMDAM010000100.1 GCA_945888575.1 Asaia bogorensis | reverse complement strand
GCGATGGCGATCGCCAGCACCAGCGCGCACAGCGTCAGCTCGGCGGAGGCCGGCAGGCGGGTGGCGATCTCCGCACGCACCGGCTGGCCGGTGGTGAGCGACATGCCGAGGTCGCCCTTGGTCAGCGCCACCACGTAGCGCCAGAACTGCTCCGGCAGCGGCAGGTCCAGCCCCAGCTCGCGCCGGATCTGCTCGATCGCCTCCGCACTCGCGGTCGGCCCGGCGAAATAGGTTGCGGTATCGCCGGGCAGCACGCGGGTCAGCAGGAAGGTCACCACCACCACGCCGCACAGAGTGGGCAGCGCGGCGGCGAGGCGCAGCAGAACCTGCCGCATCAGGCCCCCTTGGTCAGGTACCGGAAATCCGGCTCGCGCGGCGGGGCATAGTGGTAGCCGCCGATGTATTTCTGCATCGCAACGTCGTGGTAGGGCTGGCAGATCGGCACCATCGGGATCTGATCCATGCCGCGCTCCAGCATCGCCTTGATCTTGGTGGCGTATTCGGCCGGGTCCTGGGTGAAGCGGGCGCCGTCGATCAGCGCGTCCAGCTCCTTGTCCTGGTAGCTGGCCACGTTGAAGATCGAGTTGTTGCCGTGGTAGTTCCAGAAGAAGAAGTAGTCGGCATAGTCCAGCCAGCCGCCGAAGCGGTTGATCACCATCGGCGCGGTCTTCTTGTTCAGCTCGCCGCGGAAATTGGCGCCCGGCACCTTGTTCAGCTCCACCTTGATGCCGATGGCGCCCAGCGCTTCCTGCACCAGCACCGCCATCGGCTCGGCGATGGTCGCACTGCCGGCATCGAACACCAGGCTGGTGCTGAAGCCGGCCCCGCCGGTGGCGGCGGCCACCAGGGCCTTGGCCTTCTCGACGTTGTAGGAATAGTGCGACGGCACCGGCCAGCCGACGGTGTCGATCTTCTGCGGCCCGCCCCACATCGGCGTGCCGCGCCCGAACAGGGCGGCCTGCATGATCTTCTCGTAGGGAATGGCCCAGGCCACCGCCTGGCGCAGGCGCACATCCTTGAACGGTGCCAGCGCGGAGTTCAGCGCCACGTACCAGATCGCGTTCGGCACCGGCACCGCGGCCACGCGCACCTTGCCGCCATCGGCCAGGTCCTTGAAGTCCTTCGGCGGCAGGCCGTAGGAGATGTCGGCATCGCCACGCTCGATCAACGCCCGGCGGGTGGAAGGCGAGGGGATGTCGCGCGCGATGATCCGGCGCAGCTTCGGCCGCTCGCCGCTGGCCCAGTCGTCGTTGCGGACATAGATCGTCTCCGTGCCCGGCTTCCAGGATTCCACCTTGAAGGCGCCGGAGCCGGCGACGTTGTTCTTCAGGTAGTCCTTGGCCAGCGGATCGCCGCCGGCATTGGCCTTGGCCGTCTCGCTGTCGATCACGAACGGGATGGTAACGCACAGATTGGGGATCGTCAGCTTGTCGCGGCGCAGGTAGTCGATGCGGAAGGTCCGGTCGTCCAGCGCCACGAACTGCTCCGGCTTCTCCAGGCTGCCGGCGGCCATCTGGGTGGTGGCGAAGCCGCCGATGGTCACCGCGCGGTCCATCGACCATTTCACATCCGCCGCGCGCACCGGGCGGCCGCTGTGGAACTTCGCCTCGCGCAGCTTGAAGGTGGCGCTCATCCCGTCGCTGGCCACCTGCCAGCTTTCGGCCAGGCCCGGCTCGTAGTTGTCGCGGTCGAACACGGTGATGCCCTCGGCGAATTCCTTGCGCTTGAAGCGGATCAGCGTGTCGTAGCAGTTCAAGGACACGCCGTTCACCGGCTGGGCCGAGCCGATGCCCTGCATGTCCAGGCTGTTCGGGCCGTATTCCTGCACCAGCAGCAGCGTCTCGTTGCGCGTCGGCGCGCCCTGCGCCTCGGCGCGGCGAATGGCCGGTGTGGCGAGGGCGGCGGCCCCGGCAGCGGTCTTCAGGAACGAACGGCGCTTCATGGAACCCCCAGGGATCTGCCCCTGGGGCTCAGCAAGAACCATGCCGCATTGCAGCACGCTGCAAACAGGCGATCCGCGCTATTTGGCGCCGCGGTCCTCTCCCATGCCCGCAATGGCGCCGATCACGGCCTCGCTCTGCCCGACCCAGCCGAAGATGCCGCCCTGCGCCTTGATCATCCGCAGCGCCACCTCGTGGAACTCCGGAAAGTAGGAGGCGCAGCCATCCGCCAGCACCAGGCAATCCAGCCCGCGATCATTCGCCTCGCGCACCGTGGTGTGGACGCAAACCTCCGTGGTCACGCCGGCGACCACCAACTGGCGAATGCCGCGATGCGCCAGGATCGCACCGAGATCGGTGGCGTAGAAGGCGCCCTTGCCGGGCTTGTCCACCGCGGGCTCGCCTTCCAGCGGGGCCAGTTCGGGGATGATCGCGTGACCGGGCTCGCCGCGCACCAGGATGCGCCCCATCGGCCCGCGATCGCCGATCGTCATCGCCCCGCGCCCGCGCACCCGTTTGCTCTCCGGCAGGTCGGAAAGGTCGGGCCGGTGCCCCTCGCGCGTGTGGATCACCGCCAACCCCGCCGCCCGCCACGCCGCCAATAGCCGCTGCAGCGGTGCGATGGCGCGGCGCAACTGGCCGACATCGTTGCCCAACGCGGCGCCGAACCCGCCGGGCTCCAGGAAGTCGCGCTGCATGTCGATGATCAGCAGCGCCGCCTCGGCAGGCCGCAGCGCGAAGGCATAGGGCTCGGCCTCGATCGGCACCGGCCCGGGATCGGATGATATTTTAGTCATCGACTGACCAATTCAAGAGCGAATGCACAGTCATCCGGGGCGCCGCAAAATGGATCGCCCAACCTGCAGGCAGAACTCGTTCATCCGTCGATGATGCTCACATGCGCGGCAACCACCCGCCATCCCTCGGGCATCCGCACCCAGGTCTGCATCTGCCGCCCCACCCGCCCCGGCGCGCCGTCGCGGTGAAACAGCGTCGCCGCCACGGCCATGTCGCGCCCGTAGCTGGTGATCACCGTGCGGCTCAGCCGCCGCGACAGCCCGGCCGGGGAGCGGGCGGCACGGAAGGCGGCGATCTCCGCCGGGCCGTACAGGTTCTCGCCGATGCCGTAGCGGATGGTGTGCGGCCCGTCCCAGAACAACTCGTCCAGCACCGCCACGTCGTTGCCCACCAGCGCGGCCTCGTAGCGCGCGAAGGCGGCTTGCACCTCCGCCATCACCTCGGGGATGTTCACCTCCATCACGCCGGCCTCTGTGCCACGGCCACGCCGGTGGCTTCCAGGTGGCGGGCGATGCGCAGCGCCACATCCTCCCGCCACGGTGCCGTGATCACCTGCACCGCCACGGGCAGCGCGCCGGCCACCGGCACCGCCACCACCGGCAGCCCGATGAAGGAGATCGGCTGGGTGAAGATGCCCAGATTCGCCCGCACCGGCAGTTCCACCCCATCCAGCACGAAGGTCTTCTGCCCCAGCAGCGGCGCGCTGCATGGTGTGGCCGGCGCCAGGATGGCATCCACCTCGCCAAACAGGCGCAGCACCGCATCGCGATACCAGCGGCGGAATTTCTGCGCCCGCCCCACCATCGCCGCCGGCACCATGGCGCCGGCGATCAGTCGGTCGCGCACATCCGGGTCGAAATCCCCGGCCCTCGCGCGCAGCCGTTCCAGGTGCAGCGCCGCTGCTTCCGTGGTGGTGATCAGGAACGCCGCCGCCCGCGCCCGTGCGGCTTCCGGCAGCTCCACCTCGCGCGCTACGCCCAGCGACGTCGCCACTTTCTCCACTGCCGCGGCGGCCTCCGGCATCAGGTTGGTGCGGAAATACCCGCCGGCCCGCGCGATCCGCAGCCCCGCGATCCCCTGCTCCAGCCCTGGCAGCACCGGCACTGCCGGCCGGCCGGCGCACATCGGGTCTTCGGCGTCCGGCCCCTGCATCGCGTCGTAGCTCAGCGCCAGGTCGGCCACGCTGCGCGCCAGCGGGCCGAGATGGTCCAGGCTGGAGACGAAGGGAAAGCTCCCGGTCCGCGGCAGCCGCCCGAAGGTCGGCTTCAGCCCGTACAACCCGCACAGCGAGGCGGGCACGCGGATGGAGCCGTTGGTATCCGACCCCAGCGCCAGCGGCACCAGCCCGCCCGCCACCGCGCTGCCGGATCCGCCGGAGGACCCGCCGGACATCAGCGTCGTGTCGTGCGGATTGTGCGAGGGCCCGTCATGTCGGTTCTCGCCGGTGAAGTCGTAGGCGTATTCGCCCATGTTGAGCGCGCCCACCAGGATCGCGCCCGCCTCCTCCAGCCGCCGCACCAGCGCCGCATCCCGCCCGGCCGGCGCCCGCTCCCGGTTGATCGCGCTGCCCGCCCGCGTTGGCAGGCCCGCAACGTCGAACAGGTTCTTCACCGCGAACGGCACGCCCGCCAGCGCCCCACCGGCCCGGCCCGCATCCACGTCATCGGCCCGCGCCAGGGCCCGTGTGGCGGTGATGTCGATGAAGGCGTTCAGCACTGGGTTGCGAGCCGCGATCCGCGCCAGCGCCGCCTCCACCACCGCGCGCGCCGAGACCTTCTTCGCCGCCACCGCCGCCGCGATCTCGTTTGCGGTCATCCATGCGGTGTCGGTCATGGCGTAAACACCGGGGCCGGCTCCGCCTGATCCTCCAGCGGGAACGCCGCCACAATCGCCGCCATGCGCAGGCTCAGCGCCAGGTTGGCCCGCACCGCGTCGCGCCAGGCCGGCTCGATGGCGATCCCCAGCACGGCGGCCGAGGCGTCCATGTACGCATCAAGTTCCGCCTCCGTCATGCCGGCCTCCCTGCCGCAAGCCATGCGCGCCACCCGCCATACGCGGTGATATCGGGCGCGCCGCCCAGTGCATGGGCCTCCGCCAGGAAGCCGAGGCACGGCCCGTCCTCCAGCGCCACCGTGCCGAACCCCAGCGGCGGCGGCACCTGCGCGAGCAATGCGCCCACCGTGGCGGTCGGCAGCGCCCAGACCTCACCGGTGATCGCAGCACCCGCCGCCGCGCGCACCATTCCGGGTCGGTTGCCCAGCGCATGCAGCCGGTATTCCGGCAGCGTCCGCGCCTCGCGCAGGAAACTCCCACCCAGCCCCGTCACCTGCCCGTTCAGCGACAGGCCGGACATATGGGCACCGATGCAGAACAGCGCCGTCTCGTCTGCCGCCAGCGCATCGGGCGCCGCCGCCGGGGCCACATCCGTCCCCAGGCTGCGATGGATATGGTCCGCAATCGCCGCCAGTCGCCCTTCGGACCAAGCCGGCCCCAGCACCGTCACCCCCACCGGCATCCCGTCCACGCCGAACCCAGCCGGGACCGCGATGGCCGCGAGGTCGCACAGATTGACGAAATTGGTGAAGGTGCCCAGCCGGGAATTCGGCCCGATCGGGTCCGCCTCCAGCTCCGCCAGCGTCGGGCAGAACGGCGCCGTTGGCACCAGCAGCGCATCGAACTGCCCGAACAGCGCCTCCGCCTGCCGCCGCACCTGGGCCAACGCATGGAAGGCATCGAAGGCATCCGCCGTGCGGCGCGACAGCCCGCCGGCCACGATCGCCCGCGTCACGGGGTGCATGATCTCCGGCCGCCCCTCCACCACCTCGCGCAGGGCGGAGGACCGTTCCGCGACCCATGGCCCGTCGTAGAGCAGCCGCGCGATGTCCAGGAACGGCCCGATCTCCACCGTTTTGGCGCTGAACAGCGCCCCGGCCGCTGCATACCCCGCCGCCCAGTCCGGCGCGCAGAGATGCCCGACATCGGCCACTGCCACCCGAACCCCCGGCGCCAGCGCCGCGCGCCGCAGATACCCTGCCGGTGCCGCGCGCGAATACGGATCAGGCGCGTGATACCCCGCCATCACACGCTGCACCGCCAGCGCCGCATCCACCGTGCGCGCGAACACCGAGATCGTGTCCACCGACCGGCAGGCGGGCACCATCCCGCTGGCCGGCACGCTGCCGATGGTCGGCTTCAGCCCGACGATATTGCCGAACGCCGCCGGCACCCGGCCGGAGCCCGCGGTATCTGTCCCCAGCGCCACGTCCACGATCCCCGCCGCCACCGCCACCGCGGAGCCGGAGGAGGAGCCGCCCGGCACGTGGGCGGCACTGAAAACGTTGCGCGGCACGCCATGCGGGCTGCGCACACCCACCAGCCCGGTGGCGAACTGGTCCAGATTGGTCTTGCCGATCACGTTGGCCCCCGCCGCCAGCAGCCGCGCCACCGCCACGGCGGAGACCTCCGGTGCATAGGCATAGCCCGGGCAGGCCGCCGTGGTGGGCAGGCCGACCACGTCGATATTGTCCTTCACCGCCACTGTCAGCCCGTGCAGCGGCAGCGCCTCCCCGGCCTCCAGCGCCGCCGCCCGCGCCAGCACCGCCTCATCCGGCAGGCGGGTGATCCACAGCGCCGGGTCCGCCACGGCGGCATCGCGCGCCAGCGCCCGGCGTGCGCGGGCCAGCGGTGTATCGCTCAGGGGCGCGGGGAATTCGGGCGGAACGGCAGATCGGGAGGGTGGCATGCCGCCACCCAACGCAACATCCGTGCCAGGGGCCTCAGCGCCGCCGGCGCGTCGGGTCCAGCGCCTGGCGCAGTGCCTCGCCCAGCGTGTTGAAGGCCAGCGCGGTCAGTAGGATGGCGATGCCCGGCGCATACATCTGCTCCGGCGCCAGCTCCATGTAGTTGTAGGCCCGCGCCAGCATCCCGCCCCAGCTCGGCTGCGGCGGCTGCACGCCCAGGCCCAGGAACGAAAGGCTCGCCTCCGCCAGCAGCGCCACCGCCAGCAGCAGCGTCACCTGCACGATCACCGGCTGCACCGCATTTGGCATCACGTGCTTCAGCAGGATGCGCCCCAGGCTCGCCCCGAAGCAGCGCGAGGCATCCACATACAGCTCCTGCTTCACCACCAGCGTCTGCGCCCGCATCAGCCGCGCGAGGCCGGGCGCGAATACGATGCCCACCGCCAGCATGGCGTTGGTGAGCCCGATCCCCAGCGCCCCGGTCACGCCGATCGCCAGCACGATCCCGGGGAACGAGAGCAGCGTGTCGATCACCCGGCTGATCGCATCATCCACCCAGCCGCCCAGGAACCCCGCCAGCAGCCCCACCGGCACCCCGATGGCGGTCGCCACCCCCACCGCCAGCAGGCTGGCGAACAGCGAGGCCGGCGCGCCATGGATCAGCCGGCTCAGCACGTCCCGGCCCAGATCGTCGGTGCCCATCCAGTGCTGCCAGCTCGGCTCGGCCAGCGTGTTGCCCAGGTTCTGCGCCGTGGGCGGGAAGGGCGCGATCAGCGGCGCGATCAGCGCCAGCGTAAACAGCGCCACCAGGAAGAACAGCGCCAGCACCGCGGCACTGTTCCCACCCAGCCACGCGCGAAGAGCCCTCATTTCAGCGCCACCCGCGGATCGACGATGGTGTAGAGCAGGTCGATCACCAGGTTGATGGCGATCACCAGGATCACCATCGTGAACACCACCCCCTGCACCACCGGGAAATCCTTCACGATCGCCGCGCGCACCACCATGCTGCCCATGCCAGGGATGGCGAACACCGCCTCGATCACCACCGCCCCGCCCAGCAGCCGGCTCGCCAGCAGGCCGATCACCGTCAGCAGCGTGACGGCCACGTTCTTCAGCCCGTGCTTCCACAATATCGCGGAAGGCGACAGCCCCTTGGCATAGAGCGTGCGGACGTATTGGGAAGACAGGATCTCGATCAGCGCCGAGCGCAACTGCCGCACCACCTCCGCGATCCCGCCCGCGGCCAGCGCGATCGAAGGCAGCACCGCATGCCAGATCGCCCCGGCGGGATCGGCGCCGAAGCGCACCGCCCCGGTGGCGGGAAACCACCCCCAGGAGAGCGAGAAGGTCGCCACCAGGATCATCGCCAGCCAGAAATTCGGCAGCGCCACGCCGAACGACGACAAGGACGTCACCGCCACATCCAGCCGCGAGCCCGCATTCGTCGCCGCCAGGATGCCCAGCGGCACGCCCACCACCAGCGAGACCAGCAGCGCGCCCACCACCAGCAGCATGGTGGTGGGGAAGCGGTGCAGGATCTGCTCCAGCACCGGCTCGTTGGACTGGAAGGAACGCGACAGGTCCAGCTGCATCGCGTTCCACAGCCAGCGCCCGTACTGCACCAGGAACGGGTCGTTCAGCCCATAGGATTCGCGGATCTGCGCAATCCGCTCCTCCGTGGCGTATTCCCCGGCCAGCGTGGCCGCGAGGTCGCCGGGCACCAGCTTCAGCAGCCCGAACACCACGAAGGTGGCCAGCACGATCACCGGCACGAACTGCACCAGCCGGCGCCCCACCAGCATCAGCCGGGGGGCGTTGGCGAGCATGTCGCCTAGCCCTCCAGCCACACTTCCTCGAACTTGGGCTTGCCCAGCAGGTTCGGCTTGTAGCCCTTCACCTTGGCGCTGAAGGCGGTCAGTTCCGGGCGGAACAGCAGCGGCAGGTGCAGCGCGTTCTCGGTGACAATCTTCTGCAATTTCTGGAACGCCGCCTTGCGCACCGCCAGGTCATCGGAAGCGCGGGTGGCCAGCAGCGCCTCGGTCAGCCCAGGTGCCCCTTCGCCCCGCCCGGCGTTGAAGTAGCTGCCGGCGCCGAACACCAGCTGGTAGGTCAGGCTCGGGTCCGGCCGCCCGGTCCAGGGCGCCAGCAGCAGGTCGCCCTTCTTCTCCGCGAAGAACGCAGCAGGGGTCGGCGGGCCGGTGTAGCGTTCCCAGCGCAGGCGGATGCCGGCCTTCCTCATCTGCTCGATCAGCACTTCCTGCTGCTGCACCTGCAACTGCTCAGCATAGCCGACGCCAAGGATGTCGATGCCGTTCGGGTGGCCCCCCTCCGCCAGCAGCTTGCGCGCCCGGTCGGGATCATAGGTGAAGGTCCCGGAATACTCGGTGGCACACGCCCAGTGCGCCCGCGGCAGGATGGTGGAGGTGGTCTCCGCGATCCCGCCATGGGTGGCCTTGTTGAACTCTTCCCGGTCCACCGCGTAGTTCAGCGCCTGGCGCACCTTCAGGTTGTTGAGCGGCGCGCGGCCGTAGTTGAAATAGGCGTGCACGCACAGCAGCGAGGGGCCCACGGCGGAGCCCAGGTTGCGCGCCCGGTCAACCAGCTGCTTCTGCTGCGGCACCAGGTAGTACACCAGATCGTTCTGCCCGGCCGTCACGCTGCGCAGCCCGGTGGGCAGCTCGGGGATGATCTGGAACACCATCCCGTCCTGCAGCGGCCGGTCCTTCTTCCAGTAGGCGTCGTTCTTCACCATCACCACGCGCTCATTGTCCGCCCAGGACACCAGCTTCATTGCCCCGGTGCCTACCGCGCGGCGGTCGTAGTCGCGGCCATGCTCCTCCATCGCCTTTGGGGAGGAGATCATGCCGGCGCGGTCGGACAGGATCAGCGGCAGCGCGGAATCCGGCTGCTTCAGCTTCAGCGTCACGGTCTGGCCAGAGGCGGTGATGTCCTCCACCGTCGCCAGGTCGGACTTGATGTTGGAGCGTTCATCGGTCTTCGCGCGCAGCAGGTTGTAGCGCACCGCCGCGCCGTCCAGCTTGGTGCCGTCGTGGAAGGTCACGCCGTCGCGGATGGTCAGCACCAGCGTGGTCGGGTCCGGATAGACCCATTTCTCTGCCAGGCCGGGCTTGGCCTGCAGCGTGGGATAGTCCCATTCCACCAGCGTGTCGTACAGCGGATACAGGATCACGTGGTCGCTGCCGGAGTTACCCGTCTGCGGGTTGAGGCTCGACGGATTCTGCTGCGCCGACAGCCGCAGCGTGCCGCCGCGTTTCTGGGCCTGCGCCTCGCCGCCGGCCATTGCGGCGGCGCCGGTGAGGGCCAGGAAGGTCCGCCGGTCGATCCGGCCGTTGGGCAGCTTGATGGGCGCGTTCATGCGATCGCCTCCTTTGTTGTGTTTGCGTCGATGGGATGGCCGGTCACCTCGCCGGCGAAGTGGCACGCCACGAACCGCCCGGGGGCGGCCTCGCGCCATTTCGGCACTTCACTGGCGCACACCGCCTGCGCGAACGGGCAGCGCGTGCGGAAGCGGCAGCCGCTGGGCGGGTTGGTCGGGCTCGGGATTTCGCCCTGCAGGATGATCCGCCGTGCCGCGCGCATGCCGGAAGGCAGCGGGATCGGCTCGGCCGAGAGCAGCGCCTGGGTATAGGGATGCAGCGGCCGTTCCGCGATCTCCTCGGCCGGCCCCAGCTCCATGAACTTGCCCAGGTACATCACGGCAATCCGCGAGCTGACATGGCTCACCACGCCGAGGTCGTGGGTGATGAACAGGTAGGTCAGCCCGAACTCGCGCTGCAATTCGGCGAACAGGTTCAGGATGTCGGCGCGGATCGAAACATCGAGTGCCGCCACCACCTCGTCGCACACGATCACGCTGGGGCGCACCGTCAGCACGCGGGCGATGTTGATGCGCTGCTTCTGGCCGCCGGAGAGCTCGTGCGGGTAGCGCGCGCCGAATTCCGGCCGCAGCCCCACGCGCTCCAGCATCTCCTGCGCGATGCGGGTGCGGTCTGCCCGGCTGCCCTCGCCGATGATGTCCAGCGGCTCGCGGATCGAATCCAGCACGCTCATGCGCGGATTGAGCGCGGCGTTCGGGTCCTGGAAGATGATCTGGAACGCCCGCCGCCGCCGGCGCAGCTCGGCCGAAGGCAACGAATACGGGTCGATGCCGCCCAGCTTCACCTGTCCCTCGGTGGGCTTCAGCAGGCACACCACGGCGCGGCCCAGCGTGGACTTGCCGGAGCCGCTCTCGCCGATGATGCCGAAGGTCTCGCCCGGCAGCACGTCGAAGCTCACCCCGTCCACCGCCTTCACCGTCTCGCGCCGGTCCTGGGTGGGGAAGTGGATGCGCAGGTCGGCGACGCTGACGATGGGGGCGCTCATGCCGCGGCCTCCCGGTCGGTCAACGCGCCCGGCAGCACCAGATCGCTTTGCCGCCAGCAGCGCACGCTATGCGCGCCGGCCTGTTCGATCACCTGCGGCGCCGCGCATGCCTCCTGCCGGTGCGCGCAGCGTTCGGCGAAGCGGCAGCCCGTGGGCATGTCGCGCAACGTCGGCACCCGCCCGGCGATGGAGGGCAGCACCGCCCCGCGCGCCGAAAGCCGCGGCAGGGAGCGCAGCAGGCCGGAGGTATAGGGGTGGCGCGGACGCACCAGCGCGCTGTCCACCGGCGCATCCTCCACCACCTGGCCGGCATACATCGTGATCATGCGCGTGCAGGTCTCGGCGATCACGCCCAGGTCGTGGGTGATGAACAGCAGCGCCGTGCCCTGCTTGGCCGAAAGCTCCAGCAGCAGGTCGATGATCTGCGCCTGGATGGTGACGTCCAGCGCCGTGGTCGGCTCGTCCGCGATCAACAGGCGCGGCTCGCACACCAGGGCGATGGCGATCATGGCGCGCTGGCGCATGCCGCCGGAGAGCTGGTGCGGATAGCTGTCGTGCACCCGGGCCGGGCTGGGGATGCCCACGCTTGCCAGCGCCTCGATCGCCCGCTCGCGCGCCTGCTTTTTGTCCACCTTGAAGTGGGTCAGGATCGTCTCGCCGATCTGCTGGCCGATGGTGAACACCGGATCGAGCGCGCTCATCGGCTCCTGGAAGATCATGCTGATCTTGCGCCCGCGCACATGCCGCATGCGCGACAGCGGCAGGCCGACCAGGTTCTCGCCCTCGAACATCGCCTGCCCGGCCACGCGCGTGGTGGCCGGCGGCAGCAGGCCGAGCAGGGAAAGGCCGGTGATGGTCTTGCCGCAGCCGCTCTCGCCCACGATGCCCACGCGCTCGCCGGGCTGCACGGAGAAGCTCACATCCTGCGTGGCCTGCACGCTGCCGCCTGCGATCAGGAAGGAGATGCCGAGCCCACGGACGTCCAGCAGCGGCGCATCGCTCATCCGCGCCCCCTGTTCCGGTCTGCCGCGCCGCCCTGTGGGCGGTCATTCCCTTGCCGACGCATTCTGCTGTCTTCTCGGACATTTAAGGAAACGGCCAAGGCGGCGCCTCCCCCCTGCCCGGACGTTACCGACCGTCCCGCCGCGCTGGCAACCCCGATGTCGACAATCGCCTAGCTTATGGCCGTACTTCCTCACCCGTTCAGCACACCCATTGGAAGCCATCGATGACGAAGCTTTGGCCGGTGATGAAGTTGGGTTCGACGGTGGCGAGGAAGGCGACGAGTTGGGCGACGTCTTGCGGCGTGCCGAGGCGGCCGAGGGCGATGCCTTTCATGAGCTCCGGGCCGCGGGCCTTGGTGAGGCTGTTGCCGAGTTCGGTTTCGATCACGCCGGGGCAGATGGCGTTGATGGCGATGCTGGGGCCGAGCTCTTTGGCGAGCGCGCGGGTCATGCCCAGGATGCCGGCCTTGGCGGTGGCGTAGCTGAACTTCGACACCGCGCTGGTGACGCCGCCGGAGAAGGCGTTGAGCGAGGACATGGAGACGATGCGCCCGCCGCCGCCGGCCTGGATGTGGGGCACGGCGGCGTGGATGTAGTTGAAGCAGCTTTTCAGGTTCACCGCGATGGTGCGGTCGAACTCATCTTCCGTGATCTCGGTGATGCCCTTTGGGTTGCCGCGGCCGGCGTTGTTCACCAGCACGTCGATGCGGCCATGGGCGGCCATGATCTCGGCGATCACGGCGGCGGCGCGGGCGAAATCGGACACATCGGCTTCGTGGCAGGTGACGGTGGCGCCCATGGCTTCAAGCTCGGCCTTGGTGCGCTCCATCTCGGCGGGCAGGAGGTCGACGAGGGCGATGTTCAGGCCCTTTTCGGCGAGCGCGTGGGCGCAGCCGCGGCCGATGCCGCGGGCACCTCCGGTGATGATGGCGAGCTTGCGGGGCATGGGGTTCTCCTGCGTGACAGGCGCAGGATGGCGGGGCTTGCCGGTGCGGGCCAGGGGGCGGAAAGTCTGGCCATGTGACGGAGGCAGTGATGGGCGAGCTTGAGACGGATTGGTCGACCGAGGCGATCGTGGCGCGGCGGGACCAGTACTATGCTGCGTCCCAGCGGGCCTTCGTGCCGTACAAGACGCCGATGATCTTCCGCCGCGGTCAGGGGCAGTACCTGTGGGACGAGGCGGGCAAGAAATACACCGACCTGCTGGGGATGAATGTTTGCATCTCGGTAGGGCACGCGCATCCGAAGGTGACGGCGGCGGTGCAGGCGCAGGTGGCGGAGCTGCAGCATTGCACGACGATGTTCTACCACCCGGTCCCGGCGCATTTCGCCGAGGAGTTGGCCGCACGGATGCCGGCGGGGCATGACTGGGTGGTGCACTTCACCAATAGCGGCACCGAGGCGATCGATCTGGCGCTGGTGATGGCGCAGAGCTTTACCGGCAACATCGACATGCTGGCGCTGCGCAATGCGTATCATGGGGCGACGATCGGGGCGCAGTCGCTGACGGGCATTTCCGGGTTTCGGCATCCGATCCCACTGCTGGGTGGCATTCACCACATGCCGAATCCGGATCCGTTCCGCGGGGTGTTCGGGGACGATACCCAGGCGTACCTGGATGAGATCGACCGGACGATCCAGTTCTCCACCTCCGGCAAGCTGGCCGGGTTCATTGTGGAGCCGATCCAGGGCTATGGCGGGATCGTGGAGTTGCCGGAGGGGTATCTGAAGTCGGCGACCGAGAAGGTGCGGGTGCGGGGCGGGGTGCTGATTGTGGATGAGGTGCAGTCCGGCTTCGGGCGCACCGGGGACCATTTCTGGGGGTTCGAGGCGCACGGGGTGGTGCCGGAGATCGTGGTGATGGCCAAGGGGATCGGGAATGGGTTTCCGCTGGGCGCGGTGGTGGCGCAGCGGCATGTGACGGAGGTGCTGAAGGAGAAGTTCTTCTTCAATACGTATGGGGCGAATCCGGTTTCGTGTGCCGCCGGGCGGGCGGTGTTGCAGGCGATCGATGAAGAGGGGTTGCAGGCGAACGCGAAGGTGGTGGGGGCGGCGTTGCGGCAGGTGCTGGAACGAATGCACCAGAAATACGAGATCGTCGGCGCGGTGCGTGGGCGCGGGCTGATGCAGGCGATCGAGCTCGTGACGGACCGCAAGAGCCGGACGCCGGCGACCGAGGCGACGGCGGCGGTGTTCGAGCGGACGCGGGAGGCGGGGATCGTGGTGAGCA
>CAMDAM010000099.1 GCA_945888575.1 Asaia bogorensis | reverse complement strand
CGCCCGGCGCCGCCCCCGGCACGGCCAACGCCCCGCGCGCCCACCCCACGCGCACCCGCCCTCGCGCCGCGCCGGCGGAGCGAGCCGGTGCTGGTCCGCGCCGCCGAGCCCGTCATCCAGGAATGCAAGGCCACGCCGGTGCTGCGCCTGCGCCAGTTCAACTGCCCCGACGAGTTCGGCAGCCTGCAGGTCACCGACGCGCTGGTGATCGAGTTCGACTACGAAGGTGTGCTGACCCCGGCGGATGACGAGCGCCAGTTCGTCCGCGTCCATCGCCCCGGCGACGCACCCGGCAGCGAAAGCTTCCTGCGCCGAGACCGCGTGGCCGAGGAAGCCGCCCTGGCCATGCTGCAACAGGACGGCTTCAGCCGGATGCGCGTCGCCGAAGGCACCACCGCCAAGGGCCGCATGGTCTTCGTGTTCCGCGGGCGAGACGCCGCCGAACGCTGGCAGGGCTTCGTCAGCGAACGCATTCCCGTGCTCCAGGCCCTCGGCTGGCGCAACCTGATCGACCGCGATTTCGGCCCGCGCGTGGTGCAACTGGTCGGCGACTTCGATATGCGCGTCGCCGATGCCGGCACCGGCAGCTTCGCGCTGGATTTCGGCATCGAGATCGACGGCGCGCGCATCCCGCTGCTGCCGATCCTCTCCCGCCTGCTCGACCGCGGCGGCATGGAAGCGGCGCTGATCGTCGATGGCGAGGTGATCACCAGCCTGGAAGACGGGCGGATCCTGAAACTGCCCGCCGAACGCATCCGCCGCCTGCTCACGGTGATGTCCGACCTGCTGGAGGCGGCGCAGCACACCGCCAATGGCGGCCTCGTGCTGCCGGAAACCGAAGCCGACAGCGTGCTGGACCTGGAAGACCTGCTGACCACGCGGTGGGACAACGCGGAGGCCATCGCCGCCTATTCCACCCGCTTCCGCGAGCAGCCGGAGATTCCGCCGGTGGTGGTGCCGGCCTCCTTCACCGCCGCGCTGCGCCCGTATCAGCAACAGGGCGTGGATTGGCTGCAGCACCTGCGCGCCAACGACATGGGCGGCTTCCTGGCCGACGACATGGGCCTGGGCAAAACCGCGCAAACCATCGCGCATATCGCCATCGAACACGCCGAAGGCCGGCTGGACCGCCCGGTGCTGATCGTGGTGCCCACCAGCCTGGTCAGCAACTGGACCGCCGAGCTCACCAAGTTCGCCCCCGTGCTGCGCGTGGCGGTGCTGCACGGGCTGGATCGCCACGCCCGCCGCGCCGAGTTGGAGGGCGTGCACGTGGTGATCACCACCTACACCGTGCTGGCGCGCGACGTGGAGGCGATGAAGAAGCTGGCCTGGCACCTGGTGGTGCTGGATGAGGCGCAGGTGATCAAAAGCCCGGACGCCAAGGCCACCAAGGCCGTCTGCCAGCTCGATACCCGCCACCGGCTGTGTCTGTCGGGCACGCCGATCGAGAACAACCTGCAGGAATTGTGGTCCGAATTCGCCTTCCTGATGCCGGGCCTGCTGGGCGACCGCAAGCAGTTCACCAAGCGCTTCCGCACCCCCATCGAGAAGAACAACGACGCGGTGCGCCGGGTGCAGCTCATCCGCCGCATCCGCCCGTTCCTGTTGCGGCGGACCAAGGCGGAGGTGGCCACCGACCTGCCGCCGCGCCACACCATCCTGCGCCGCATCAACCTGGCACCGGAGCAACGCGAGCTGTACGAGACCATCCGCGGCACGCTCTACGACAAGGTGCGCGAGCAGATCACCGGGCTCACCGCCGCGCAAAGCCGCATCGTCGTGCTGGATGCGCTGCTGAAGCTGCGCCAGGTCTGCTGCGATCCGCGCCTGGTCAAGCTCCCCTCGGCAAGGCTGGTGGACACATCGAGCAAGCTCGACGACCTGATGGACATGGTGGAGGAAATGATCCCGGAAGGCCGGCGCATCCTGCTGTTCTCCCAGTTCACCTCCATGCTCGACCTGATCAAGCCGCGCCTCGATGCCGCCGGCATCCGCTTTGTGGAGCTGCGCGGCGATACCCGCGACCGCGCCGAGCCGGTGCGTGTCTTCGAAAGCGGCGAGGTGCCGTTGTTCCTCATCAGCCTCAAGGCGGGTGGCCGCGGCCTGAACCTGACCTCGGCAGACACGGTGATCCACTACGACCCCTGGTGGAACCCCGCCGCCGAGGACCAGGCCTCCGACCGCGCACACCGGATCGGCCAGACCAAATCGGTGTTCGTCTACAAGCTCATCGCCGCCGACACGGTCGAGGACCGCATCGTGGAACTGCAGCAACGCAAGACCGACCTCGCGAACATCGCGCTGAGCAACGAGGGCGACATCGCCGGCCTTGAGGTGGACGAGGTTGAGTTCCTGTTGGGTGGCCCCACAGAACGGCTGGCAGCCTGACTGGGCCGAGACGCTGCACCAGGGCGAGGTCACGCCGCAGGCCGGGCGCCTGACCGCGCCCTCCCGCCGATCACTGCCCGCACCGCGCCTGTCTGTGCCACTCGGCCCATGGCTGCGGCCTGCGGGCCAACGCGGTCGGCCACGCTCGGGCCAAGTGCCGAGCCGATCGATCAAATGTTCCGGGACGCAGATGCAATCCAGGGCTGACATGCCGAGCACGGGCCGTCTTGCCCCCTTGCTCTTTCGCAGCGACGGACCGACAAGCGATCTGGAGTGACCGAGATGTCCGAACAGCATTCTATCGACCCGCCACGGATCGTTCTTGGCCGCCAGCTCTATGCCCGGCTGCGCGACGCGTTGATGCTGGGCGAGCTTCGCCCGGGGGATCGGCTGACGTTTCGCGACGTGGCCGCACGGATGAGCACCTCCGTCACCCCGGTCCGCGAGGCGCTGCTGCAACTCGTCGCCGAAGGCGTTCTGCATGCCGAACCCGGCCGCACGATCACCGTCCCGCGCCTCACCCGGGCCAGGTTCGCCGAACTGCGCGATATCCGCCTGATGCTGGAGCCGGAGGCCGCGGAGCGTGCCGCCAGGCGTTGCCCGCCGGGCCTGGTGGCCAACATGTACCGCCTCTACAGCGAAATGCTGCGTTGCCGGGAAGCCGGTGACATCCCGGGCTGCATGCGCGCCCATCGCGACCTGCACTTCACGCTCTACGAGGCGGCAGGCATGCCCACGCTCGTCGACCTCATCTCCACCGTCTGGGTCGGCACCAGCCCCTACGTCGTCTTCCTCTACATGGACCCCGACTCCGGCCTGCTGGAGCCGCCCTATATCGGCCGTGGCCGCAAGGTGGACGAACACCTCAAGATGATCGAGGCGCTGCGGGCGGAAGACCCGGCCGCGGTGCGCGCCGCCGTCATGCGCGACATTCCGCTCGGCGAGGAGATCATCTTCAAATACCTGCTGCCGGATGGGGAGGCTCAACCGCCCGCGAAGCCGTCCAGCAGCCGGCCCAGCACCGCCGCCGTGCTGGCCCAGTAGCGCCGGGCCCAGGCCTCGGTGCCCGGGTAGTAGAACCGGGCGAAGCGTGCCTTCACCGCCTTTGCCTCATCGCTGTGGCGGTCGCCATGCAGGTGGAAGAACATCTCGCGCAGCATCACGCGCCGCATTTCCCAGCCCCAGCTCTCGGTGCCGCCCTCCAGGTAGCACACGGTCAGCTCGCAGCCCGGCACCAGTTGCCCCACGAAGCCGTAGAGCGGCTTGCCGACCACCAGGTCGGTGTCCTCCGCGCGGCCCTGCGTCCAGGCGCGCACCCGGTGCTTGCTCGCCTCCGATCCCTCGGCCACCGTCATGCAGCCGCCCCACACCCCCATGCCGGTGTGCAGGTCCACGAACAGCACCTGCTCCGCACCCGCGCCGTGCCGGGCGACGATCTCGTCCAGCAGGCGCTTGGACCAGCTGGGCTCACGGCCGTAGTACACGATCGAGTTCGGATGCGTGGCCTGCCCGGCCTTCAGCGCCGCCACGATGCGCGCCGGCCCGTGCGCGGCCTCCAGCAGGGCGCGGCGCGCATCCATCGCCGCCATGCCGTCCGCCGTGCCCAGCGACGGGATGTCCAGCGCCGCGTCGATCGCCGCGAACAGCGGGTCGGGCGGTGCCGGCCGGTCGCCGTAGAGGAAGTTCTTCATCAGGTCGGCATTGTCTTCGTTCACGTAGCGCCGCCAGGCTGCACCCCAGGGGTTGATGGCGTGGATCATCACCATCGCGGTGTCAGGCGGCAGGCGCAGCCGCCCGGGCTCGCAGAGAAGCCCCACCATGACGCCGCTGCCGGCGCAGAGTTCAGTGCCGTGGGTGCCGGCGAGCAGGAACAGCACCCGCCGCGCGCGGTCCGGGCCGATCCGCGCCACGCGAACATGCAATGCCTCACCATCGGGACCCGGCAGGGGGTGGCGGTGGCTCTCGGCCAGATGCGCGCCGGCGGCCATCTGGAACTTCGCGTCCGCATCGGCGAAGTCTTCGGCGAACCACAGCGACGGATCGACATACCCTCTCATGGCACCACCATGTCGCGCGTGATCTCCTCCGGCGCGGCCGCGCCCAGCAGCGCCATCGCGACCTCGAACTCGTGCCGCAGCAACGCCAGCGCCCGTGCCGCCCCTGCCTCGCCGAACGCCGCCAGCCCGTACAGCACCGCGCGGCCCAGCAGCACCGCATCCGCCCCCAGCGCCAGCGCACGGGCGATGTCCGATCCATGGCGGATGCCGCTGTCCAGCAGCACCGTGGCATGCCGCCCGATCTCGGCGGCCACGGCAGGCAGCGCGGTGATGGACGGCATGGCGCCGTCGAGGTTGCGGGCGCCGTGGTTGGAGACAACCACGCCGTCGGCGCCGGCCTCCACCGCGCGACGGGCATCGTCGGCGCGCAGGATACCCTTCACCAGCAACTTCCCGGGCCAGGCCTTCCGCAGCGCGGCCACGTCATCCCAGGTGATGCCGCCGTTCAGCCTTGTCGCCGCCCCGCCGCCCGCGAGCGCGCCGGGCTGGCCGGGATGGTTCAGCATGCGCGGCACGCCGGTGGTCAGCGCGTAGCGCCCCATCGTGCCCGCCAGCCAGCGCGGATGCAGCAGCATGTCCGCCACGTTGCGCAGGCCCGGCCGGAACGGGGTGGCGAAACCGCTGCGGTAGTTGAACGCCCGGTGCGGCGCGACGGTGGTGTCCACCGTCAGCAGCAATACCTCCGCCCCAGCCTGGGCCACGCGGTCCAGCAACCGGAAGCTCGCTGCCGTGTCTGCCCAGATATAGAGCTGGAACCACCAGGGTGCCCCCGCCACGGCCGCCGCGATGTCCTCCAGGGAGGTCATCGATTCCGTGGGCAGGGTATAGGGGATGCCCGCCGCCCGCGCCGCTGCGGCGAGCTTTCCCTCGCCCTCGTGCCATAGAAGCCCGGCCGGGCTCATCGGCGCGATTGCCGCGGGAAAGGCCAGGCTACGACCGAACAGCCTGGCCCCGGTCGTTCGCTCCGCAACCCCGCGCAGCACGCGCGGCGCGAAGGTCACCGCCTCGAAAGCCGCGCGGTTGCGCGCGAGGCCGGCATCGTCGTCGCAGCCGCGGTCGACATAGTCGAACAGGCCGCGCGGCAGTCGGCGGCGGGCGGCGCGGCGGAGGTCGGCGATGTCGTGGCAATCGGCGGGGTTCATCCCGCCAGACTATACCCGCCGCACGCCGTAGAACTGCGGGAATCCGCGCCTGACATCGGCGAGATCGGCGCGATAGGCGGTGGGCGGCAGCCACATGCCGGTGGGGATGTAGGGCAGCGTCTCGAACGCCACCTGCTGCAAGTCACGGCAGATCGCCGCCTGGGCGGCGCGGTCCGGCGCGTCGATATAGGCGGTGCGCAGTTCCTCGATGCGCGGGATGTCCGGCCAGCCGAAGATCGCCTTCTCGCCCGTGCCGCGCAGGAAGTTGTTCGCTACCGGCGTGGCGGCGGCATAGCCGGTGGTGGAGGAGGCGAAGGCGCTCCAGCCGCCCTCGGAGACCGGGCCCTTGTTGGCCAGCCGCGCATCGATCACCGAGGTGGCGAGTGCCACATAGTCCACGTTGAAGCCGATCTTCTTCCAGGCATCGATCACCACGTCGCCCTGGTTCTTGAGGGTGGCGATCTCGGTGGCGACGTTGAAGGTGATCTTCTCGCCGGCATAGCCGCTGGCGGCGAGCAAGCGGCGGGCGGCATCAAGGTCCGGCGGGTCCCGCAGCGCCGCCATGCCGGCATCCGAGGCGTTCGGCGTGCCGGGCGGAAAGAACCCGCAGGGCGTGCGCCACAGGCTCTCGTCGGTGCCATAGACCGCGAGCATGACATCGCGCTGGCTGATGGCGGCAAGCGCTGCCTGGCGCACGGCCTGCTTGTTGAAGGGGGGGTGGAGGAAGTTGAAGCGCAGGACGCCCACCGACCCGGAGGGGTCGAGCACGTCCAGCCGAACCGCGTTGTTGCGCCGCAGCACCGGCAGCAGGTCGGGGATGGGTGCGGACCACCAGTCGATCTCGCCCTTGGCCAACGCGTTCGCCGCCGTCGAGGCGTCGGGCATGATGGTCCATTCCACGCGGTCGAAATGCACCAGCTTCGGCCCGGCCATGATTTGCGGCGCGCCGGACGTGCGAGGCACATAGGTCTCGGCCTTGGCATAGACGGTGCGCGCGCCGTCCACCCGTTCCGCGGCGACGTAGCGGAAGGGGCCGCTGCCGGTGAAGTCGGTGATGGCGGTGAACGCGTCGGTGTTGGCCACGCGCTCCGGCAGGATGGCGGCAATGGTGTTGTTCATCTTGCCCAGCGCCTCGGGCAGCAGCGGGTAGGGCTTGCGCAGCTTCCACAGGATCACGCGATCCGACGGCGCGGAAAGCTCGTCGGTGATCTCGAAGATGCCCTGGCCCATCACGTCGCGCTTGCCCCAGCGCCGCAGGCTCGCCACGCAGTCCCGCGCCAGCACCGGCGAGCCATCGTGGAAGCGCAGCCCCGCGCGCAGGGTGATGCGCCAGGTCTTGCCGCCGTCTTCCAGCACATGGCCCTCGGCCATCTGCGGCTGCGGCACCCAGGCATCGTCGATGCCGTAGAGCGTGTCGTAGACCATCAGCGAGTGGATGCGGGTGATCAGCGTCGCCCCATGCACGGGGTCGAGGATGTTGATCATCGCCGGCGGCGTGTATTTCAACACGCGCGCGCCCTGCGCCCGGGAGATGGCGGGCGCGGCGATCGGGGCAGCGGCCGCCGCGGCAAGCAGCGCGCGGCGGGACAGGGCGGTACGGGTCATGTGCGGCGCACTCCATAGAACTGGGCGATCCCTCGCCTGACATCGACGAGGTTGGCGCGGTACGCGACCGGCGAGAGGAACACGCCTGTCGGCACGAAGGGCACGGTCTCGAAGCAGTGCAGCTGGATCTGGCGGCAGATCTCCTGCTGCGCGGCCAGGGTCGGGGATTGGAACCAGGCGTTTCGCAGCTCTTCCAGCCGCGGCAGCGTCGGCCAGCCCCAGATCGCCTGTTCGCCGTGCCCGCGGATGAAGCCGTGCGCTGCGGGGTTGGACGCGGCCATGCCGGTTGTGGTGTTGGAATAGGCGCTCCATCCACCCTGGGCCACCGGCCCCTTGTTGCGGATCTTCTGGTCGGCCGCGGCGGTGTCGTAGACCTGCAGGTCCACATTGAAGCCGATCTTGGCGAAGGCGTCGGCGGCCACCTGCGCCTGGTTGGAGATCAGCTCCACCGTGCCCGTGGCCAGCAACGCCAGCTTCTCCCCGGCATAGCCGCTCGCCTTCAGCATTTCGCGCGCCCGCGCCAGATCCGGCGTTTCCCGGATCGCCTCCATCCCGGCGTCCGACGCCATCAGCGAGCCCGGCGTGAAGAAGCCGCATGGCAGGCGCCACAGGCTCCGGTCCGTGCCGATCATCGCCGACATGAAGTCCGCCTGGTTCACCGCCGCCAGCGCCGCGCGCCGCACTGCCGGGTTGTCGTAGGGCGGGTGCAGGAAGTTGAAGCGGATCATGCCCACGCTGCCATAGGGGTCGATCACCTCCACCTTCAGGTCACGGTTGCGGCGCAACGCGGCCTGGTGGTCGCCCGTGGGGTTCAGCCACCAGTCGATCTCGCCCTTCACCAGCGCCGCCGCGATCGTCGACGGGTCGGGCAGGATCCGCCACTCCACCCGGTCGAAATGCACCACCTTCGGGCCGGAAGCGGCACTCGGCGTGCCGGAAGGGCGCGGCACATAGCCATCGAACCTGGCATAGGCGGCGAGATGGCCCAGCTGATGCTCGTCCGCCAGGAAGCGGAACGGCCCGCTGCCGACCATCTCCCGCACCTGGGTGTAGGCGTCCACCTGCGCGAGGCGCTCGGGCATGATCACGCAGACATGGGTCAGCATCTTGCCCAGCGCGTCGGGCAGCATCGGGAACGGGTGCTTCAGGCGCCAGACGATCTCCTTGTCCGAGCCCGCGATGATCTCGTTGGTCGCAGCCATCAGCGCCTGGCCGAACGTGTCGCGCTGCCCCCAGCGGCGCACGCTCGCCACGGCATCGCGCGCCAGCACCGGCGTGCCATCGTGGAAGCGCAAACCGTCGCGCAAGGTGATGCGCCAGGTCCGGCCTTCATCCTCCACCACGTGGCCCGCTGCCATCTGCGGATGGGCCACGCCCTGCTCGTCCACGCCGTAGAGCGTGTCGAACACCAGCAGGGCATGATTGCGTGTGGTAAACGAGGTACCGAAGATCGGATCCGTGATCGACAGGTCGGTGCTCGGCACAAAGCGCAGCAGCCGGGCCGACTGGGCCGCGGCGATGGAGGGGGCAGCAAGCCCGGCAGCCATGCCGGCCATCATCTGGCGTCGCCTCATATCGGCCTCCAAGCGGAATGTTATATGATTCGGAGAAGCTTTCGGCGCAGTGTTGGTGCCAGTATTCCCGGATTTGCCAGGTTCGCAAGATTTTTGTTATAACGTAAATCGCTGCGGCCTTGCGTGGCGGCGATCCGCACCGCGGAGCAGGTGGCCCAGGCCATCGGGCAGAAGGCAGCATGGGTGATCACCTGCTGCGCCGTGCCGACAAGGAAGAGTGATGCAAACGATCCGCCGGCTCGACGATCCCTTCCATCCCACCGGCCCCGCCCGCGCCAGCGGCAGGCTGGATCGTGCGGATGGCCACGCCATCTTCTGGGAGGATGCCGGCGATCCCGGCCTCATGCCCGTCATCCTCTGCCATGGCGGCCCTGGCGGGGCGAGCAATGCCAGCCGGCGCCGCTTCTGGGACCCGGCGCGCTTCCGCATCATCCGCTTCGACCAGCGCGGCTGCGGCCAGTCCACGCCGACCGGCCGGCTCGAAGGCAATACGCTCCAGGCCACGATCGCCGACATGGAGGCACTGCGGGAGATGCTCGGCATCACCCGCTGGGTGGTCGCCGGCGGCTCGTGGGGCAGCATCGTCGCGCTCGCCTATGCCGAAGCCCATCCCGAGCGCTGCCTCGGCATCAACCTCACCTGCACCTGGCTCGGCCGCGCCAAGGACCTCGCCTGGTGGTTCCAGGACGTGCGGTCGATGTTCCCGGAGCTATGGGAGCAGTTCGCGAGCCTGGTCGGCCCGGAGGAGCGCGGTGACCTGCGCCGCGCCTATGCTCGCCGCATCCTGGGCACCGACGCGGCGGAAGCCGATCGCTTCGCGTTCCAGCTCTATGCCTACGAGCAGGGCTTCATGCATTTCGACACCCCGCTCGCCGAATGGGACCCGGCGCGCGGCGCCCGCTACGGCCGGATCTTCATGCACTACGCGATACACGACTTCTTCCTGCGCGATACCCAGCTGCTCGACGAAGCCGATCGCATCGCCCACCTGCCGGTCGAGATGGTGGTGGGCCGCTACGACTGCTGCTGCACGCCAGACAACTCCTACGACCTCGCTCGCCGCCTGCCCGAAGCCAGGCTCGTTGTCGTGCCCGGCGGCGGCCATTACGGCACCGAGCCGGCCATGGCCCAGGCCTGCGCCATGGCGCCGGGCCGGCTGCACGACCGCATTGTTGCCGCCGGCACCTGGCCGCGCGGCTGATCGACACCGGTGTCCTGCCGGCACACATCGTGCCCCGGCTGCATCGGATCGACGGCCGGAGCAACGGCGATGCCATCAGGCTGCGCCACATGCTCACCCACGCCAGCGGCCTGCGCGGCACCGCCTCGTCGTCAGAGCACCAGCCAATCACCTGCTACAGGCCCCGGAAGAGCCAGGAAGATGCTGAGCTCGGGCGCGGATGTTCCCTCCAGCTTGCCCAGGATCGCCCGCACCGCCCCCTGATCCTCCCAGCGCACCTCGCCGGGAGCCCCGGAGAAGGGCGCAATGCCGATGAGGGTGAAAGCGTCGTTGGCCAATGTGCCGGCGATGGCGTCGATACGCGAGAGATCGAGCCGCTCGCCCGATGCGGGGGCGAAATCCAGGAACGTCGCGCGAGACGGTGAAAGCGAAGTTCGTGGTGCCGGCATTGCCCTCCGCCAGCACCAGGCGTTGCGTGCGCAGGGAGAGGCTGGTGTCGTCGTTCAGGATCACCGCCACGGCGCTGGCGGTGGTGATCGTGGCCCCGGCGGAGGGGTTGGCGAGCGTGACGGCGAAGCGCTCGTTGAACTCGCCGGCCAGGTCGGCCGCCACGTCCACGGTGATGGTCCGGCTGGTCTCCCCGCTGGCGAAGGTGAGGATGCCGCCGGGCAGCACGCCGCCGGCGAAATCCACCGCATTGGCCGCCACGGTGCCGGTGCCCGCCGCACTCGCCACCTGCCACTCCACCGTGCCCGCGCCGCCATCCAGCGTGTCGTCGAACGCCATGCCCGTGATCGTGTTGGCCAGCCCGTTGCCGGTGCCGTTGCGCGCCGCGCCGGTCAGCACCAGCGCCTCCCCATTCGCCGGCAGCACCAGGTCGATCACGGTCTCGATCGTGTCGAAGCCGCCGCCGGGCGCCTCCTGCACCGCGTCCCCGGCATCGTCCACCACATAGGTGTCGCCGCCGAGCCCGCCCGCCAGCGTGTCCGCGCCAGCCGCCCCGTCCAGCCGGTCATCGCCCGCGGTCCCGGTCAGCGTGTTGGCCGCTGACACAGCGTCACGCTGCCCGCGCGCGCATCTCGCGCTCGGCCCGTGTCGCCAGCGCCACCGCCGCATCACAGGTCGCCGCATCCGACTTGAACAACAGCCCTGCACGCCCCTCGCCAACATGGGCGAGGCGGCCGTGCAGCCAGGCCCCGTTGGCATCACAGCCCACCTCCACCTCCTGGCCCGCCGCCAACCCGGCCGCATCCTCCAGCCGCAGCGCCATGCCGCCGCGCGAAACGTCGATGGTCATCGCCGCGTGCTCCCGCCCGCCGCTGCGCAGCCGCGCCGGCCATTTGCAGGCAAAGCGCTCGAACCGTCGCGCCTCCCCGTCCCCCCGCAGCGTCTTCACGAAGGCGCCCACCTCCACATCGATCGCCCCGGCATCGCCGGCCAGGCGTTCGGATGCCATCTGCACTTCCTGCGAGGCAGCACCCGCCTCCCCGGCCTGGGTCGCCAGGTCCGCGGCTCGCGCGGTCAGCCCGGCCATGCGGGTGGCCACCCGGGTCACCACCGCGGTGATCTCGGCGGTGGCGGCCGCCTGCTGGTCCACCGCCGCCGCGATCGCCCCGGCGCGGCCGTCCATTCCCTGGACCACCTCCAGGATGTCGCGCAGCCCGTCCACCGCGCCGTCGGTGGCGGTGCGCACCGCCTGCACCCTGGCGGCGATTTCCGCCGTGCCGCGCGCGGTCTGCTCGGCCAGGGATTTCACCTCCTGCGCCACCACCGCGAACCCGCGCCCGGCTTCCCCGGCGCGCGCCGCCTCGATGGTGGCATTCAGTGCCAGCAGGTTGGTCTGCTGCGCGATCGCCTCGATCAACCGCACCACCGAGCCAATTTCCCCAGCCGTCGCCGACAGCCCGCCCACGACCTTGTCCACCGCCTGCGCCCGCCCGATCGCCGCCTGGGTCGTCTGCGCCACCTGTTCAGCCTGGCTGCGCACCTCATGGGCGGTCGCCGCCAGTTCCTCGGTCGCCGCCGCAACGCCCTGAAGCTCGGCGCTGGCCTCCTGCGACTGCCCGTGCGCGCCGCGCGCATCCTCGGCCACCAGGTCAGACACCCGGCGCATCCGCTCCGCGGTGGCCCGCATGCCGCCGGAAGCGTCGCGCAACTGGCCCAGAACGCCGCCCACCGAGCCGCCGAAATCACGAATCGCGGCCATCATCCCGGCCTGCCGGCGCTCGCGCTGCGCCCGCTCCTCGGTCAGGCTGCGCTCCTGTTCCTGCTTTTCCAGCAACTGCCGGCGGAACAGGTCCAGCGCGCGCGCCAGCCCGCCGATCTCGTCGCCGCGCGCGGCACCCGGCACCGCGCGCGCCAGATCACCAGCCGCGATCGCCGCGGTGCTGGCCGCCAGGCGCTCCATCGGCCGGGCGATCCGCCGTGCTACAACCACCGCCAGCCCCAGCCCCAGCACCAGCAGCCCGGCTTCCAGCAGCGCCATCATCCGCCGGCTGGCCGATTGCACCGCCACCAGCCCGGCGGCGTCGCGCACCAGCGTCAGCGTCGCCACCGGCTGGCCCGAGAAATCCGGCAGCACGACGGAAGCCAGCAGATGCGGCCGCCCCTCAAGCTCCACCAGCCGCCCGGCCCCGCCCGCCGCGTCCGGCGGCGGCAGCCCGTCACGCGTGGCGGCCAGCAGCTTCGGTCCGTCGCGGCCCAGCGCCGCCAACGCCGCCTCCGTGCCCAGCCGTTCGCGCAGCGCCAACAGGAAGGGGCGGCCCAGCGACAACCCGAATTCCACCGTGCCCAGATGCGCGCCGTCGCGCGCTATCGGCACCACGCCGCGAAATCCCATTCCGGCCACCCCGCCCTCCAGCCCGAGGATCGGCTGGCGGTTGCGGTTGGCGGCCACCACGGTCGCGCGGAAACCCGACAGGTCGTCGCCGAACTTGGCCGGCTGGTGCACGCGCAGGAACGAGGTCGCCGGCGGCAGGTGGAACTGGAACTGCTCCACCGCCACCCCCTGCGCGCGCAACGCCGCCTGCACCGGGGCGGCCAGTGCCAGCAGCGCGGCCCGATCCTGGCGCTGGAACGTCTCGGCGACGCCCGGGGTGGCCGCCACGGCAACGGCCAGGCCCAGCGCCCGCTCGTTCTCGGCGGCAAAGGCAGCGCGCGCCGCCTCCGCCAGGGCCGCGGCCTCGCGCTCAACCGAAACGGCAATCAGCCGTTGCTGCGCCAATTCATTGAGGAAGAACGCCGCCCCCAGCACCGCCAGCACGGCGCCGGCCAGCAACCCCGCGACGTTGCGCCCGATCGACGGGCGCACCAGCCGGCTCCACGGCGCGGCGAAAACGGCAGCGAGTGCTGGCATGGTCGTGTCCTGGCAGTTTCCGGGGGCACCGTGCCAGACCGATGTATATCGCCTGTTAACGTGCGTCGGGCGCCCGGCAGCGGGCGCAGGTCCCTTCCGCCTCGATCGTCGCCCCGCTCACCTTGAACCCCACCGCCTCCGCGGCATGGATCAGGGCATGGGCGAGATGGTGATCATCCAGCTCGGTCGCCTGCCCACAGCTGCGGCAGATCAGGAACTGCGCCGCGTGGTGGTGGTCGCCCTCATGGCTATGCGCCTCGATGCAGCCCACGAAGGCCGAAAGCCGCTCGATCCGGTGCACGAAGCCCTGCTCCAGCAGGAAATCCAGCGCGCGATACACGGTGGGCGGCGCGCTCGCCCCGCGATGGCTGCGCAGCTTCTCCAGCAGGTCATAGGCACCGGTGGGCGCCTCGGCATCCAGGATCAGCCCAAGCACGATGCGCCGCAACTCGGTCAGCTTCGTGCCGCGCCGTTCGCACAACGCGGCGGCGTGATCGAGCTTGGCGATGGTCACGGGGGTGAATTCCGGCGGCATCCGTGCAATGTAGCACTCATGGAGAGCACGCACATACTGTCGGCCATCAGCTTCGACGCCAACGGCCTCGTCCCCGCCATCGCCCAGCAGCACGACACCGGCGAGGTGCTGATGATGGCCTGGATGAACCGCGACTCCATCGCCGAAACCCTGGCCACAGGGCGGGTCTGCTATTTCAGCCGCAGCCGCGGCAAGCTGTGGCGCAAGGGCGAAAGCTCCGGCCAGCAGCAGCGCCTGGTGGAACTCCGCCTGGATTGCGACGGCGACACCATCCTCCTCCTGGTCGACCAGCAGGGCGTGGCCTGCCACACCGGCCGCCGAGACTGCTTCTACCGCGCCGCCCGCGACGGCA
>CAMDAM010000098.1 GCA_945888575.1 Asaia bogorensis | reverse complement strand
GGTGTTCCAGGACAACAGGGGGCGCTACGGCAGCGAGGGCGTGTTCGTGAAATACCTCTCCGACGGGGAGGACGGCTACGACACCTGCGCCTGGATTGTGGAGCAGCCGTGGTGCGACGGGCGGATCTGCACGATGGGGCTTTCCTATGCCGCGCATACCCAGGCGGCGCTGGGGTGCCTGGATGCGCCCGGGGTGGTGGCGCAGGTGCTGGATTCCGGCGGGTTCGCCAATAGCTGGACCGGGGGGATTCGGCAGTTCGGGGCGTTCGAGCTGAAGCAGGCGACCTGGGCGTTCAAGCAAGCGGGGTTGTCGCCCGAGGCGCAGGCGGACCCCGTGCTGAAGGCCGCGCTGGCGGCGGAGGATATCCGCGACTGGTTCACCCGGCTGCCGTGGCGGGAGGGGCATTCGCCGTTGCGGCACCACCGGGATTACGAGGCCTATCTGTTCGAGCAGTGGCGGCATGGGGCGTTCGACGGGTTCTGGCAGCAGCTCGGGATCTGGGCGGAGGGGTTTTACGACCGGTATGTGCGGGCGGAGTGCGTGCACATGTCTTCCTGGTTCGATCCGTATCCGCGCACGGCGACCAGCAACTACATGGGGTTGAAGGCGGCGGGGCGTGGGGGGCAGCGGTTGATCCTGGGGCCGTGGATCCATGGCGACCGCAGCGACCGGGTGTTCGGGGATGTGGATTTCGGGCCCGAGGCGACGGTGGATTCCTTGGCCGGGGATTGGCGGCAGTATCGGCTGCGGCATTTCGATGCGGTGATCCACGGAAGGCCGAACCCGGAGCCGGCGGTGCGGGTGTTCGTGATGGGCGGGGGCTCCGGGCGGAAGACGCCTGACGGGCATCTGGACCATGGCGGGCGGTGGATCAGCCTCGATGACTGGCCGGCGCCGGGGGCGGTGCCGACTTCGTTCCACCTGCATGGCGATGGGCGGTTGGACACGGCGTTGCCGGGGGCGGGGGTGGCGCCGCTGCGTTACGATTTCGATCCGGCCGATCCGGTGCCGACGATCGGGGGCAATCTGACCAGCCTGGAGCCGGTGGCGGCCGGCGGGGCGTGGGACCAGGTGGCGGCGCCTTCGTTCTTTGGCTGCAGGCCGCCGTTCCTGCCGCTGGCGGCGCGGCCCGATGTGCTGGTGTTCCAGACTGCGCCGCTGGCCGAGGCGGTGCAGGTGGTGGGGCCGATCGAGGCGGAGCTGTGGATTTCCTCCGATGCGCCGGATACGGATTTCACCGCCAAGCTGATCGACGTGCATCCGGCTTCGGCGGACTACCCGCGCGGCTATGCGATGATCCTGACCGACGGGATCTGCCGGCTGCGCTATGCCGATGATCCCGCCAATCCGCGGCTGAACGAGCCGGGGCGTGTGCGGCGGATTGTGGTGACGCTGTTCCCGACGGCCAATCTGTTCCTGCCGGGGCATCGGATCCGGCTCGACATTTCTTCCTCCAACTTTCCGAAGTTAGACGTGAACCCGAATACCGGGGAGCCGGAGGGGCAGGCGCGGCGGAAGCGGATCGCGGGGAATGCGGTGTTCGTGGACAGTGCGCGGGCGAGCCGGGTGGTGTTGCCGATCCTGCCGTTTCAGACCTTCACGTCGTAGTCCGCGAGTTCCGGGCGCATCGCCTCGATGACGAAATCGACGAAGGCGTCTGGGGCATCCAGGTAGAATTCGCGGTTGGAATAGGCGCCGACGGTGGCGGCCAGGCCCTGTTCGGCGAGCCAGGTGGCCAGGGTTTCCAGCTCCTCGCGCGGGGTGAGGCTGAGGAAGGAGACCTGGGAGCGCTGCTTGTCTGCATCGCGGTGGGTGGTGTCGCTGCGGCCGAACTGGAGATCCACGTTGGTGCCGGGCTGGCGCATCCAGATGGCGCGTTCGGTGCGGCGCAGCACGACGAAGCCGAGGCGCTGGGTGAACAGCGCTACCACCGTCTCGAAATGCGCCGCCGCCAGCCGGTTGGCCACGTGATTGAAATTCATCGCCGGGGGCTCCACAAGGTTCGACGCCATCACACCACAGGATCGCCCCGATGCCCCAGCCCGATCATATCTCCGCCCTCGGCGTGCCCGACCCGGCCACGCTGGACGAGGACCTGCAGGCGATCTGGAAGAAGTGCGTGGAGAAGCTCGGCTTCGTGCCGAACGTCTATTCCACCTATAGCAAGCGGCCGCTGCGGCTGCGCAACTTCATGGCGATGTACAACGAGATCATGTTCTCGGAGTCCGGCCTTTCCAAGCTGGAGCGGGAAATGGTGGCGGTGGTCGTCTCCTCCGCCAACCGTTGCTACTACTGCCTGGTGGCCCACGGCGCCGCGGTTCGGCAGCTCTCCGGCGATGCGGAGCTGGGCGAGATGATGGCGCTGAACTACCGCGTGGCGAAGCTGGACGCGCGCCAGCGCACAATGCTGGACTTCGCCTGGAAACTGACCACCACGCCCAACCTGGTGGACGACGCGGACCGCGATGGGCTGCGGGCAGTGGGGCTGACGGAAGAAGACATCTTCGACCTCGCGGAGACTGCGGCGTTCTTCAATCTGTCGAACCGGATGGCCTCGGCGACGGACATGATGCCGAATGCGGAGTATCATCGGAGTGATCGGGGCGAGGCGTTTGTGCCGCCGGCGCCGAAGAAGAGGAAGTAAAGGCGAGGGGAAGGTAAGGCGAGGGCTCTGCCCTCGACCCGCCAGGGACCTGAGGTCCCTGGACCCGCTTCCACTTGATGCCCGGAACACCGGGCGCGATTCGTCGCCGCACGAGGCGGGGGCCAAAGGACAGATTCACGATGAGATGGCACGCGCGCCCGCCGATGGCGGCGCGCGAGCGATCGGAGGAGAGCATCTTTTGGGCGCGCGCTTGCCGGACAGGCGCAGGCCGAGTCCGGGGAGGCCGCGCAGGATCCAACCGATCCAGGCGCGCTGGCGGCGGAGGCGGCGCAGGGCGCGGGGATGGAGTACGGGTGCCAGGTCGTCGATGGTTTCGCCGGTGGGGGAGAACTGCCAATCCCGCAGCGGGGTGCGCCAGGTGCGGCCGGGGGTGTGGGCCAGGACGGATTGGTTCCCGGTGAGGAACGCCAGCAGGGCGAGCAGGAGGTGCAGCAGGGTCGCCGGGAAATGGACGCGATTCATCGCCTCCGCCAAGCGGCGAAGGGCGTCGGCTTCGAGCGGAGCGGCGACGGGATGTGGCATCACCGGTGATTGTGCCAAACGCAACACCGATGGAAAAGGAAGTTTTAGCTAAATTTGGCGATTTAACAGGATATAACGCCTATTCACGCTCACAATGGATCGTGGCGGGTCCGCTTCGCGACCCGCCCTACCCGTTGATCGGGTAAGGCGGGCGCCAGGTCGGAAAAGTCATTTTGCTTCTTTTTTTCAGAAAAAGAAGGACTTGCTTACCTGAGCCACCCCAGCAGCACCGTGAGTGTGACCAGCGCCAGGGCGGTGCTGGCGACGACGGTGCTGGCGGAGGCTTCCATCATGGTGTGGAAGCGGCGGGCGAGGAGGAAGGCGTTGGCGCCGGTGGGCATGGCGGCGGCGAGCACGACGACCGCGAAGGCGGTGCCTTGCACGCCGGCGAGGTGGGCGAGGATGGCGACGAGGGCGGGCATGACCAGCAGCTTGAGTGCGCTGGCGGCGACGACGCCGCCCATGGTTTTCCAGCCTTCGGGCTTGGGCAGGGTGGCGCCGAGGCAGAACAGGGCCAGCGGCGGGCCGGCGGCGCCGAGGAGCATCAGCAGGCGGTCGATGGGGGCGGCGAGGCCGAGGCCGGTGGCGCGCCAGATCAGCGCGGAGACGATGCAGACGACGACGGGGTTGCGCACGAGGCCGGGCAGGGTGGCGCGGATGACGGCGAGGGGGCCGCGGCCGGCGCCGGCGTCTGCCTCGATCAGGATGGTGGCGAGCGGCAGCAGCAGGGCGGAGTGGAAGGCGACGACGGCCAGCAGGTAGGCGACGCCTTCCGGGCCGTAGGCGCTGTCGATGATCGGCACGCCGAGCATGACGGTGTTGCCGAAGACGGAATTGAGGGCGAAGACCGAGGCATCGGCGAGGCGGGCGCGCCAGGCGAAGCGGGCCAGGATGGCGGCGAGGGCGAAGAGCAGGAAGGCGCCGAGGATGAAGGAGCCGGCGACGTCCAGCAGGCGCAGCGGGGGCGCGGTGACCATGCTGCGGAACAGCAGGCTGGGCATGGCGAGGTAGAAGACGAAGTCGCTCATGCCCTTCACCGCGCCGGCATCGAGCAGGCGCAGGCGGGGGGCTGCGGCGCCCATGGCGATCAGGGCGAAGACCGGGGCGACGATGCCGAACAGGGTGCCCATCTTAAGAGTCTGCGCCTCGCGCGCTGCGCGCTGCCGGCGAGGGTTCCGCGCCTCGCGCGCTGCGCGCTACCGGCGAGGGTTCCGCGCCTCGCGCGCTGCGCGCTGCCGGCGTCATGGGGGCTCAGCCCTCTTGCATCGTGGCGAGGAAGGCTTCGAGACCGGGCAGGCGGGGGCGGGCGAGACGTTGGGCGAGCAGGATCGCCCGCACGGCGGCGACGGTGGTGGCGAAGTCGTCGTTGACCACGACGTGGTCGAACTCGCCGGCGTGGGACATTTCGGCATCGGCCTGGGCCATGCGCTTGGCGATGGTCTCCGGCGGGTCGCCGCGGCCGGCGAGGCGGGCGGAGAGGTCGGTGCGGGAGGGGGGCAGGATGAAGATGCCGACGACGCGGCCGGGGAGTGCCGCGCGGACCAGGCGGTGGCCCTGCCAGTCGATGTCGAACACCACGTCGTGGCCTTGGGCGAGCCAGGCGTCCACGGGGGCGCGGGGGCTGCCGTAGCTGCGGCCGAAGACGCCGGCGTGTTCGAGGAAGCCGCCCTGGGCCACCGTGGCGTCGAAGCTGGGCTGGTCGCGGAAATGGTAGTGCACGCCATCCTGCTCGCCCGGGCGGATGGCGCGGGTGGTGATGCTGATGGAGAGGCGCAGCTCCGGCTCCTGCTCCAGCAGGGCGCGGGTGACGGAGGTTTTGCCGGCGCCGGAGGGGGCGGCGATGACGAGGCAGAAGGGGTCGCGGGCGATCATTGGATTACTCGACGTTCTGGACCTGCTCGCGTAGCTGCTCGATCGTGGCCTTGAGCGCGAGTCCGGTGGCGGTGAGCGCCACGGAGGCGCTTTTGCTGCAGAGGGTGTTGGCCTCGCGGTTGAATTCCTGGACCAGGAAATCGAAGCGGCGGCCGATGGCCTCGCCCTCGGCGAGCAGGGCGCGGGCGGCGTGGAGATGGGCATCGAGCCGGTCCAGCTCCTCCCGCACGTCGGACTTGCCGGCGAGGATGGCGACTTCCTGGGCGATGCGTTCTTCCGGCAGGGCGGGGAGTTCGGCCAGCAGGGCGCGGACGACCTCCATCATGCGGGCCTTCTGGGCGGCCGGCTGGTCGGCGGCTTCGGCGGCGGCGCGGGTGCAGAGGGTGGTGATTTCGGAGAGCTGGGTGGCGAGGATGGCGGCCAGGCGGGTGCCTTCGGCGCGGCGGGCGGCGACGAGGGCGGTGAGCGCGGTGGCGAAGCCTTCGCGGACGGCGGCGAGCTGATCCGGCCCGATTTCCTCGCGCGCCTCGGCGGCGGGGCGCATGACGCCGGGGAGCGCCAGCAGGGCCTCGGCGCGCGGCGGGGGGGCGCCGGGGATGCGGGCGGCCAGCGCGGTGGCCAGGGCCAGGGCCTGTTCGATGGAGGCCGGGTCTGGCGCCAGGCGGGCGGTTTCCTCGCTGCGGATGGTGAGGTTGGCGGTGACGTTGCCGCGCTTGAGGTGCTTGCCGGCGAGGTCGCGCAGGGCGGGTTCCAGGGCATCGAAGCCGCCGGGGAGGCGGAAGCGCAGTTCCAGCCCGCGGCCGTTGACGCTGCGCAGCTCCCACGCCCAGGTCCAGGCGGTGGGGCTGGCACCGGTGCCTTCGCTGCGCGCGAACCCGGTCATGGAGGCGAGGGTCATCAATGCATATCCCGTGGGCGTATCCCGTGGCGGCGCGACGTTGTAGCAGTGGCGAGAGTTGCCCCCAACCATGGCCCCACCGCAATGACGCAATTCGCCTCTGTGCTGATCACCGGCGCTTCCTCCGGCATCGGGGCCGCGCTGGCGGTGGCGTGTGCGCGGCCGGGGGCGGTGCTGCATCTTTGCGGGCGCAATGCGGAGCGGCTGGGAGAAGTGGCGGCTTCCTGCGAGGCGCGCGGGGCGGAGGTGCGCGCGGCGGTGCTGGATGTGGCGGACCGGGACGCGATGGCTGCATGGATCGCGGGGGCGGGGTATCTGGACCTGGTGGTGGCCAATGCCGGGATTTCTGGCGGCACGGGGAATGGGCGTCCGGAATCGGAGGCGCAGGCGCGGGCGATCTTCGATGTGAACTTGGGTGGTGTGCTGAACACGGTGTTGCCGGCGCTGGCGGCGATGCAAGCGCAGCCGGAGGCGGTGGATGGTTGGCGCGGGCGGATCGCGGTGGTGTCTTCGGTGGCGGCCTTCGTGCCTGCGCCCGGCGCGCCGGCCTATTGCGCATCGAAGGCGGCGGTGGATGCCTGGACGGTGGGCACGGCGGCGATGGCGCGGCGCCAGGGCGTGCTGATGAGCAGCGTGTGCCCCGGCTACGTGCGCACGGCGATGACGTCGCGCAACCGCTTCCCGATGCCCGGGCTGATGGGGGCGGAGCGGGCGGCGGGGATCATCCTGCGCGGCCTGGTGCGCGGCACACGGCGGATCGTGTTCCCATGGTGGATGGGGGTGGCGGCGCGGATCGTGGGGCTGTTGCCGCTGGCGCTTTCCACCCGGCTGCTGAACACGGTGCCGGGGAAGGACGGGCTGTAGGTTGCTTCCCACGTGGTTGCATCGGGGGCCGTTCCGTGTATAAGGCGCCGCTTCCCTGCCGGGGGAGACGGCCTTCCTCGGCTATGCCCGCGCGCCATCCCGGCGTGGACCCAGACCCGGGTCGGGGCAGAGACAATCCAGAGGGAGATCACATGCCGCTATATGAATGCGTGTTCATCGCACGCAATGACGTCACGCAACAGCAGGTCGAGGCGATCGCGGAGATCGTTTCCAACCAACTGGACACCGATAACGGCGTGCCCAACGGCACTTCGGTGAAGAAGCAGGAATACTGGGGCCTGCGCAGCCTCGCGTATCGCATCAAGAAGAACCGCAAGGGCCACTACATGCTGCTGTCCTTCGACAGCAAGCCGCCTGCGGTGACCGAGATGGAGCGCCAGCTGGGCCTCAACGAGGATGTGCTGCGCTTCATGACGATCCGCCTTGAGGCGATCGACGAGGCACCGAGCGCCATCCTGTCGCGCAAGTCTGACGAGCGCGAGCGCGGGTTCCGCGGGCCGAAGCCGGCCGGGCGCTTCGATAGCGGCCGCAAGCGCGGCTACGACGACCGCGAGGAATTCCGTGCGCGCGAAGATGCGCCGTTCGGTGGGTTCGGCGACCGCGATGGCGGTGGCGGTGGCTTCCGTGGCCCGGTGGAGGAGTAAGCCAGCATGTCCGACGATGTGAACCCCGCCGCCCGCCGCGCCGCCGTTGGCGCCCGCCGGCCCTTCTACCGCCGCCGCAAGTCCTGCCCGTTCTCCGGCCCGAACGCGCCGAAGATCGACTACAAGGACGTGCGCCTGCTGAGCCGCTTCCTGTCGGAGCGCGGCAAGATCGTGCCGAGCCGCATCACCGCGGTTTCGGCCAAGAAGCAGCGTGAGCTGGCGCAGGCGATCAAGCGCGCCCGCTTCCTCGCCCTGCTTCCGTACATCGTGGCCTGAGGAGGAGCACACCATGGCCACTGTTGAACTGATCCTGCTGCAGCGCGTGGAAAAGCTCGGCCAGATGGGCGAGCTGGTGCGCGTGAAGCCGGGCTATGCCCGTAACTTCCTGCTGCCGCAGAAGAAGGCGATCCGAGCCAACAAGGACAACCTGGCGAAGTTCGAGCTGCAGCGTGCGCAGCTGGTTGCGCTGAACATCAAGCGCCGTGAGGAAGCCGAGCGGCTTGCCGAGCGCGTGGGTGGACTTTCCGTTGTGATCATCCGCCAGGCGGGCGAGAGCGGGAGCCTGTATGGCTCCGTCTCCTCACGCGACATCGCGGATGGCAGCACCGCGGCCGGGCTGACCATCAACCGCAGCCAGGTGATCCTGGAGCAGCCGATCAAGTCGCTGGGCCTGACGACCGTGCGGGTGGTTCTCCACCCCGAGGTCTCGATCCCCGTGACCGTGAACGTGGCGCGCAGCCTGGAAGAAGCCGAGAAGCAGGCCCGCGGCGAAGCGATCAGCCGCGCCGGCGACGAGGACGAGGCGGAGGAAGAGGACGAGTATCTCGACCCCTCCGAGGCGCCGCAGCCGAACGTCTGATCCCACTCGCAAGGACCAGCGCCTGACAAACCGGGCTGCCGCACTCTGCGGCAGCCCGGTTTTTGTTTGGCGGTTCGCAGACCCTTCCGCCCGCGCGCGCGAACGTGTCTGGACCCGGCGGGCGTTCGCGCCATCGTGCCGGCGTGACCGGGGCAGGATCGCAGCGGATGGCCGGGCAGGACGGGAACGGGGTGGCGGAGGCCAGGCAGCGGTTCATCCGGGCCCTGCACCAGGAGCTGCTGGGGCGGGATGTGGATGACGAGGCGCTGGCTGCGCGGGTGCGGGAGTTGGCGCATCTGTCGGCGGAGGAGGTGTTCGCGGTGTTCGCGGGCTCCGACGAATATCGCCAGCTGCGGGCGCGGGCCGTGCCGCTGTTCGTGCCGCCAGGGCATTTCTATTCGCCGGTGACGGACCCGGAGGCGCTGCGGCGGGAGGCGGGGCGGATCTTCGGCCGTGACGAGGCGCCGGCGGGGGTGGATCTGCGCGCGGCGGCGCAGCTCGCCTATGCCGGGCAGCTGGCCGCGCATTATCCGACGCTGGCTTTCGCACCGGGGCCGCAGCCCGGCCTGCGCTACCACTACGACAACCCGGCCTTCAGCTATGGCGACGCGATCGTGCTGGCGGGCACGCTGCTGATCCATCGGCCGGCGCACGTGATCGAGGTGGGCTCCGGCTATTCCTCGGCGGTGACACTGGACATCGTGCGCGGGCGGTTGGGGGATGCGGCGCGGTGCCTGTTCATCGACCCCTATCCGGACCGGCTGGAGAGCCTGCTGCTGCCAGGGGATCGCGAGGTGATCGAGATCCTGCCGGCGCCGGTGCAGGAGGTGGGGCTGGAGGTGTACGGTCGGCTGGGGGCGGGGGACATCCTGTTCATCGATTCCACCCATGTGGTGAAGACCGACAGCGACGTGGTGCATCACCTGACCCGCGTGCTGCCGCGGTTGCGGCCGGGGGTGCTGGTGCATTTCCACGACATCTTTCATCCGTTCGAATACCCGGAGCAGTGGGCGATCGCGGAGAACCGGTCGTGGAACGAGATCTACTGCCTGCACGCGTTCCTGCAGGGCAATGCCGACTACGAGATCGTGTTCTTCAACGACTGGTTCGCGCGCACGCAGCGGGACTTCCTGGAGCAGCGCATGCCGTTGGTCCTGGCCAATCCCGGCGGCGGGCTGTGGCTGCGAAAGCTGCGCTGACCCGATCGTGATGCGGCCGGCACGGGGACGTGTTTTCCGCGGCCAGGCCGCCCGCCGGTAAATGGCCGCAGACACGGGGGCGGCACGGATGCAGCTGGCGATTGGGCCGAAGGAGACGGCGGTGCGGGCCGAGGTGGCGGTGGCGCAGATGCGACGCGACCGCGAACGGCTGGCCCGCGCGCAGGCGGAGATCCTGGCGTTGCGGGCTGGGGGGACGCGTCCCTCCTCCCGGCAGCGGCTGCGCCATGCGTTCCTGCGGCTGCCGGTGGCAGTGCAGCTTGCCGTGCTGTCGCTGCGCCGGCGGCCGGTGGCGCAGGGTGACATGCCGGCGGCGGCGGTCTCGCGCGGACGGGCCTTGGTGATCGATGACCAATGGCCGCGGCGGGACCGGGATGCCGGCTCGATCGAGATCGTGAACCTGGTCCAGGCGCTGCAGGCGCTGGGCTTCGAGGTGATGCTGGCGGCGGGGCAAGAGCATGCCGGTGGGGTCGAGGCGCGCCAGGCGCTGGAGGCGGCCCGGATCCGCTGCCTTTCGCCGGCCCAGGCGCCTTCCGTGGCCACGTTCCTGGCGCGGGAGGGGCACGGGCTGGATCTGTGCGTGCTGTGCCGGGTGTATTGCGGCGGGCGGTTCCTGGAGGACGTGGTGGCGCACGCGCGCAAGGCGCGGGTGGTGTTCCATTCCATCGACCTGCACTACCTGCGCCTGGAGAGGCAGGCCCTGCTGGAGGGCGGCACGGAGGCCGCCTCGGTGGCGGCGCAGGTGCGGGCCCGCGAGCAGGCGGTGATGCGCGGGAGCGATGCCACCGTGGTGGTGTCGGAGGCGGAGTTGGCGCATCTGCGGGACGAGATGCCGGAGGTGCGTGCCGTGCAGTTGCCGCTGGCGCGCGAGGTGGTGCCGCCAGCCACGCCGTTCGCGGCGCGGCGCGGGATCGGGTTCATCGGCAGTTTCGCCCATGCGCCGAACCTGGATGCGATGCGGTGGTTCCTCGCCGAAATCTGGCCGCTGGTGCTGCGCGCCGTGCCGGACATGGAAATGACGGTGGTGGGCGAGGGCTGCCCGGCCACGCTGCTGGACGGGGTGCCCGGGCGGGTGCGGGCGCTGGGCCATGTGCCGGATGTCGGCCCGTGGTTCGAGGGGCTGCGGCTGACCGTGGCGCCGCTGCGCTTCGGCGCCGGGGCGAAGGGCAAGGTGGCCTCCAGCCTGGCGGCGGGGGTGCCGTGCGTGGCCACGCCGATCGCCGCCGAGGGCATGGGGCTGTCGGAGGCAACAGGGGTGTTGGTGGCGGGCGATGCGGCCGGCTTCGCCGCGCTGCTGCTGGACGCCTACGGCGATGCGGCACTGTGGGACAGGCTGTCGCGCGGTGGAGTGGGCTATGCGGAGGCGGTGCTGTCCTTGCCGGCCTGGCGGGCGAGGCTGGATGGGCTGCTGCGCGAGATCGGGTTGTAGGCCAGCAGCCGACGCCAGGCCGGCGCGGACGGGGCAACTGCGGTAACGGTGGCGAAATCCGTGCCGACGGTGCCGGCGGCCATGGCGGCATCCTCGGCGGCGAACAGGCGGCCGAGGAGCTGGGTGTCTCGCGCGGTGTCGCTGGACCAGACCTCGCTCACCTTGCTGCGGCGGGACTGCCCGGCTTTGCCGGAGGCGGGGATCGGCATGGCGGCCATGAAAACCGCAAGCCGGGGAAATGGCGAGCGGGAGCGGGTTGATATTTCCGCGATGTCACGGTGATCGGGAATTTCTTCGATATCACGCTCCTCGTTTGATTGGTTTCGATCGTATGTATTGCTGGTTACCTCTCTAATTACTGAACGATAGTTGAATTCGCTTGGCCTCTCCGCCGTGCCACATCCAACCCGACAGGGCGACGATGCAACGCGGAGTGTTCGAGCACGTGACGACGACGCCAGGCTTTGCTCTGGATCTGGCCACCGGCGCCGAGATGACGTGGGATCCCCTGCGGATCGCATGCCCGGGGCCATGGGCCGGCCACATCCCGTTCGCCTTCTGGCTGGTCAAGGCCCTGCGGCCGGCGGGGTTCGTGGAGCTCGGCACGCATTCGGGCAATTCATATTTCGCGTTCTGCCAGGCAATGGCGGCGTTCTGCCCGGGCGGGCGCGCCTATGCGGTGGATACCTGGGAGGGCGATGCACATGCCGGCGCCTATGACGCGGGCGTGCACGCCGATGTGGTGCGCTTCAACGAGGCGCACTTCGCCGCGTTCTCCACCCTGATCCGCGACCATTTCGATGGCGCACGCAGCTACTTCGCCGATGGCAGCATCGACCTGCTGCATATCGACGGGCTGCACACCTACGAAGCGGTGCGCCACGACTTCGAGACATGGCGCAGCGCGCTCTCCGCCCGTGGGGTGGTGGTGCTGCACGACATCAACGTGCGCGAGCGCGGCTTCGGCGTGTGGCGGCTGTGGGAGGAGCTGCGCGCGGAGTTCCCGCACTTTACCTTCCACCATGCGCACGGGCTGGGCGTGGCAGGCGTGGGGGCCGAGCAGGCAGCGGCATTGTAGGCACTGTTCGCACTCGGCGAAGAGGACGCGGGACTGTTCCGCCGCCGCATCGCTGCCCGCGGCGAAGCGTTCCAGCGCCAGGCGGAGATCCTGGCACTGCGCGACGAGCAGGCGGCAAAGAGCGCCGCGGCAGCCGGGGCGGATGCCGCCTGGCAGCGCCCGGTGCTGGAAGCACTGCGCGAGCAGTTGGCGGCGAAGGACGCGATGGTGGCCATGCTGGCAAACCTCGCCGCGGCGCGGGCCGCAGCGCTTTCGGTGCGCGACGGCATGATCGCAAGCCGCGACACATTGGCGATGCAGCTGGCCGGGGAGACGCAGGCGCGGCTTCAGGCCCAAGGTCAGTCCCATGAAGGCGAGGTGGCGCGGCTGCACGCGGAGCTGGCCCAGTCGCAGCACGCCCGCGCAGCGCTGGCCGGGCAGGCAGAGGCGGCACGTGCGGAAGTGGCGGCGGTGGTGCAGCGCTATGTCTCTTCCACCTCCTGGCGCCTGACGCGGCCGATGCGGGTGGCGGTGCGGCTGCTGCGCGAACGGCGGCTGCGGCCGGTGCCGGCGGCCGCCGTGGCGCCGCCCACGCCCACGCCGCCCCCGCCGGCGGTGGAGGCAGAGGTCCCGCCCGAACCTTCGGCGAAGGCGGCTTTGCGGGCGGGGCTTTCGGCCCGGCTGGAGGCTTTCCTTTCGACCTCCGCGACGCTGGTGCTGCCGCGCGCGGCGGTGCCGGAGGTGAGCATCGTGCTGGTGCTCCACAACCAGGCCGAGCTGACCTTCGGCTGCCTCGGCTCAATCGCGGAGACGCTCGGCGCCGGGAGCCCGCCCGTGGAGGTGGTGATCCTCGACAACGCCTCCACCGACCGCACCGGCGCGCTGCTGGAGCGGGTGGAAGGCGCCACCGTGATCCGCAGTGAAAGCAACCTGCATTTCCTGAAGGGCGTGAACCAGGCTGCGAAATCCGGGCGCGGGCGGGTGCTGCTGCTACTGAACAACGATGCGCTGCTGCTGCCGGGGGCCGTGGCCTCTGCGCTGCGCACGCTCGGCTCGGCCGGGGATATCGGCGCGGTGGGCGGGCGGATCATCCTGCCGGAGGGCACGCTGCAGGAGGCGGGGTCGATCCTGTGGCGCAATGGTGCTGACACCGGCTATGGCCGCGGGCAGGACCCGAACGCACCAGACTACATGTTCCAGCGCGACGTGGATTACTGCTCCGGCGCGTTCCTGATGACGCCGGCCGCGGCGTGGCGGGACTTGGGCGGGTTCGACGAGGCCTTCGCGCCGGCGTACTACGAGGAGACCGACTACTGCGTGCGCCTGTGGAAATCAGGCCGACGCGTGGTGTTCGACCCCGATGCGGCGGTGATCCATTACGAGTTCGGCAGCGCCGGCTCCTCCGACACGGCGCTGGCGCTGCAGCGCCAGAACCACGCCATCTTCGCCGCGCGGCACCGGAGTTGGCTCGACGGCCAGTTCGAGATGGACCCCGGCAACGTGATCGCCGCGCGCACCGCGCGCTCGGATCGCAAGCGCGTGCTGGTGATCGAGGACCGGGTGCCGAAGATGGAGCTGGGCACCGGCTATCCGCGTGCCAACCGGCTGCTGCACGAGCTGGTGGCGGCGGGCGCGGAGGTGGCGCTGTTTCCGGCGCATCGCCATGCGGAAAGCTGGGCCGGGGTGCGTCGTGCGCTGGACAAGTGCATCGAGGTGCTGATCGGCGCGGAGGCGGCGCAGATTCCGCAATACCTGGAGGCCCGGCGCGGCCATTTCGATGCCGTGATCGTCTGCCGCCCGCCGAACATGGACGCGTTCGAGAAGGCGGTGGGGTTCCGCCAGGACCTGATCGGCCTGGCCAAGGTGGTGTACGACGCGGAGGCGCTGTTCGTCACGCGCGAGATCCAGGCGCGCGTGGCGCGCGGAGACCCGCCTGGGGAGGAGGAACGCCACCTGATGGTGGCCAGCGAGGTGGCGCTGGCGCGGCGGGCGGACGTGGTGATGTCTGTCTCGGAATCGGAACGGGACACGCTGGAAGCCTATGGCGCACGCGACGTTCGCATCCTGGGCCATGCGCTGGACGAGGCGCCGCTGGCCACCGGTTTCGCGGCGCGCGACCGCATCGTGTTCCTAGGCGCGATCCAGGAGGAGGACGCGCCGAACGCCGTAGCCGTGCGCTGGTTCGCGCACGAGATCCTGCCCCTGGTGCGGCGCGACCTGGGCCAGGACATCCGGTTGACCGTCATCGGCCTGAACGTGGCGGGCAGCATCGCATCGATGGATGGCGATGCGCTGGAACTGCGCGGAATGGTGGGGGACCTGCACGTGGCGCTGGCCGATGCGCGGGTGATGGTGGTGCCAAGCCGGCTAGCGGCCGGCATTCCGCACAAGGTGCACCAGGCCGCCGCCCTTGGGATTCCGATG
>CAMDAM010000097.1 GCA_945888575.1 Asaia bogorensis | reverse complement strand
GGGCGCAGCTTGATCACCATGGTCTGCGGGTCGGTGTATTCGTAGCCGGTGGCCAGCTGCGGCACCACGTTCAGCTTGGCGTCGATGTCGAACAGCTTGTCGCACAGCCCGGCGAAGACGATCCGCCCGACATAGGTGCGCGACAGGGTGGGATCGAGCGCATCGGGGTCGTCGGCAAGCCCGATGCGCAGCGTGGCGGCGGGGCCGGATTGGGCCTGTGCCGCCGGCGCCGCCAGGGGGGCGGCCAGCGCGGCCAGGAGCAGGAGGGATCGCAGGCGTGGCGCGGTCATCGCTTGTCCTTTCCAGCCGGGAAATGCAGCAGGCGCGACGGTACGAATCCGTCGCGCGTCTGCCCCCCTTGTTGTGTTTCTGTTTCGTGGCGCATCGTGCCGGTGCGGGACCGGCATGGCAAGACATCCTGCGCAGGGAATAGGCAAAGGCATGGCGCCGAAGGCTTTCGAACTGTTTCCGGCGCTGGCACGGCTGGAGGCGCCGGCACGCGACTACCTCTCCGCCCAGCTCCGGCCGGTGGCGTTGCCGGCGGGTGCCGCGCTGTTCCATCCCGGCGGGCTGTGCGCGGCCTATCCGTTCCTGCTCTCGGGCCGCGTTGTCGTTCGCCGCGTGGCGCGCTCCGGGCGGGAGATCGTGCTGTACCGGGTGCTGCCCGGGCAGACCTGCATCATGAGCACCACCTGCCTGATGACGAACAGCGCCGCCTCGGCCGAGGCGGTGGCGGAACAGGATGTGGCGGCCCTGGCGCTGGCGCCGCCGGCCTTCGCCCACCTTTTGGAGCGCTCGGCGGTCTTCCGCGCCTTCGCCTTCGGTGCCTGCGCCCGGCGGATCGGCGACCTGATGGCCCGCATCGAGGAGATTGCCGACACCTCGATCGACGAGCGCCTGGCGGCCCGGCTGCTGGAGGCCGCGGGGCCCGGCCGGGTGGTGGCAGCCACCCACGCTGCGCTGGCGACCGATATCGGCACGGCGCGGGAGGTGGTGAGCCGGGCGCTGAAGCATTTCTCGGACAGCGGATGGGTGCGCGCCGGGCGCGGCACCATCGAGATCCTGCGGCCGGACGCGCTGCGCGGGATGGCGGAGCGTGACGATGTCACCGACGGCCCCCCGATTACCGTGTGAGATGGCGGCACGGCAAAAGGAGGCCGAGTGCCATGACAGCGAATGTGGGTGGAATCGACCGGGTGTTGCGGGCCGTGCTGGGGGTGGTGCTGATCGCCCTCGTGTTCGTGGGGCCGCAGACCCCCTGGGGCTGGATCGGGGTGGTGCCGCTGCTGACGGCGCTGGTGCGGTTCTGCCCGCTCTATCCGTTGCTGGGGATCAGCACCTGCCCGCGGAGCTAAGGCGCGGAGGGGATGATGCGGCGACGCGGACTGGGCTAGTCTGCGCCGCATGACGCCGAGCCCCATTGCCACCGACCTCGTGCTGCTGGGTGCCGGGCACGCCCATGTGGAGGTGCTGCGGCGCTTCGCGATGCGGCCGATGCCGGGCATCCGGCTGACCCTGGTCGCGCGCGAGGGGTTCACGCCCTATTCCGGCATGCTCCCCGGGCTGATCCGCGGCGAGCATGGCTTCGACGCGGCGCACCTGGATTGCGCAAAGCTGGCCGCCGCCAGCGGGGCGCGGTTAATTCTCGCGGAGGCGACGGCGATCGACCTCGCCCGGCGCGAGGTGGCGGTGGCCGGGCGGCCGCCGCTTGGGTTCGACCTGCTGGCGGTGGATGTGGGCGGGCTGCCCGCCATGCCCCCGGGGGGCGGCACGCCGGTGAAGCCGATCGGGCGGTTCCTGGCGCGGCTGGCGGAAATCGAGCGCGACTTGGCGCCTGGGCAGCGCATCGTGGTGGTGGGCACCGGGGCGGCGGGGTGCGAGTTGGCCATTGCGCTCGCGTCGCGGCTGGCCGGGCGGGCGCTTGTGGTGCTGGTGGGGCGCACGGCGCCGATGGAAGGCGCGCCCGAAAAGGTGCGCCGCGCGGTGCAGGCGGCGCTGGCGCAGGCCGGGGTGGAGATGGAAATCGGCGCCGAGGCCGGCGCGCATGACGGGGCGCTGCTGGCGCTGTCAAACGGGCGCAAGATCGAGGCGGCGCATGTGCTGTGGGCCACCGGCGTGGTGGGGCCGGCCTTCCTCGCGGCCTCCGGGTTGGCCTGCGACGAGGCGGGCTGCATTCGCGTGGATGCCTCGCTGCGCAGCGTGAGCCATCCGGCCGTGTTCGCGGCCGGCGACTGTGCGGCGATGGAAGGGGCGGCGCGACCCAAGGCGGGGGTGTGGGCGGTGCGGGCCGGGGCACCACTGTTCGACAATCTGGTGCATGCCGCGCGCGGCGAGCCGTTGATGTCTTGGGCGCCGCAGCGCCATGCGCTGGCGATATTGGGGCTCGGGCGTGGCCGGGCTGTGGCCTGGCGCGGGGGCTGGGCCCACGAGGGGCGCCTGGCGCATTGGCTCAAGCGGCGCATCGATCGGCGCTGGATGGCGATGTACCAGGGGTTGCGGCCGATGGCGGCGGACGATCCCATGCGCTGCGGCGGCTGCGGCGCCAAGATCGGGCCGGAAGCGCTGGCCGAGGCGCTGGCCGGGCTCGCCGAACCACCGCGCGCCGATATCCCGGTGGGCATGGCCGAGGGCGACGATGCGGCGGTGACGCTGCCGCCGCCGGGGATGGCGGTGGTGCAGAGCGTGGACCATTTCCGCGCCTTCCTCGACGACCCCTACATGTTCGGGAAGATCGCCGCCGCCCATGCGCTGTCGGACATCCATGCCATGGGTGCCCAACCCTGGACGGCGATGGCGATCGCCGCCCTGCCCTTCATGCAGGGCCGCCGCATGGGCCAGGACCTGCGCGCGATGATGCTGGGTGCGGTGGAGGTGTTGCGCGGAGATGGCTGCGCGCTGGTGGGCGGCCACAGCGCGGAGGGGGCGGAGGCATCGCTCGGCTTCGCGGTGACCGGGCTGGCCGCCCCCGATGCGCTGTGGCGCAAGGGCGGGCTGCGGCCGGGCGATGCGCTGGTGCTGACCAAGCCACTCGGCACCGGGATCGTGCTGGCGGCGCAGATGCAGGGGCTGGCACGGGTGGACTGGCTGGCGGCGACGCTGGAAAGCATGGCGCGCAGCAACGGGGCGGCGGCTTCCGTGCTGCGCCGGTTCGCGATCACCGCCTGCACCGACGTGACCGGGTTCGGACTGGGCGGCCACCTGATGGAGATGCTGCGCGCCTCCGGCGTGGCGGCGGAACTGGTGCCATCTCTGCCGGCACTGCCTGGGGCGCGGGAACTGGCAGCCGAGGGTGTCGCCAGCACGCTGGCGCCGGCCAACCGGGCCTGGCTGGACCTGGGAGCTGGCGAGGCGGCCGCGCTGCTGGCCGACCCGCAGACCTCGGGCGGGCTGCTGGCGGGGGTGCCGGCGGATCAGGCGGAGGCTTGCGTGGCGGCGCTGATCGCGGCCGGATGCGGGGCGTCGTTGGTGGGCCAGGTGGTGGCGGGTTCGCCCGCCATCACCTTCGCGGATTAGGCGCGGCGGCGACGCAGCGCGAGGCCGAGCACGGCGGTGCCGAACAGGGCCAGGCTGGCAGGTTCCGGAACGGTGGTGGACAGCGCCACGGTATAGGCACCGAGGACGAGAGGCGGGGGCGGCAATTCCTGCGTATTGTTGATGGTCGTCGCGGGCGAGATCAGGGAATTCTCGTCGACCACAACGATGTAGTAGGTGCCGGCCGGCAGGTTGTAGGCCTCGATGGCACTGTCGCGGAACCAGCAATCATCACAAACCTCGAGGAGATCGAAGAACTCCTCCTGCCGCAACGTCACGGACTGCCACAACTCGATGTCGAAGAACCCGTAGGAATCGCTGCCCGCGATATTCGGGCTGGCGGGCCGGATGGAAAGATAGGGCACCGGCTCAGCGAATTCGAAGCGGTAGGTGTCAACATCGGTATCGGAGAGGACGCCGGAGAGAAACGTGGTCTGCGCAGTGCCACCGGGCGTGGCCTCGCAGAAACAGTCGTTTGGCTCGGTCTCGAACAGGGTGAAGGCCTGCGCGCCGCCGGAGATACCCATCATCAGGCCAAGAATCGGCAACCAACGCATGGTTAATCTCCAATCAAATCACCGTGTTTGAATAACAGTCTCTTTTGGCAATGGCAATGATTGAAGATAAAAGATACTCTTTGTTTCGAAACTGCGCGACGAGAGGGCCCGATTGATCCGGCCGGCGCGCCGGGCCACTCTGGGGCGAATCACTCGAGGAACGCCATGCGCACCCACAAGATCGCGTCCATTCCCGCCGACGGCATCGGGCCGGAGGTGATCGAGGCCGGGCTGGAGGTGCTGGAGGCGCTTTCGGCGCGCATGGGCGACTTCCGGCTGGAGGTAACTCGGCTGGACTGGGGATCGGACCGCTACAAGGCCACCGGGGCGTTCATGCCGGCGGACGGGCTGAAGCAGCTCAAGGCGCAGGACGCGATCTATTTCGGCGCGGTCGGCGCGCAGGACGTGCCGGACCATATCTCGCTGTGGGGCCTGCGGCTGCCGATCTGCCAGGGCTTCGACCAATACGCGAACGTGCGCCCGACGAAGATCTTCCCGGGCGTGACCTCGCCGTTGCGTGACGTGGGTCCGGCGGAGCTGGACTGGCTGATCATCCGCGAGAATTCCGAGGGCGAATATGCCGGCCATGGCGGGCGGGCGCACAAGGGATTGCCGGAGGAGGTGGCGACCGAGGTGGCCATCTTCACCCGCGTCGGCGTAGAGCGGATCATGCGCTTCGCCTTCGATTGCGCCCAGGCGCGCCCACGCAAGCACATCACCATCGTGACCAAATCCAACGCCCAGCGCTTCGGCCTGGTGATGTGGGACGAGATCGCGCTGGAAGTCGCCGCCGACTACCCGGACGTGACCTGGGACAAGGAGCTGGTGGATGCGATGACGATGCGCATGGTGCGCAAGCCGCAGAGCATCGACACCGTGGTGGCCACCAACCTGCATGCCGACATCCTCTCGGACCTTGCCGCGGCACTTGCGGGCTCCCTGGGCATCGCGCCCACGGGGAACGTGGACCCGCAGCGGCGCTATCCCTCCATGTTCGAGCCGATCCACGGCAGCGCCTTCGACATCACCGGCAAGGGCATCGCCAACCCGGTGGCCAGCTTCTGGACCGCATCGATGATGCTGGACCACCTGGGTGAGCGCGCCGCCGCCGCGGTGCTGATGACGGCGATCGAACAGGTGTGCGCTGCCGGAATTCTGACGCCCGATCTCGGCGGCAAGGCCACCACGAAGGAGGTGACGGCGGCGATGCTGCAGGCGCTGGCGGGGATGAACCTGCCACGGGCAGGCTAGCCCGCATGGCCCGCCCGCCCGGGGAGCCGCCGCGCGATCCGCCCGCGCCGCCGGGCGCGCCAGCACCGCGCGAACCGACGCTGGCCGATGTCGCGGCGGGCACTGTGGCGCCGCGGATGTTCCGGCGCGCGGAGCGGGAACGCAGGGGCGAGCCGCTGCAGAAGCGCCGCAAGGTGATCCGGGTGCGGCGTCCGCGCTCGCGCATCTGGGGCTGGTTGCTGGCGCTGCTGGTGCTGGGGATCATTGCGGGCGGGGCGGCGGCCGGTGGCGTGGGCTGGTACCTGATGGAAATCGGCCGCACCCCGCGCGAATGGGCGCCCTATCTGCGGCAGCGCGCAGCCGGCAACCATGCGGTGTTCGTGATGGGCGCCGGCAAGGTGACTGGCTATCTGGAAGCGATGGACCGGCTGGAGCGGTCCGGAGAGCCGGCGCTGCCGCCGCAGGCCGGGGCCTCCGTGGTGCGGTCCGGCGCGGCGGCGGCCGGCATGGTGAAGCTGGTGACCGGCACACAGCAGCTGGAGGCCGCACTGGCGGCGGCCACGCCGGGCCAAGTGATCCAGCTGCTACCAGGCACCTATGGCGTGGGCGGGCGCGGGCTGTTCATGGCCCGGCCGGGCACTCCTTCCGCCCCCATTGTGCTGCGGGCGGAGCGGCTGGGCGACGTTTCGATCGAATCCCATTCCGTCGCCACGTTCAAGATCAGCGCGCCGCACTGGGTGGTGGAGAACCTGGCGATCCGCGGCATGTGCGAGGACCACCGCTACTGCGAACACGCCTTCCACGTGGTGGGGGATGCCACAGGCACGGTGATCCGCAACAACCGGATGGAAGACTTCAACGCCCACATCAAGATCAATGGCGAGGGCGGCCGCTTCCCCGATCGCGGGCGGATCGAGGGCAACTCGATGACCAACCGTGTTGCCCGCGACACGCGCAATCCCGTCACGCCGATCGACCTGGTGGCAGCGAGCCACTGGCGCATCGCCGGCAACTTCATCGCCGATTTCCAGCGTGCCTATCGCGGTTCCGCCACCTACGGCGCCTTCATGAAGGGCGAGGGCGAGGGCACCGTAATGGAGCGCAACGTGGTGCTGTGTGAGTGGAAGCTGCTGGGCGCGAAATCTCCCACCGTGGGGCTTTCAGTGGGCGGCGGCGGCACTTTCCCTGATTCGGTGAAGCGCCAGCTCGGCGCGCTGGGGGTGGAGCAGGTGGCCGGTGTGATCCGCGACAACCTTGTGGCGTTCTGCAACGATGTCGGCATCTACGTGAACAAGGGCCAGCGCTCGCTGATCGCGCACAACACGTTGCTGGACACGGCCGGGATCAGTGTGCGGTTCGCGGAATCCTCCGCCGACGTGGTGGGCAACGTGGTGGACGGCGCGATCCTGGCGCGCGACGAGGCATTGCTGCGCGAGCGGGACAATCTGGGCACGCCGCTGCTGGGGCTGTTCGTGGGGCTGCACCCGGTGCGCGACCTGTTCCGCGATGTCGCCACGCTCGACCTGCGCTGGCGTGAGCGGCCGGCGCAGGTGACGATCGCGGAATGGCGCGCCGATCTGTGCGGCGCGGAGCGAATGGGCCGCGCCATGCCGGGCGCGTTCGAGGATTACGGCGCCTGCCGCGGGCCTAGCGCCACGCCAGCAACCAACGCTCCAGCCGCCCCAACGCCCAGGCCACCGAGAGACCCAGGGCGCTGAGCATCACGATCCCCGCCATCAACCCCTCGGTGTCGTAGAGGTTGCCGGCCTGCAGCACGTAGCTGCCGATGCCGCGGTCCGCGCCGATCATCTCGGCGGCCACCAGCAGGATCACCGCCGTGGAGGTGGTGATGCGGAAGCCCGAGAGGATGGCGGGAAGGGCCCCGGGCAGCACGATCTTGCCCACGATGGCCGGCCACGAGAGGCCGAAGCTCTGGCCCATGCGGATCAGCGTGCGCGGCACGCCGTCCACCCCGGCCACCGTGTTGATCACGGTGGGGAAGAACACGCCGAAGGCCAGCGTGGCAAGCTTGCTGCCCTCGCCGATGCCGAACCAGATGATGAACAGCGGGGCGAGCGCGATCTTCGGGATCGGGAACAGGGCGGAGACCACCGCCATGCCCGGGGTGCGGAACAGGGTGAACAGCCCGATGGCAAAGCCGGCGACGAGCCCAGCCGCCGTGCCCATGGCCCAGCCGAGCGCGAAGCGCTGCAGCGAGGCCGACAGATGGGCCCACAACTCGCCGCTGGCGGCCAGCGTGGCCAGGGCGCGGGCAATGGCGATCGGCGGCGGCAGGAAGCGGGTGGAGATGAGCCCGGCACTGGCCGCGCCCTGCCACAGCGCCAGCAGCAGCACGAGTGTGGCGGCACCGGCGAACGGGATGGTGCGGGGGGTGAAGCCCCCCGCCCTGAACGGAACATCGCGGAACGGGATCTCAGCCATGGTCCATCTCGTGCGTGGCCGCGGCGGCATCCGCGCGAATGATGGTCCATAGCCGCGCCTCGGCCTCGCGCAGGGCCGGGTCCTCCGGGCTGCGGGTGGTGAGCGGGCCCTCCAGGCGCAGGCGGGCGGCGACGCGGCCGGGGCGGCGGGAGAGCACGACGATCTCGTGGCCCATGCGCACCGCCTCGGCCAGATTATGGGTGACATAGACGCAGGTGAGGCCGGTGCGCGCGATGGTCTCGGCGAACTCCTCCTGCAGCAGCAGCCGTGTGGGCGTGTCCAGCGCGGAAAGCGGCTCGTCCATCAACAGCACGGCGGGGCGCACGGCGAGCGCGCGGGCAATGCCGAGGCGCTGGCGCATGCCACCGGAGAGCTGGCGCGGCCAGGCCTGCGCGAAATCAGACAGTCCGGTGAGTGCCAGCACCTCGGCGATGCGCGCCTCCCGCTCCGGCTTGGGCAGGCGGCCTTCCAGCACCAGGGAGACATTGGCCGCCACCCGCCGCCAGGGCAGCAGGGCGAAATCCTGGAACACATAGGTGAGCGGGTTGAGGCAGCCGGGCGGCGGCGTACCCTCCATCACCACCCTGCCCCGCTCCGGCTTCAGCAGCCCGCCGAGGATGGCCAGCAGCGTGGACTTGCCGCAGCCCGAGGGGCCGAGCAGGACGGTCACCTCGCCGGGGCGGATGTCCAGCTCGATATCCGCCAGCACCTCCAGCGCGCCGAAGCGGTGGCCGATGCCCTCGGCGCGGAGGCGGACGGAACTCACCGTGTGGGCAGGAACCGCGTGTCGATGATGGCGCCCGCGTCCACATCGCCCTTCACCATGCCCTGGGCGGAGAACCAGGCGAGCTGGTTGCGCACATCGGCCACGTTGAGCGCCCCGCCCTCGTCGTACCAGCCCAGACCGGCCTTGATCTTGGCGCCCGCGGCGGGGTCGCCAACGAAGACATACTTGGTGATGTCGGCAATCGCGGCATCCGTGGCAGGGCCGTACTGTGGCGTGCCGGCGGCACCCCGGCGCAGGAACGCCTCGCGGTAGGCGGCGATGCCGCGGCGATAGGCGGTGGCGAACTTGCGAAGGTCATCGGCACGGTTGCCCACCATCGCCTTGGAGGCGAACAGCGCGGTGATCTGGTAGGGCACATGGTCGCCGACCCAGCCGATGATCACCGCCTCGCCGCTGGCCGCCGCGGGGGTGGCCATGGAGGCAATCGCCATGGTGGCATCCACCTGGCCGGTGCGCACGGCGGCCACCATGTTCTGCACCGTCTGCAGCGGGCGCAGGGTGAGCGACTTGAGGTCGAAGCTCTGGGTCTCGGCCAGCCGCCCGGCCATGTAGTGGAAGCTGGAGCCGTATTGCGTGATGCCGAAGCTCTTGCCGCCCAGCTTGTCCAGGGTGGTGAGGCCCGCGTCATAGGCCTTCTTCGAGACCAGCACAGCGGTAAGGCGCACCCCGCGCTGCTCGTGCAGGCCGCCGCCGATCACCACCAACTCCCCTCGGCCGGCCAGCGCGAAGAACCCGCCGGTCAGCGCGGTGATGCCCATGTCGGTATCGCCCGAGACGGCCGCGGCGGCGATCGGCTGGGCGGCGTCGAAGAAGCGGAACTGCACCTCCACCCCGGCCTCGCGGAACCAGCCGCGTTCCTGCGCGATGTAGAGCGGTGCCGGCGAGGCGGTGCGCAGCAGGCCGAGGCGGATCGGCGTATTGGCGCGCGCCGGCAGGGCGAACGAGGCGGCGCCGAGGGCAACGGCGGCGCGGCGGGTAAGGCGCATGGAAGACCCTCCGGGGTTACGGTTTTGCCGCATAGGCGGCCCAGACCGCCGCCACGTCAAGCGCCGCCACCGCCTGTTCCTGCGCCGGGGTTTCCACCGCGCGCCGGTCGTACTGCGCGCGCGTCCAGGCCACCGCATCCTCGATCCCGGCCAGCCGCGCCAGGGCCGCGACGAATGTGCCGGTGCGGCCGAGCCCGGCGGCGCAGCCGACATAAACCGGCAGCGCGGGCGCCGCTTCCATCAGCCGCAGCGTCTCCAGCAGGCCCTGGTGCAGTTGGGCCTGCGTCGGCGCGGTGAAATCCGGCACATCGATCTTCACGTCGGCCAGGTTGGCCAGGCGCGAGTGCATCTCCAGGCACACGCCGATGGCCGGTGGCACGAAATCGTTGAACGGGCCGCCCTGGATGCGGCGTTCCGCACCCAGCAGGCGCAGCGTGACCTCGCCGTTCATCGTGGTTTCAGGCGGCTTCGACCTGCATCTCGCCCAGATAGGCCTGCTTGATCATCTCGTTCTCCTTCATCTCGGCCGCCGGGCCTGAGAGAACGACAACGCCGGTCTGCAGCACATAGGCACGATGCGCGATGGACAGTGCCATGGAGGCGTTCTGCTCCACCATGAAGATCGTCACGCCCTGCTTGTTGATCTCCTGGATGATGTCAAACACCTGTTCCACGAACAGCGGCGACAGCCCCATGGAGGGTTCGTCCATGCAGATCAGCTTCGGGCGGGACATCAGGGCGCGGCCGATCGCCACCATCTGCTGCTCGCCGCCGGAAAGCGTGCCGGAGATCTGGGTGCGGCGTTCCTTCACGCGCGGGAAGAGCTGGTACACGCGCTCCAGGTCCTGGTCGAACTCCGGGCCCTTCTTGCGGGTATAGGCGCCGATCTCCAGGTTTTCATAGACGGTCATGCGCGGGAACAGGCGCCGCGCCTCCAGCACCGGGGCGATGCCGCGCTTCACCCGCTCGCTGGTGGCGAGGTCCGCGATCTCCTGCCCGTCGTACAGCACCTGGCCGCTCTGCGGCCGCACCACGCCCATGATGGTTTTCATCGTGGTGGACTTGCCGGAGGCATTGCCGCCCAGCAGGCAGACGATCTCGCCACGGCCGATGCTGTAGTCGACGTTCTTCAGAACATGCAGGTCGCCGTAGTACGTGTTGACGCCGCGGAATTCGAGCAATGCATCAGCCATTGGCCTTCTCCTTGGCGGCGGCTTCGGTGGCGGCGCGGCCGAGATAGGCGCGCAGCACTTCTTCGTTGCGGCGCACCTCGTCGGCGGGGCCCTCGGCGATCTTCTCGCCGTGGTCGAGCACGATCACGTTGCTGGCCAGCCGCGTCACCACGTCCAGCTTGTGCTCGATCAGCAGGATGGTCAGGCCCATCTCGTGCAGGCTCTTGATCTGCTCGGCCAGTTCCAGCGTTTCCGCCGGGTTCATGCCGGCCGTCGGCTCATCCAGCAGCAGGATGCGCGGGCGGGAGGCGAGTGCCCGGGCGATCTCCACCCGGCGGCGGTTGGCGTAGGACAGGCCGGAGACGATCTGGCCCATGCGCGGGGTCAGGCGGTTGCCGAACAGGGCGATGATGTCCGTCGCCCATTTCAGCGCCCCCTCCTCCTCCGCCCGCGCCTTAGGCGTGCCGGCCACCGCACCTATGGGCCCGGTGGTGAGGCGGGCGTGCTCGCCGATCAGCACGTTCTCCAGCACCGTCAGGTTCGGGAACAGGCGGATGTTCTGGAAGGTGCGCGCCACGCCGTTGGTCAGCACCTGGTCCGGCCGCAGGCCCAGCAGTTCCACACCCTCGAACTTGATCGAGCCGCCATCGGCCTCCACCAGCCCGGTAATGACGTTGAACAGGGTGGACTTGCCGGAACCGTTCGGCCCGATCACCGCCACCACGCCGCCGGCCGGCACCACGAGATCCACGCCGTTCAGCGCCACGAGGCCACCGAACTTCACGGTTACGCCCTTCACCTCCAGCGCATTGCCGGTGCCCGGCGTCCAGCGGCCGATCTTCTCGATCCCCGTGAACCCGCCGCGCGTCACCTGGGCGGCCTGCTGGGTGATGTGCAGGGCGGCCTGCTTCTTCACCGCCGGGATCAGCCCCTCGCGCCGGAACAGCATCATCACCACCAGGATGATGCCGAAGATCAGCTGGATCGCCTCCACCAGTTCAATGCGGGCCAGCCACGCCCAGCCCACCATCTCACCGATCGCGCGCAGCACGCCGGAGAGTTCGGGCAGGAACCAGGACTGCATGATCTGCAGCAGGAAGGCGCCCAGCACCACGCCCCACACGCTACCCATGCCGCCCAGCACCACCATCACCAGCAGCATGGCGGAGACATTGAAGTTGAACATGTCAGGCGTCGCGGTCTGCAGCTTGGCGATGAACACCACGCCCGCCATCCCGGCGAAGGCCGCACCGGTGGCGAAGGCCAGCAACTTGTAGTTCACGAGGTTCACGCCCATCGCGCTCGCGGCCGTCTCGTCCTCGCGCAGTGCCCGCCAGGCACGGCCCACCCGGCTGTCGCGCAGGCGGAGCGAGACGAAGATCAGCAGCGCCACGAGCCCGAGCACCACATAGTAGTAGGGCCAGGCATCCACGCCGAAGGACCAGCCGAACAGCCGTGGCGCCATCACGCCGTTGAGCCCGGCGGCACCGCCCGTCACGCCATCGATGTTGCGCGCCACGATCGGCACGATCTCGCCGAAGCCAAGGGTGACGATGGCCAGGTAGTCGCCGCGCAGGCGCAGCGTCGGCGCGCCGAACATCACGCCGAACACCGCCGTCACGATCGCCGCGGTGGGCAGGGCAAGCCAGAAGCTGAGGGTGAAGCGCACCAGGTCCGGCCCGCCGCGGTTGATCTTCTCGACCAGGCCGAGGAACTCGAACGGCACCCAGAACTCCGTCCAGGGCGGCATGATCTGGAAGGCGGTGAAGATGCCGTAGTAGTAGGCGCCAAGCGCGAAGAACGCGGCGTAGCCGAGATCGAGCAGGCCGGCGAAGCCGACCACGATGTTGAGCCCGAGGGCGAGTGCGACCAACACGCCGGCATTGGCCATGGCGTCGATATTGGCGTCGTTGTCGTGCAGCAGCGGGAACAGCACCAGCACGGCGGACATGACCAGCAGGCCAAGCGACCTGCGTTTCTCCGGCGGCATGTTTGCGAAGGGGCGCTCGATGGCGGCGCGGGCGGAGGCGATCATGGCGGCCCCTCCCTCAGGACTTGTTCGGGGCCACGCGGCCAAGCAGGCCGGATGGCATGAACACAAGGACCAGAACCAGGATCGAGAAGATGATCACGTCGGCCCAGGCATTGGCGATGAAGGCGCTGCTCATCGCCTCGATCAGGCCGATCAGGATGCCGCCGATCATGGCGCCCGGCACGTTGCCGATGCCGCCCAGCACCGCGGCGGTGAAGGCGAACAGCCCGGTCTTGAAGCCGATGATGAAGCTGGTGAAGTTGTAGTAGAGCCCGAAGATCAGCCCGCCCGCCCCGGCCATGGCGCCGCCGAGGAAAAAGGCCACGGAGATCACGCGGTCCACGTCCACGCCCATCATGCGCGCGGCTTCCGGGTCCTGCGCGGTGGCGCGCATCGCCTTGCCCAGCTTGGTGTAGCCGGCGAAGTAGGTAAGACCACCCATCAGCAGCAGCGCCACCACCCAGATCAGCACCTCGCGCAGCTTCAGCTCCGCGCCGCCGATATGCCATTCCGTGGGCGGCAGCGGGTTGGGGAAGTTCTTGGAGTCAGCGCCCTGGGTCAGGATCACGATGTTGAACAGAATATAGGAGATGCCGATGGTGGTGATCATCGGCGCCGGCCCGCGCACCTGGCGCAAGGGCCGCAACAGCAGGCGTTCGATGCCCGCCCCCAATCCACCGCAGAACAGCATCGTCCCGGCAAAGGCCACCGCCAGCACGCCGATCAGCGGCAGGCCGCCGAGCACGGTCAGCTGGCCCTGGATGCCAAACGCCTCCAGGATGTAGAGGCCGACGAAGCTGCCCACCATGAAGACGTTGAAGTGGGAGAAGTTGATCAGTTCGAGAATGCCGTAGACCAGGGTGAAGCCGAGCGCGAGCAGGGCATACATGGCGCCCAGGCTGAGCCCGTTGATCGCCTGCTGCAGCAGCAGATCGGTGAAGGTCATCGAGGCGGGGTCTCCGGCATCAGGCGCCGAACGGTCCGCGCGCGGGGCGCGGTCCGGGGATCGGCTGCAGTAGGGGGAATGGCGCCCCGGCCACGTGGGCCAGGGCGCATCCGTTCAGGGTTGGGCCGGCCGCGCGGGCCGGCCCGGCCGGTCACGCCTCGGGGGCGACGCCGACGTACTTGTACTGGGCCGAGGGATCGTCCAGCTTCTTCGTGTCGTCCTTCTTGATCTGATAGACGCTCACGATCTTGCTCTTGATGTCGCCGTTGGCGTCGAACTCCACCGTGCCCATGATGGTGTTCACCCGCACGCTCTGGAGCGCATCGCGCAGCGCATCGCGGGTCACGGGCTTGTTCGCCGCCACCAACGAACGAGCGGCCTCGATGATGGCCTCCGCGCCGGCATGGGCGGTAATGGTGTAGTTGTCCGGCTGGCCCTTGAAGCGCTCCACATACAGCTTGTTCCAGCCGGCCATCTTCGGGTCGCCCACCAGTTCCGGGCTCGCCTGGGTGGCATACCAGCCCTCCACTGCGGGGAAGCCGCCGGCGGTCAGGAAGTCGGTGCCCCAGATGCCGTCGCCGCCGCCCTTGATGGCCGCCGGGATGATGTCATGGGCCTGCTTGGCCACCTTCACGCCGGCCAGCGTCACGCCGCCGTAGTAGATCGCCTGGGCGCCCAGCGACTTGATCTTGGTGAGAACGGAGGCGTAGTCGGCCGCCTTCGGGTCCAGCCGGTCGCGGCCCAGCACGGTGATGCCCTTCTTCTTGGCCTGGCCCTCGAACGCATCGGCGATGCCCACGCCGAAGGCGCCGCTGTCGTCCAGGATGTAGATGCTCTTCACCTTCAG
>CAMDAM010000096.1 GCA_945888575.1 Asaia bogorensis | reverse complement strand
CCGCTGCGGGTGTGGGGCCAGTAGTCCCACATGGCGCGGTGCTGGGCGCAGCGGTTGTCCCAGAAGGCGACGGTGCGTTCGGTCCAGCGGAAGCGGCATTGCCAGAGCGGGCTTTCGGCGTGGTCGTAGAGGTAGGACAGGATGGCGGCACTTTCGTCGCCGGGCAGGCCGACGATGTTGCGGGTGAAGCCTCGGTTCACATAGAGCGCGCGGCGGCCGGTGACGGGGTGGGTGCGGATGATGGGATGTTCGGCGCGGGGGTAGACGGGTTTGTCGGCGACGCCGAGGTTGGCGTAGGTGCCGCGATAGACCTGTTCGCCGTCGTGGATGGCGGTGAGCCCATCCAGGTAGGTTTTCATCCGGTCGGACAGGGCTTCGTAGGCGGCGTACATGTTGGCGAAGAGCGTGTCGCCGCCGTGGGGCGGGCACTGCTTGATGTAGAGGATCGAGCCCATCGGGGGCAGTTCGTCGCAGGAGACGTCGCTGTGCCAGCCTTCGCCGTTGGCGCGCGAGGAGTTGCGGTCGGCGTGGATCTTCATCAGCGGCGGCAGGCCGGGCTCGTGCGGGGCGGCGGGGTGGATGTGGAGCTCGCCCCAGAGCTTGCCGAAGGCCAGGTGCTGTTCGGGCGTGAGGGTCTGGTCGCGGAAGAAGATGACGAGGTTCTCGGCGAAGGCGCGGTGGATCTCGTCGAATTGCTGGTTGGACAGGGGCTTCGAGAGATCGACGCCGGTGATCTCGGCGCCGATGATGGGCGTGAGCTTGTCCACCGTGATGGTCTCGAAGGGGGCGCTGTCACCCATCTCATGGCGGTAGCGGGGGCCGCCCATGCCGCGCAGGCTGTTCATGCTCGTTTCTCCCAGGCGTTTGTGGCGTTCTAGCACGGCGGCGGTTTCGCTGTATCGTGGGCTGCAACATTGGAGGGATGGCCATGCTGCAGTTCGGTGCGTCGATGTTCTTCACCGATTATTCCATGACGCCGCAGGCGCTGGGGCGGGCGCTGGAGGAGCGGGGGTTCGAATCGGTGTGGGCGCCGGAGCATTCGCATATTCCGGTTTCGCGGAAGTCGCCCTGGCCGGGTGGGGCGGAGCTGCCGAAGCGGTATTACGACTGCATGGACCCGTTCGTTTCGCTGGCTGCTGCCGCGGCGGCGACAACGACGTTGCAGCTGGGGACAGGGGTTTGCCTGGTGAACCAGCGGGATCCGATCCAGACGGCCAAGCAGGTGGCTTCGTTGGACCAGATCTCGAACGGGCGGTTCCTGTTCGGGATCGGGATTGGCTGGAATGCCGAGGAGATGGAGAACCATGGGACGGTGTTCGCGACGCGGGCCAAGCTGGTGCGTGAGCGGATCGAGGCGATGGTGGAGATCTGGACGAAATCGAAGGCGGAGTATCATGGCGAGTTCGTCAATTTCGATCCGATCATGGCGTGGCCGAAGCCGGTGCGGAAGCCGCATCCGCCGGTGATCGTGGGCGGGGCGTGGCCGCAGGGAGCGCGGCGGGCGTTGCGCTATGGGCAGGGTTGGATCCCGATTGCGGGCCGGGCGCCGATCGAGGAAGCGCTGCGGGCGTTTCCGCAGATGGCGGCCGAGGCGGGGCGTGATCCCGCAGAGGTGGAGATTTCGACCTTCAGCGCGATGGAGGATCTGGACCAGCTGCTGCGGCACCGGGATCTCGGTGTGAAGCGGGCGGTGGTTTCGCTGGAGTCCGAGAAGGAGGACAAGATCCTGCCGGTGCTGGACCGGTGGGCGGCGATTATTCGGGCGGCGCAGGCGGGCTAGGGCGGAATAATCCTATATCGGAATAAATAGGGCGTGATTCGGGACGGGCTGAAAGGCCCGTTTTGAAAACGCGCTGGGCTGTGGGGCGTGCGTGCGGGGGGTGCGCGGCGCGGATTGGGCGCGCGTGGGGGTTTGGCGGCGCGGGCGTGCGAGGCTGACCGGCGGCGTGATGGTGGCCGGGGCCTGGTACGGGCGCGTGATGGATTTGAGGTCGGCGCGGATTCGGGGTGTGAGGGCGCGGCGCGGCTGTTTCTCGCGCGGGTAGCGGGCGGCCAGGAGTGTGTGGCCGGTGGCGGCCGCGGGGCGGGCGGGCTGCCAGTGGCGGACCATGGATTCCAGCACCCAGAGCACGCGGACGAGGCCGAGCAGGATCAGGGCGTGAAAGGCCGCCTGGGCGCCCTGCCCCGTGCCATCCCCGGCACGCAGACGCAGCTCCGCCGCCAGGGCGGCGAAGGCGCTTGCGAGGGGGGAGGGGATGGGGTTCATGTGAGTGAATATAATTCACTCACACATCGATGGAAAGAGGATTATTTACGTACGTAGTCGGGGGTGGCGGGCCTACGGCCCCGGGGGCTGCCAGAGGACTTCGCCCTGGAAGAGGCGGCGGGCGGTGCGGAAGACGGTGGCGTGGGGGACGGTGAGGTCGGGCCCAACTTCAGCGGCGACCATCATGGTGCCGGAGGGGTGGGCGATGCGGATGGGGGCGGTTGGATCGGAAGGGCGGGCCAGGGCGTGGGCGAGGCTGCCAGGGATGCGGCAGGCGACGGCGAGGCACAGCGCGCCGGTGAGCGGGATGGCGCGGTGTGGCTGGCCGACCGAAATCATGCGGGTGACGATGTCCGCCTGATCGGCCGCGAGCGTGCGGCCGGAGAGCAGCGTGGTTTCCTGCGGGGCGGAAAGCAGGCCGAGCTTGGGGATGGAGGTGATGCGGGCGGCGGCTTCCAGGGTGGGGGCGAGGCCCATGCGGACCGAGGCGGCGCGGCGCAGGGCCTCCAGCGTTTCGAGCAGGGGCTTGTCGCGCTCCAGGGCGGTGGGGAGTTCGTGGCCCCCGAGGCCGAGATCGGCGGCGGCGATGAAGACGCAGGGGTTGGCGGCATCGACCAGGCTGGCGCGGAGGGGGGCGTGGCCGGGGATTTCCAGCAGGTCGGTGGCGTTGCCGCTGGGCAGGAGCTTGCCGGTTTTGGAGCCGCCGGGGTCGGTGAAATCGAGGCGGATGGGGGCGCCGGTGCCCGCGACGCCATCCAGCGCGAGGTCCCCCGCCACCACGGCGCGGCCGGCGCGGACGGCAAAGCGGGCAACGATGATCTTGGACGTGTTGGTGTTGTGGATGCGGACCACCGCCTCCCCGTCGGGCGGCGTGGGCACCAGGCCCTCATCGACCGCGAAGGGGCCGATGGCGGAGGACATGTTGCCGCAATTGCCGGCGTAGTCGACCTCCGGCACGTCGATGCCGATCTGGGCGAAGGTGTAGTCCACATCGGCGTCCGCGCGGCTGGGCGGGCCGACGATGCAGACCTTGGAGAGCGAGGAAACGCCGCCGCCCATGCCATCGAGCTGGCGCATGCTGGGGTCGGGCGAGCCCATGGCGGCGAGGAACAGGGGGTTGGGATCGGGCGGGAGGTCCTGGGCGCGGAACATCAGGGCCTTGCTGGTGCCGCCGCGCATGAAGACGGCGCGGGTAGAACGGAGGATCATGCGGGGTTCCCCAGGAAGCAAGAATCTTCTTTTTCTGAAGAAAAGGAAGCAAAAAGACTTTTGGAAATGGCGCCCGGGCTAGCCACGGCCCAAAGTCGGAAAAGTTTTTTGGTTCTTTTTTTCAAAAAAGAACATGCTTTCTTCCTATGACGCCGGGCAGCTATCGCCGTGCGCGATGGTATTGCCGCTGCGGGTGACGGGGCCGCGCAGGTTGTCCGTGCCGGTGTAGCCGGAGATGCGGTTGTTGGCGACGGTGGCGGTGCCGAGCGGGGCGCCGGGGTTGTGGTAGATCGCCCAGCCGGGGTTGGTGTGGCAGATGCGGTTGCCGGTGATGGCGAGGTTGGTGACGCCGGGGCTGTCCTTGCCCTCGCCGATTTCGAGCGCGGTGACGAGTTGGCTCGGCTTGCAGTTGGCGCAGTTGCTGCCGACGAAGATGTTGTTCTCCGCCCGCATGCCGGTGCCCTGGGCGAAGAGGAGCTGGCCGCCGGGGGTGATGCCGCCGGGAATGTGGGGGACGGGCCAGAGGCCGTGCCAGTGATTGCCTTCGAAGCGGGTGTTGCGGACCACGGCGCCATCGGCGCCCTGGAGCGCGATGCCGTTGGTGCGGGCACGCAGGATGCGGGAATTCTCGATCAGGATGTTGGTGGTGGGACCGTATTTGAAGTGGCCGGCGTAGAGGCCGATGATGCCGGCATCGGCGATTTCGGTGCGGCGCACGATGATGTCGGCCCCACCCCAGATGCGCACGACGTAGCCCTTGCCCCAGAGAACGCGCAGGCCATCGAGCGTGAGGCCGCGGGTATTGCCGATATCGAGCGTGTACGGGCAGGGCTTGTCCGCGAGTTCGCAGGGCGGGGCGGTGCGGTCTTCGTCGAAGGTGAGGTTGGCGATGGTGAGGCCGGGGGCGTTGCGGATGACGACGGCCTGGCAGGTGCGCTGGCCGGCGGTGCGGCGGAAGCTGTGGCCCTGGCCGTCGATCGTGAGGGATTGGGTGCCGGTGAGGCGCAGCGGGGCGGCGCCGCCGGGGCAGCATTCCTGGACGCCGCGGCAGGTGATGTCTTGCGTGAGGGCGATGCGGGTGCCGGGCTGGGCCTGGGCGATGCAGGCGCGCAGGGCGGACAGGGTGTTGGCCTGGCAGGCTTGGGCGGGTTGGGCAGCGGCGGGTTGGGCAGCGGCGGGGGCCGCCCCGGCGAGGAAGGCCAGGGCGGCGAGGAGGAGCAGGCGCACCGCCCTGCCCCTTCCTAGAGCGACAGGCGGCGACGGGCGGCGAGTTCGCCGATGAGGCCGCGGCGGAAGGCCAGCACGCAGACCACGAAGACCACGCCCTGGGTGACGGTGACCCAGGCGCCGAAGGGGGCGAGGTAGTTCTGCATGGTGATGACGATGGCAGCGCCGACGACGGGGCCGAAGATGGTGCCCATGCCGCCGAGGAGCGCCATGAGGATGACCTCGCCGGACATGGGGAAGTTGACGTCTGTCAGCGTGGCGATGCCGAAGACGAGGGACTTCATGCCGCCGGCGATGCCGGCGATGGCGGCCGAGAGGACGAAGACCATCAGCTTGTAGTCGTCCGTGCGGTAGCCGAGCGAGGTGGCGCGGGGTTCGTTCTCGCGGATGGCCTTCAGCACCTGGCCGAAGGGCGAGTGGACGATGCGGTGGATGAGCAGGAAGCAGGCGACGAAGATGACCGCGACGACGGCATACATGGCGAGGTCCGACTTCAGCGAGATGAGGCCGAAGAGGTTGCCGCGGGGGACGCCCTGAATGCCGTCTTCGCCGCCGGTGAATTCCCACTGGGTGCAGAGGAAGTAGTTCATCTGCGCCAGGGCTAGGGTGATCATGGCGAAGTAGATGCCCTGGCGGCGGATGGCGAGCCAGCCGAAGGCGAGGCCGAGTCCGCCGCCGACCAGGCCGCCGGCGAGGATGGCGATCTCCGGGGTCCAGCCCCAGGCCTTGGCGGTGAAGGCGGTGATGTAGGCGCCCATGCCGAAGAAGGCGGCGTGGCCGAAGCTGCCCAGGCCGACATAGCCGATGAGCAGGTTGAAGGCGCAGGCGAAGAGCGCGAAGCACATCACCTTCATCAGGAAGACGGGGTAGAGGATCGCCGGGGCGATCATGATCGCGGCGACCATCAGCCAGAAGGCCGCGGTTTGCGGGCGGGAGAAACCCATCATCTTCAGTGCGCCCTTCCGAAGAGCCCGGCGGGGCGGGCGAGCAGAACGATGACCATGACCACGAAAATGACCGTGGCGGAGCCTTCGGGGTAGAAGACACGGGTGAGCCCTTCGACGATGCCCAGGCCGAAGCCGGTGACGATGGAGCCGAGGATGGAGCCCATGCCGCCGATCACCACCACGGCGAAGACCACGATGATGAAGTTGGCCCCCATGTTGGGGTTCACCGAGTAGATCGGTGCGGCCAGCACGCCGGCGAAGGCGGCCAGGGCCACGCCGGCACCGTAGGTGAGGGTGATCATGAGCGGCACGTTGATGCCGAAGCTTTGCACCAAAGGCGCGTTCTCGGTGGCGGCGCGCAGCTTGGCGCCGATCGAGGTTTTCTCGATGACCAGCCAGGTGATGACGCACATGACGATGGCGGCGAGCACGACCCAGCCGCGGTAGTTCGGCATGATCATGAAGCCGAGGTTCTGGGCGCCCTGGAGTTCCGCGGGGATGCGGTAGGGCAGGCCCGAGGAGCCGTAGTAGTTGCGCACCAGGCCTTCGAGGATGAGGGCGAGGCCGAAGGTGAGCAGCAGGCCGTAGAGGTGATCGAGCTTGTAGAGCTTGCTGATGAACAGCCGCTCCAGCAGCACGCCGAAGGCACCGACGATGAGGGGGGCCAGCAGCAGGGCCCACCAGTAGCCAATGCCGGCGTAGTTGAGCAGGCCCCAGGCGGTGAAGGCGCCCAGCATGAACAGCGCGCCGTGCGCGAAGTTCACGATGTTCAGCATGCCGAAGATGATGGCAAGGCCCAGGGACATCAGCGCGTAGAACGCGCCGTTGACCACGCCCAGCAGAAGCTGCCCGAAGAGCAGCGGTGCGGGGATGCCGAAGATCATCATCATGGGCGGGGGCGCCTTCCTGCCTGGGGCCGCTGCATCAGGCCTTCACCAGCGGGCAGTTGCCGTCCTTCATCGGGCGGAAGGCCTCATCCGCGCCGGTGGTGCCGAGGAGGTTGTAGTAGTCCCACGGGCCCTTGCTCTCCGACGGCTTCTTGACCTGGAAGAGGTAGGCGGGGTGGATCTTGCGGCCGTCCTCGCGGATGACGCCCTGGCCGTGCACGTCGTCGTCGGTGGGCATCTTCTTCATCTGGGCGATCAGCGCCGCGCCGGACTTCTTGGCCTCGGCGGGGCCCATCGCCTGGACGGCCTTGAGGAAGTGCAGGGTGGAGCTGTAGGGACCCGCATTGGCCATGCCCGCGCGGCGGTTGGGCATGCGCTTGGCCAGCCGCTCCGAGAAGGCGCGGGTGCGGTCGTTGAGGTTCCAGTAGAAGCTCTCGGTGAGCACGAGGCCCTGGCAGGTTTCGAGCCCGAGCGAGTGGACATCCGAGATGAACATCAGCAGGCCCGCGAGCGGGGTGGTGATGCCGAATTCCTTGGCCTGCTTGATGCAGTTGATGGTGTCGGCACCGGCATTGGCCAGGCCGATAACCTTGGCGCCGCTGGCCTGGGCCTGGAGCAGGTAGGAGGAGAAATCGGTTGTGCCGGGGAACGGGGTGCGCACGCCGCCGAGGACGCGGCCGCCGGCCTGGGTCACGAAGTTGCCGACATCGCGCGAGAGGGCGTGGCCGAAGGCGTAGTCGGCGGTGATGAAGAACCAGCTGTTGCCGCCGGCCTTCACCATGGCAGCGCCGGTGGACTTGGCGAGCATGTAGGTGTCGTAGGTCCAGTGCAGCGTATTGGCGTTGCAGGCGGTGCCGGTGAGATCGGAGGTGGCGCCGCCGGAGTTGATGTAGGCCTTGTTCTTGTCCTTGGCGACGCCGGCGACGGCGAGCGCCACGGCCGAGGAGCCGCCTTCGACGACGATGTCCACGCCATCACGGTCGTACCACTGGCGGACCAGGTTGGAGCCGATGTCGGGCTTGTTCTGATGGTCGCCGATGAGGACTTCGACGTCGAAGCCCTTGTCGCCGAAATCAGCCACGGCGAGGCGGGTGGATTCGACGGCGGTGGGGCCGACGATGTCCTGGTAGACGCCGGAGAGATCCGTGAGGACGCCGATCTTGATGACGGGGCGCTGGGCGCGGGCGGAGCGGGTGGCGGCGACGGCGGGCAGGGCTGCGGCGGTGCCCAGCAGGGCGCGACGGGACAGGCTCATTCTTGATGCTCTCCAGGAGGCGGCACCGGGCCGCGGAAGTGCGGCCCGGCTTGGGCGGGTTGGGATCAGGCCTTGACGAGGCTGCAGACGCCGGCGGACAGGGGCCGGAAGGCTTCCTCGGCGGGGGTGGAGGCGAGGGTTTTGTAGTAGTCGTAGGGGCCCTTGCTCTCCGACGGCTTCTTGACCTCGTAGAGGTAGGACGGGTGGATCTTGCGGCCGTCCTCCCGGATGATGCCGGCGCCGAAGCAATCGTCGTCGGCGGGCATCTTCTTCATCTGGGCGATGGCGGCGGCGCCATCCGCCTTGGCCTGGGCGTAGCCCATCTCCTTGGCGGCCTTGAGGTAGTGCATCACGCAGGCGTAGTTGCCGGCCTGGACCATGGAGGGGCGCTTGCCCTGCATGCGCGGGCTGTAGCGGTTGGAGAAGGCGCGGGTGCGGTCGTTCTGGTCCCAGTAGAAGCTCTCGGACAGGATCAGGCCCTGGCAGACATCGAGGCCGAGGGCGTGGACGTCTGACAGGAAGACCAGCAGGCCGGCGACCTTCATGCTGTTGTTGATGCCGAATTCCTTGGCCTGCTTGATGCAGTTGATGGTGTCGGTGCCGGCATTGGCGAGACCCAGCACTTTGGCGCGCGAGGCCTGGGCCTGGATGAGGAAGGAAGAGAAATCGGTGGTGCCGGGGAACGGCGTTTTCACCGAGCCGACAACGCGGCCGCCAGCGTTGCGGACGAAATCGGAGACGTCGCGTTCCAGGGCGTGGCCGAAGGCGTAGTCTGCGGTGACGAAGAACCAGCTGTCGCCACCGGCCTTCACCATGGCGCCGCCGGTGGACTTGGCGAGCATGTAGGTGTCGTACACCCAGTGCACGGTGTTGGCGTTGCAGGCGCGGCCCGAGAGGTCGGAGGTGGCGGCGCCGGTGGCGATGACGGCCTTGTTCTTCTCGCGGCCGATGCCGGCGACGGCCAGCGCCACGGCGGAGTTGGACAGGTCGATCACGAGATCGACGCCGTCGCGGTCGAACCACTGGCGGGCGGTGCCGGCGGCGATGTCGGCCTTGTTCTGGTGGTCGGCCGAGACGATCTCGACGCGTGCACCGGGGTTGGCGGCCATGAACTCGGCGGCGACGAGCTGGGTGGCGGCGATGGAGCCGGGGCCGGCGAGGTCCTGGTAGGGGCCGGACATGTCGGTGAGCACGCCGACCTTGATGGCGGGCTGCTGGGCACGGGCGGGCACGGTGAGGGCGGCAGCGGCGCCGAGACCGGCGGCGGAACCGAGGAGCGAGCGACGAGAGAGGCGCATGCGTGAAGTCTCCCTGTGTGTGAGGTGGCGGCCACTCGTGATGGTGGCTTCGCGTGGGGCAGGCGGCGCTTCGGGTTGGACCTTCAGACGCCCAGGTATTCGTGGAGCTTGTCCATGCTCCGTTCGAGCTCGGCATTGGGGATCATGTCGATCACCTTGCCATGCTCCATGACGTAGTGCCGGTCTGCCACGGTGGAGGCGAAGCGGAAGTTCTGTTCCACCAGCAGCACGGTGAAGCCGAGCGCCTTGATCTCGCGGATGGTGCGGCCGATCTGCTGGACGATGACGGGGGCGAGGCCCTCCGTGGGTTCATCGAGCAGCAGCAGGCGGGCGCCGGTGCGCAGGATGCGGGCGATGGCGAGCATCTGCTGTTCGCCGCCGGAAAGCTTGGTGCCGGGGCTGCGGGCGCGTTCCTTGAGGTTGGGGAACAGGGTGTAGATGCGATCGAGATCGAGCCCGCCCTCGGCGATGCGGGGCGGGAGCATCAGGTTTTCCGTGACGTCCAGCGAGGCGAAGATGCCGCGCTCTTCCGGGCAGAGGGCGATGCCGCGGCGGGCGACGAGATCGGGGCGCAGGCCGACGATCTCCTCCCCCTTGAAGCGGATGGAGCCGGCGCGGCGGCCGACGAGGCCCATGATGGACTTCATCGTGGTGGTCTTGCCGGCGCCGTTGCGGCCGAGGAGGGTGACGACCTCGCCTTCCCGCACCTCGAAATCGACGCCGTGCAGGATGTGGCTTTCGCCGTACCAGGATTCGAGGTTGGCGACCTTGAGCATAGCTTCAGCCATGGGCGGTGGCTCCGGCTTCGGAGCCGAGATAGGCCGCGATCACCTCGGGGTTGGCGGAGACGGTGGCGTAATCCCCTTCCGCGAGCACGCGGCCGCGGGTGAGGACCGTGATCTTGTCGCACAGGCCTTCGACGACGCTGAGGTTGTGTTCGACCATAAGGATGGTGCGGCCCTGGCGGACGCGGCGGATGAGGGCGACGATGCGGTCCACGTCCTCATGCGTCATGCCCGCGGTGGGCTCATCCAGCAGCAGCATTTCGGGGTCCAGCGCCAGGGTGGTGGCGATTTCGAGGGCGCGCTTGCGGCCGTAGGGGAGCTCGACGGCGAGCGCCTTCTCGTAGTCGGTGAGGCCGACATCCTCCAGCAGCTCGCGGGCGCGCTCGTCGAACACCGAGAGCACGCTTTCGGAGCGCCAGAAATCGAAGCTGGCGCCGCGGGCGCGCTGCAGGGCGAGGCGGACATTCTCCAGCACCGAGAGATGCGGGAAGACGGCAGAGATCTGGAAGCTGCGCACCAGGCCCAGGCGGGCGATGGCGGCGGGCTTGCTGCCGGTGATGTCCTGGCCCTTGAAGCGGATGGTGCCGCGGGTGGGGACGAGGAAGTGGGTGAGGAGATTGAAGCAGGTGGTCTTGCCGGCGCCGTTGGGACCGATCAGCGCATGGATCGAACCCTTCTGCACGCGCAGCGACACATCGTCCACGGCGACGAAGCCGCGGAACTCCTTGGTCAGCCCTGCCGTCTCCAGGATGGTGTCGCTCACCCCAGGCCGTCTCCCCGATTATTGCCCTGCGCGGGGTGCGCGGGGCTGGCTTGCATGTGTGGGCGCGCTGAGTTGCATATCGCGCGCGCCAGCGCAAGATTGTTTCAAAGCGTAGATAGGGAGCGAGGCGGACGATGCCAGGGTTGTGGTTCGAGGATTTGGTGCCGGGCAAGGTGGTGGATGCGGAATGGAGCCGCACCGTGACCGAATCGGACAACGTGATGTTCTGCGCGCTGACGATGAATGTGCAGAAGCTGCACCTGGATGCGGAGTTCGCGGCGCAGACCGAATATGGCCGGCCGCTGGTGAATTCGATCTTCACGCTGGGGCTGATGATCGGGATGAGCGTGCACAACCTGACCGACGGCACGACGCTGGGGAATTTGGGCATGACCGAGACGGTGTTCCCGAACCCGGTGTTCGCCGGGGATACGATCCGCACCACCAGCACCGTGGTGGCGGCGCGGGCCAGCAAGTCCCGGCCCGATGCGGGGATCGTGACGTTCCGGCATGAGGCGCACAACCAGAAGGGGCAGTTGGTGGCCAAGTGCGAGCGGCAGGCGCTGATGAAGCGGCGGCCTGTGGAAGGAGCAGGCGCGTGAGGATCCGTTCGCTGCTGTTCGCGCCGGGGGATTCGGCGCGCAAGATCGAGAAGGCGCTGGGGATCGGGGCCGATGGGGTGATCCTGGACCTGGAGGATTCCGTGGCGGCCGCGGCGAAGGACGCGGCGCGGGCGCAGGTGGGCGGGTTGCTGCCGGGGCTTTCCGCGCGCGGGGATATCGTGGTGCGGATCAATCCGCGCGGGACGCCTTGGTACCTGGCTGATCTCGCGGCGGTGGTGCCGGGGCGGCCGGATGCGATCCTGCTGCCCAAGTGTACCGGGCCCGAGGATCTGGCGGCGCTGGATCATCACCTGGAGGTGCTGGAGGTTGCCAGCGGGCAAGAGGTGGGGCGGATCAAGGTGCTGGCGCTGGTGACGGAGACGGCGGCTTCGCTGCTGGCGATGCCTCGGGCCGGGGATGCGGGAATGGGGCGGGTGTTGGCGTTCTGCTTCGGGGCGGAGGACCTTTCCTCCGATCTCGGGATTCCGCCGCGGTTGCCGGATGCGTCGTATCCCGCCGCGATTGCGCATGCGCGGGCGGCGATGCTGGTGGCGGCTTCGGCGGCTGGGGTGGCGGCGCTGGATACGCCGTGGCCGGATCATCGGGACCCCGTGGGGCTGGCGAAGGAGGCCGGCGTGGCGGCGGCGGATGGGTTCGCGGGGAAGGTGGCGATCCATCCGGAGCAGGTCGGGCCGATCAATGCCGCGTTCACGCCCGATCCGGCGAAGGTGGAATGGGCGCGGAAGGTGCGGGACGGGTTCGCGGCCAATCCTCAGGCCGGGGTGTTCGCGCTGGATGGGAAGATGATTGATCGGCCGCATCTTCGGTTGGCGGAGCGGATTCTGGCTTCGGTATAGCGGTTCTTTTTTGAAAAAAAGAACCAAAAAACTTTTGGTGTTTGCGGCGTCGCCTTGGGTGGTGACGCCGCGGACTCATGAAGTCTTTTTGCTTCTTTTTCTTCAGAAAAAGAAGATGCTTGCTTGAGGGGGTGCTTCTCGATGTCGTTCCGGTTCGTGCAGATTACCGATCATCATCTGATGGCCAGCGAGGCGATGTTGTCGCGCGGGTATTCGCCGAGCCATGCGTTGCGGGCGGTGCTGCGGCATATCGCGCGGCATCATGGGGATGTGGATTTCATCGTCAGCACCGGGGACCTCGTGGACAAGGGGTTGGACGAGGAATACCGGACGTTTCGGGGGTTGGTGGGGTTGCGCGGGACTTCCGTGGCGCCGGGGCCGCAGTTGGCGAGCGGCGAGGGGTTGCGGGATGTGCCGATGTACTTTTTGCCGGGGAATCATGATCCTCGGGAGGTGTTTTTCCGGGAGATGTTTCCGGGGGAGGTCCCTGCCCCTGCGGCCATGAATGTGGCGTTCGAGCACAAGGGGATTCGGTTCGTTTGCGTGGATTGGGGCGCGGCAAACAAGGCGGTGGCGACGGCGGAGATGGTGGCGCATCTGGCGGCGTGCCTGGCGGATGGGATGCCGGCGGTGGTGCTGAGCCATCACAATGTGGGGCCGGTGGGGGTAGCGCGGCTGGATGGGTTGGCGGCAGACGATACGGCGGGGTTCGCGGAGGTGCTGGCGGGCGGGCGCGTGCTGGCGGTGCTGCATGGGCATACGCATCTGACGGTGGAGACGGCGCTGGCGGGGGTGAAGGTGCTGGGGCTGCGCTCGACCCATTTCTCCTTCGCGCAGGCGGGGGATGAGTGGCTGTATGTGCTGCGGCCGCCGCAGTATCGGGTGGTGACGGTGGATGGGGATGCGCTTTCGTCTGAGGTGGTGGAGGTGGCTCTCTGAGGCTTAACTCGCGCGCGGGTGGGGGACGGGGTAGAGAATGGGGCATGGTTCCTGCCCTGCCCCGTGTGTGCGTTGCACTGTTGATGCTGGCCGGGTGTTCGGTGGGGCCGGTGTTCGCGCCGCCACAGGCCGAGGTGCCTGGGGCGTATCGCGCGGGCGGGCCGGCGGCGCCGGTGTGGCCAGGGGTGGAGTGGTGGCGGGGGTTCGGTTCCGCGGAGCTGGATGCGCTGATCGCGGAGGCGCGGGCGAATTCGCCGGATATCCTGGCGGCGGTGGCAAGGGTGCGGCAGGCGGAGGCGAGCCTGCGGCTGGCGGGGGCGTCGCTGTGGCCGACGGTGGGGGTTTCGGCGGATGCGCAGTGGGCGCGGTCTACCATTCCGCGCCGGGTGGGCAGCCAGTCCGTGCCCAGCGGGCGGTATGCGGAGAGCCGCAGCTACGGGATCGGGCCCAGCATCTCCTGGGAGGTGGATTTGTGGGGGCGGCTGGCGGCCGGGCGCGAGGCGGCGGAGGCGGCGGCGCTGGCCACGGCGTTGGATGCGCGCAGCGTGGCGCTTTCCGTGGTTTCCGCGGTGGCGGGGACGTGGTTCCAGGCCCTGGCGCTGCAGGACCGGCTGGATGTGGCGGAGCGGAACCTGGCGGATTCCGAGCGGGTGCTGGCGGCGGTGGTGGCGCGGGCGCAGGTGGGGACGGCGAACCAGCTTGATGTGGCGCAGCAGGCGGCGCTGGTGGCGAGCCTGCGGGCGCGGGTGCCGGGGCTGCGCAGCCAGCTGGAGCAGCAGTTGAACGCGCTGGGGGTGCTGACGGGGCGGCCGCCTTCGGCGATCACGGTGCGGCCGGGGACGCTTTCGGCGTTGCGGTTGCCGGAGGTGGCGCCGGGGTTGCCTTCCGAGCTGTTGGCGCGGCGACCGGATATTGCGGCGGCGGAGGCGGATCTGCGCGGGGCAAATGCCAATATCCGCGCGGCGCGGGCGGCGTTTCTGCCGAATGTGACGCTCTCGGGGCGGGCGGGGTTCGAGAATATCGCGCTGGCGACGTTGTTCGGGCCCGGGTCGTTTTTCGTGTCGGCGGTGGGGTCGGCCTCGCAGGCTGTGTTCGATGGGGGCGCGCGGCGGGCGGTGCTGGCGCGGAACCAGGCGCGGGAGGAGGAGTTGCTGGCCGAGTATCGGCGCGTGGTGATCCAGGCCTTCACCGATGTGGAGGACGGGGTGCAGGCGTGGCGCTTCAGCAGCGAGCAGGAGGCGTTGACGCGCCAGGCGGTGGCGATCAGCCAGCGGGCGGCGGATATCGCGCGGGCGCAGTTGCTGGCGGGGACGATCGACATCGTGGCGACGCTGAATGCGCAGACGACGCTTTTCAGCAACCTGGATGCGCTGGCGCAGGTGCGGCTGGCGCGGTTCCAGTCCTTGCTGGCGCTGTACAAGGCGCTGGGCGGCGGGTGGAGCACGGCCGATATGGCGGTGCCGCCGGCATGACCCCATATACCGTGGCATGAGCACAGCATGCGCCGACTGATCCT
>CAMDAM010000095.1 GCA_945888575.1 Asaia bogorensis | reverse complement strand
AGGACGCCGGTGCTGGTTTCGCAGTGCACGACCATGACGTGGGTGATGGCGGGGTCGGCCAGGATCGCGGCTTCGAACTGGGCGGCGGTGGGGGGCGTGAAGGGGGCGGTGCGGATGACGGCGTGGGGGACGCCGGTATGGGCGCAGATCTCGATGAGCCGATCGCCATAGACGCCGTTGGTGTGGACGAGGAGCTTGCCGCCGGGGGGGACGAGGCCGGCGATCACCGCCTCATTGGCGTAGGTGGCGCTGCCGGGCAGGGGGATGGCGGTGTAGGCGCCCTGGCCGTTGACGAGGGCGACCATGTAGTTGCGCGCCAAAGTGAGGTCGCGGACGAATTCGGTGCCGCCGGAGGCACGGTCTTTCAGCATGACCTCCTTGGTGGAGCGGGAGACGCTGACGGGGCCTGGGGTGAGCAGGAGCGGATCGCTGGCGTCGCGGGGCATGGCTCACTCCTGGGGCGATGCGGTGACGCTAGCGGGCCCTGGGGCGGTGTAAAGGGCGAAATGCCTGAAATCGGGGCAGTTGGGCGGGTGATGGGGCGGGGGTGGGTGCTTCGGCGTTGAAGTGCGCGAAAAATGGGCAGATTTGGCGGTCAGGCGAGGGTTTCCGCGTGGTGGCAGGCGACCATGCTTTCGCCGAGGGGGCGCCAGACAGGGACTTCCTGGCGGCAGCGTTCGGTGGCGAAGGGGCAGCGCGTGTGGAAGGTGCAGCCCGGGGGTGGGTTGGAGGGGCTGGGGATTTCGCCGGCGAGCGGCACGCGGGGCTTGGCGCGCTGGGCGACGGGATCGGGTTCCGGCACGGCGGCGAGCAGGGCCCGCGTGTAGGGGTGGCGCGGGGCGGCGAAGAGGGCGTCGCGCGGGGCGAGTTCGACCAGGCGGCCGAGATACATCACGGCAACGCGGTCGCAGACATGGCGGACGACGGCGAGGTCGTGGCTGACGAAGAGGCTGGCCATGCCGCGGCGCTGCTGGAGTTCCACCAGCAGGTTGAGGATCTGGGCGCGGACGGAGACGTCCAGCGCCGAGACCGGTTCGTCGCAGACCAGGAGGTCCGGGCGCAGGGCCAGCGCCCGGGCGATGACGATGCGCTGGCGCTGGCCGCCGCTGAACTGGTGCGGGTAGCGCTGGGCGTGTTCCGGCCGTAGCCCGACTTCCTCCAGCAGTTCCGAGACCCTGGTGCGGAGGGCGGCGCCGCGGGCGAGGCCGCGGACGAGGAGGGGTTCGCCGACGGCGGCGCCGACGCTCATGCGCGGGTTGAGGGAGGTGACGGGGTCTTGGAAGACCATCTGCACCCGGGCGCGGATGTCGTGCTTGGTGGCGCGGGTGGCGCCGGCCATCTCCGTGCCCATGACGCGCAGGCTGCCGCGCGTGGGGGGGACGAGGCCGACGACGGCGTTGGAGACGGTGGACTTGCCGCAGCCGGATTCGCCGACGAGGCCGAGGGTTTCGCCGGGGGCGACGGCGAAGGAGACGCCATCGACCGCGCGGACGGGGGCGCCGGTGCGGCCGGGGAAGTGGACGGCGAGGTCGGTGACCTCAAGCACCGGGGCGGTCATGGCAGTTGCTCCGCGTGGAAGCAGGCGGAGAGGCGGCCGTCGCCCATGTCGCGCAGGGGGGGGGTGGCGGCGCGGCAGGTGTCGTCGGCCAGGGGGCAGCGCGAGGCGAAACGGCAGCCGGGGCCGAATTCGGCGGGGGTGGGGACGCGGCCCTCGATGACGGCGAGGGCGGATTTCGGCGCGTCGGTGAGGCGCGGGATGGAGGCGAGGAGGAGCGACGTATAGGGGTGGCGCGGGCGGGCGAAGATCTGGGCGGTGGGGCCGGTTTCGGCGATGCGGCCGGCGTACATCACCGCGACGCGGTCGGCGATGTCGGCGACCACGCCCATGTCGTGGGTGATGAGCACGACGGCGGTGCGGCGTTCGGCGGCAAGGCGGCGCAGGAGATCCAGGATCTGGGCCTGGATGGTGACATCCAGTGCGGTGGTGGGTTCGTCCGCCAAAAGTACGGCGGGGCGGGAGATGAGGGCGCAGGCGATCATGACGCGCTGGCACATGCCGCCGGAGAGTTCGAAGGGGTACTGGTCGATGCGGCGGGCGGGGTCGGAGATGCCGACTTCGGCGAGCATCTGGAGGACCTGGTCGCGCACGTCGCGCAGGGGGCGGCGCAGGGCCTCGGCGATGTGGGTGCCGACGGTGGCGAGCGGGTCGAGGGCGGCCTGGGGTTCCTGGAAGATCATCGACATGGCCTGGCCGCGCAGGGCGCGCATGGCGCGTTCGGGCAGGGCGGTGATGTCTTGGCCCCCGAGCAGGACGCGGCCGCCGGTCTGGCGGATGACGGGGGCGAGCAGGCGCATGATGGCCTGGGCGGTGACGGATTTGCCGCAGCCGGATTCGCCGACCAGGGCGAGGACCTCGCCGGGGGCGACGGAGAAGCCGACGCCATCGACGAGGTTGGCGCGGCCGAGGGCGAGGGAGAGGTTCTCGACGATGAGGGCGGGTTCGGTGGTCATCGGCCCATACTCATCTGCCCTGTGACCTCGGGTCGACGCGGTCGCGCAGCCAGTCGCCGAAGAGGTTGACGCAGAGCACCAGCACGAAGAGGCAGGCGCCGGGGAAGACGGTGAGCCACCAGGCGCGTTCCACGTATTGCCGGCCGACCGACATGATGGAGCCCCAGGAGGGGTAGGGCGGCTGGATGCCGAGGCCGAGGAAGGAGAGGCCGGCCTCGAACAGGATCATCAGGCCAAATTCGCTGGTGGCGACGACCATCAGCGGGCCGGCGATGTTGGGCAGGATGTGGCGCCAGAGGACGCGGGTGGAGCCGGCGCCGGCCATCTCGGCGGCGCGGATATAGGGCAGCGTGGCGACCTGCAGGGTTTGGGCATAGGCGACGCGGGTGTAGCGCGGCCAGCGGGTGAGGCCGAGCACGAGGATGAGGTTGAGGAAGCTGGGGCCGAGGACGGCCACGGTGAGCACGGCGAGCAGGATGGCGGGGATGGAGAGCATGGTGTCCACCGACCGCATGATGGCGATGGCGACCCAGCCGCGGAACCAGCCGGCGAGCAGGCCGAGCAGGGTGCCGAAGGCGAGCGAGATCGACACCGACAGGGCGGCGACGGCGATGCTGGCGCGGGCGCCGTGCAGCACGCGGGAGAGCAGGTCTCGGCCGAGATCGTCGGTGCCCAGCAGGTACATGCCGGCGGCGACCGTGGTGCCGGGCGGGCGCAGGCGCAGCAGGAGGGACTGGCGCAGGGGATCGAAGGGCGCGATCCAGGGGGCTGCCAGGGCGGCGACGATGAAGGCCACCAGCAGCAGCAGGATGACGGCCATGCCGGGCGAGACGCCGCGCATCAGCCGCGGCCCCGGATGCGCGGGTCGATCGTGGCGTAGGCGAGGTCGGCCAGCAGGTTCATGGCGATGTAGACCGAGGAGACGAAGAGCACGACGGTTTGCACCACGAGGAAGTCGCGCGCCTGGATGGACTGGATGGCGAGCTGGCCGATCCCTGGCCAGGCGAAGACGGTTTCCACGATGACGGCGCCGGCCAGGAGGTTGCCGATTTCGAGCGCCGCGATGGTGACGACGGGGATGGCGGCGTTGCGCAGGACGTGGCGCGAGACGGCGGCCCAGACCGAGAGGCCGCGGGCGCGGGCGGCGGTGACGTAATCCCGCGAGAGTTCGTCCAGCACCGAGATGCGGGCCATGCGGGCGAAGGTGGACATGGTGAGCGCGCCCAGGGCGATGGCGGGCATGATGAGGGAGGCGGGGCCGTCTGCCCCCGAGGTGGGCAGCCAGCCGAGGTACACGCCGAAGAACAGGATCAGCAGGATGCCGGACCAGAAGGTGGGCAGGCTCTGGCCGGCCAGGACCAGGGCGGCCAGCGCACGTTCCAGCACGCCGCCGCGGAGGACGGCCATGAGGATGCCGGCGGGGATGCCGATGCCCAGCGCCACCAGCAGCGCGCCGCCGGCCAGGGCCATTGTGTAGGGGATGCGCTCCCCCACGATCCCGGCCACGGGGGCGCGCTGGACGAGGGATTCGCCGAGATCGAGCCGGGCGAGATCGCCGAGATAGGCGGCGTATTGCACGACCAGGGGGCGATCGAAGCCGAGGGCGGTGCGCAGCTGGGCGACCTGCTCCGCGCTGGCGCCTTCCGGCACCAGCAGGAGGGTGGGGTCGCCGGAGAGGCGCATGACGAAGAAGACGATCGTCAGGACGCCGAAGCTGGCGACGGCCGCCTGGAGCAGGCGGCCGGCGAGAAGGCGGATCATCAAGCCGCCGGGATCAGGGCACCCATTTCATGTCGAACACGAAGAAGGCTTCGTTGGGGGTGGGGGTCCATTTCAGCTCGCGGCGGGCGAGGTAGATCGCGGCATCCTGGAACAGCGGCACGGCGGCGACCTCGTCGCGCAGGATGGTGAAGGCGCGGCGGTAGTGGGTGAGGCGCTCCTTCTCATCGAGGGTGACGCGGGCGGCATCGACGGCCTGGTCGAAGCCGGCGTTGCTGAACTTGGCCCACTGGCTGCCGGTGCGGAACAGCGGGAAGATGACGCCATCGGCATCCTGGCAGGCGCAGGACCAGCGGCCCTGGGCCATGTTCAGCGCTTCCTCCGGCGTGCCCTGGCGGCGGCGCAGGAAGGTGGGCTGGTCTACCATCACGAAGGTGACCTTGAGCCCGACCTCGCCCAGCATCTGCTGCACCGCCTCGTTGACGCGGCGGTCGTAGACCGGGGAGGTGAGGAACTGGATTTCGGCCCCTTCGGCGCCAGCTTCCTTGAGCAGGGCCTTGGCGCGGGCGGGATCGTGCGGCCAGTAGGGCACGTCGCCCACCCAGCCGAAGGCGGCTTCGGTGAGCATCACGTCGGCGCGCTTGGGGAAGCCGAGCATGAGGGCGGCGATGATCGCATCGCGGTCGATGGCGTGGGCGATGGCCTGGCGGACGCGCTTGTCTCGCGTGGCGCCGAGGGCGGGGTTGAGGAACAGGTGGGTGACGCGCTCTGTGGCGACGCTGAGGACCTGGAGGTTGCGTTCGTTCTTGAGCGAGGCCGTGTCGTCTGGCGAGAGGCCGCGGGTGATGTCGGCGCGGCCGGTGCGGACATCGGCGATGCGGGTAGCGATATCCGGCACGGCGCGGAAGGTGACGGTCTTGAACGGGGCGGCGCCGCGCCAGTAGCCGGGGTTGGCTTCCAGCGTGCTGGCGACGCCGCGCTGCCAGGATTTCTGCACATAGGGGCCGGAGCCGATGACCTGCTGGTTGAAGGCCTGGTCGCCGAGCTTTTCCACCACCGCCTGCGGCACGATCGACAGCTTGACCAGCTGGGCGAGCAGCACGGGGTAGGGCGACTTGGTGCGCAGCGTGACCTGGGCGGGGCCGGTGATTTCGGCGGCGATGATCTGGTCGAACTGCGAGAGCTGCGGGCTGCGGAAGGCGGGGTTGGTGATGCGCTTGATGCTGAACACCACGTCGGCCGGCGTGAGCTTGGAGCCGTCGCTGAAGGTGATGTCGGTGCGCAGGTCGAAGACGATCGTGGTCGGATCGGTGTAGCGCCAGGCGGTGGCGACCTGCGGGACGATCTTGCCGGCGGTGTCGCGGGTGACGAGGTTGTCGAAGATGTTGCGGTAGACCGAGTAGCTCTCAGTATCCCACTGCACATGGGGGTCCATGGTGGCGACGTCGCCCGGCAGGTCGACGACCAGCGTGTCCTTGGGGGCCTGGGCGAGGGCCGGGCCGGCCAGGGTGCAGGCGGTGAGCAAGCCAATGGTCCAGCTTCGCAGCATTGTGAGCCCCGATTTGTGGTTGTTGTGGCGGCGGGACAGGCCGCGGGCGGCGCAGCCCCTGTGGGGGGCGGCGCGCGCTGGACGGCCATTCCTTCCGAATGGAAGACGTGAACGTAGCCCTGGATCGTGGCAGGCGGCAAGGAGGGTGGCGGAGGGGAGGTGCCTAGACCACCACCACCGCGATGGGGCGCGCGGCATCCGTTACCTCCAGCGGCGCGGTGCCGCCGGCGTCGCCATCGGTTTGCACGGGCACGGCGTGCGCCTCGATCACGACCGAGCGGGCCGGCAGCAGCCGGACCCCGGACATGTGGGGCAGCAGGCCGAGGGTGAGGGCCAGGCCGTAGCGGATGGTGGCCAGCGGGCCGCTGCGATCGAACAGCGCCACGGTGAAGCCGGGGCGGGTGGGGGCCATGTCGGGGGCCAGCATGTGCCGGCCGCCGTAGAGCCGCCCCTTGGTGACGATGACGCTCGCCGCCTCGAAGGCGGTGCCGTCGATGCTGACGCGGACGGCCGGGTAGCCGTAGCGGCCCAGCTCCCGCCCGGCTTGCAGCGCATAGGCGGCGGCGCCGAGGGCGCGCTTGAGCGGGAGCGATATCTGGTGGACGACCTGCGCGTCGAATCCTGCGCCCAGCATCTGCACGAAGACGCCGCGGCGCGGGAAGGGGGCGCCATCGGCTGAGCGGGCGATGCCGGGCCAGATCTCGCGGGTGCGGGCCGTGCCGAGCATGGCGGCGATCTGCTCCGGCTGGAACGGCAGGCCCAGCTCGTGCGCCAGCACGTTGGCGGTGCCGAGCGGAATGATTCCCAGCTGGCATCCGGTGCCGGTGATGCCGCCGGCGACCTCGGCGATGGTGCCGTCTCCGCCGGCGGCGACCACGAGTTGGTGGCCCTGTGCCGCGGCCTGCTCGGCAAGCTGGGTGGCGTGGCCGGCCCAGCGGGTTTCGACCAGCTCCACGCGCTTGCCGGCGAGGAGCAGCATATCCAGCACGCGCCAGAGCATGCGGATGCGGCGCCGGCCAGCGGTGGGGTTGTAGATGACGATCATGCCGCCCGTTCACCGCCAGCAGGGCCTGGCGCGGAATTTCAAAGCGTAGGAATGCCACGCCGGCGATGACGGCACGATGACGCTTCGTGGGACATTCGATGATATTGGCCAACGAGGCCCGAGGGGCCCCGGGTCATTGAAACTTCACGTGCGCGGCGCGGAGTCGCGCGGTTCTGGTGCGGCCATCACCTCGGATCCGCATCGCATGAATGCCGCCGCGCCCGACGCTACCCTGGGATTGCACCGCTATCGGGCGATCTTCATTTCCGACCTGCATCTTGGGACGCGAGGCTGCCGGAGCGACTTCCTGGCGGATTTCCTGCGGCGCACCAGCAGCGAGAAGCTGTACCTGGTGGGCGACATCATCGACGGGTGGCGGCTTCGCAAATCCTGGTACTGGGATGCGGCGCATGACGAGGTGCTGAAGCTGATCCTGCACAAGGCGCGCAACGGCACCGAGGTGACCTATATTCCCGGCAACCATGACGAGATGTTCCGGACGTGGCTGCCGATGGGGCTGGAGGTTGGCGGTATCCGGCTGCGCAGCGAGGCGGTGCACGTGACGGCGGACCATCGCCGGCTGCTGATCATGCATGGCGACGAGTTCGACAGCGTGGTGCGCTATGCCAAGTTCCTCGCCCTGCTGGGCGACTGGGCCTACACGGCGGCGCTGGTGGTGAACCGGTGGTTCAATACGGTGCGCCGGCGGCTTGGCTATCCCTACTGGTCGCTTTCGGCGTGGCTGAAGCGCCAGGTGAAGGAGGCGGTGAAGGCGATCGGCCGCTTCGAGGGCGCGCTGGCCAGCGAGGCGCGGCGGCGCGGGCTGGATGGCGTGGTGTGCGGGCACATCCACCATGCCGAGATGCGGATGGTGGATGGCGTGCTCTACATGAACGACGGCGACTGGGTGGAAAGCTGCACTGCGCTGGTGGAGCACCATGACGGCCGGATGGAATTGCTGGATTGGGCGGCGCTGAACCGCTTCTCCTTCGCCGCGCCGGCCGGGGCGCAGGTGGCGCAACCTGCCTGAGGCAGGGGCGGCGGGCGTGGGGGATGGCGGGTCCCCCAGCTACTGGAAGCGGCTGCTCCAGGTGGGACCGCTTCCGGCGCGCATCCTGATTGTTTCGGATGCGTGGCTGCCGCAGGTGAACGGTGTGGTGCGCACGCTGCAGACGATCACGGGAGAGTTGCGCGGCATGGGCCATACGGTGGAGGTGGTGGGGCCGGACCGTTTCCCCACGCTGCCCTGCCCGACCTATCCGGACATCCGGCTATCCGTGCTGCCGGCGCGGCGGCTGAACCGGATTATCGAGAGCTTCATGCCGGATGCGCTGCATATCGCGACCGAAGGGCCGCTGGGGCTGTGTGCCCGGGCCTGGGCCCGCAAGCGCGGCTGCGCCTTTACCACCGCGTTCCACACGCGGTTTCCGGAATACGTCAATGCGCGCGTGGGCGTGCCGGTGGGGTGGCTGTATGCTTGGCTGCGGGGCTTCCACAATTCCGGCCAGGGCATGATGGTGGCCACTGCCAGCCTGCGGGAAGAGCTGGCCGGGCGCGGGTTCCGCAACATCCGGGATTGGTCCCGCGGCGTGGATCTCGGCCTGTTCACGCCGGCGCCGGCACTCGCGTGGGACCTGCCGCGCCCCGTGTTCGCCTATGTCGGGCGGGTGGCGGTGGAGAAGAACATCCGGGCCTTCCTGGACCTGGACCTGCCGGGATCGAAGGTGGTGGTGGGCGGCGGGCCGCAGTTGGCGGCGCTGAAGCGCGGCTACCCCGGGGTGCATTTCACCGGGCCGAAGTTCGGCGCCGAGCTGGCCGCCGCCTATGCCGGCAGCGACGTGTTCGTGTTCCCCAGCCTGACCGACACGTTCGGGCTGGTGCTGCTGGAGGCGCTGGCCTGCGGCACGCCGGTGGCGGCGTTCGACGTGACCGGGCCGCGCGACGTGCTGGCCGATGCGGACGGGAACGTGGGCTGCGTGGGGCCGGATCTGCGCGCGGCGGCGCTGGCGGCACTGCAGGCCGACCGGACCGCATGCCGGGCCCATGCCGAGCGCTTCAGCTGGCGCGCCTGCGCCGAGGCCTTCCTCTCCCATCTCGTGCCCCTGGGCGGGCACGGACCTTGAAACGGAGTGTTCCATTGTCTCAACAAATGCATGTCGGGCAGGACGCACCGGCCGGGACCGCGCGCGCCATAGCGAATGCCGGCCTGTTCTTCCGACGCTGGCTCAGCAACCCCTTGCAGATGGGGTCTGTGGTGCCGTCCTCCCAGGCGCTGTGCCGGCGCGTGGCGAAGCATGCGCGCTGCGCGCCGGATGAGATCGTGGTGGAGCTGGGTGCGGGGACCGGCGTGATCTCTCGTGCGTTGCTCGATTCCGGGGTGGCTCCGCGGCAGCTGGCGCTGGTGGAGATCGTGCCGGAGATGGCGGACCATCTGCGCGCCGCGTTGCCGGGGGTGCAGGTGATCACCGGGGATGCGCGCGCCTTGCCGGATCTGCTGCAGGGCAACGCGGCGAAGGTGGGGGCGGTGATCTGCGGCGTGCCGCTGGTGCTGCTGCCGTTTGCGGAGCAGCAACGCTTCGTCGCAGCGTTCCGTGCGGTGGGGCCGGAGTGCGGTTTCCTGCATTACAGCTACTGCGCCACGTCGCCGATCTCACCGCGGCGGCTGGGGCTGGAGGCGCGGCGGCTGGCGTGGACGCCGCTGAACTTCCCGCCGGCGAGCGTGTGGCACTATCGCCACGTGGGATGAGGCGCGCGGCGGGGTTTCGCGGAACCGCAACACGCATGCCAAATGCCTGCAATGATACGCGGGTAGAATGGCGGGATTGCATTGATGGAGACTGCCATGCACCGCATCACTCGCCGGGGCCTTGCCGCGGTGGCGGCCGGTGCGGCCCTGCCGCGCTTCGCGATCGCCCAGGCCGACCAGCGCCCCGGCATCACCATCGCGGTTCAGAAGATCTCCATCTCCAACACGTTGGAGTCCTTGCGCGAGGTTTCGAATGTGGGGCAGCGGACGATGTCGCTGTTCACGGAATCGCTGATGGAGGTGGATTGGACCTTCGGGTTGGGCATGGTGCCACGGGTGGCCGAGGCGTGGCGGCAGATCGATGGCAAGACCCTGGAGGTGACGCTGCGCCAGGGGGTGAAGCTGCACAACGGCGACACGCTGACGGCGGAGGATGTGGCGTTCAGCTTCGGGCCGACGCGGATGTGGAGCGGGCAATCGGCGGATCGGGCGGGGCTGTTCGCCTCCAACACGACGGGCGCGGGCAAGCTGCCGCCGCCGGAGGTGCCGGTGGCGGCGCGCGCCACGCTGCCCGGGTTCGATCGGGTGGAGATTGTGGATGCGCGGACGGTGCGTTTCCACAACCGCACGCCGGAGCCGGTGCTGGCGCAGCGGCTGACGCGCAACACCGCCGCGGTGATTTCCCGCCGTGCCTATGAGGAGGCGGCGAGCTGGCAGGATTTCGCGCGCCAGCCGGTTGCCACCGGACCTTACCGCGTGGCCGCCTTCAAGCCGGACACCATGCTGCTGCTGGAGGCGCATGACGAATACTGGGGCGGCCGGCCGCCGCTGAAGACGATCCGCCTTGTTGAAGTGCCGGAGATGATCAGCCGGGTGAACGGCCTGCTGGCCGGCGACTTCGACTTCGCCTGCGACCTGGCCCCGGACCAGATCCCGATCGTCGAACGGTCGTCGCGCCACCAGGTGCTGGGCGGGCTGATCGCCAATATCCGGCTGAACGTGTTCGACAAGACCCACCCCGCCCTGGCGAACCCGCTGGTGCGCCGTGCCATGACGCACGGGATGGACCGCCAGGCGATCATCGACGGGCTTTGGGCCGGGCGGACGGTGGTGCCGAAGGGCCTGCAATGGCCGTTCTACGGTGAGATGATGGTGGAGGACTGGGCGGCCCCGGCCTACGATCCTGCGCTGGCGCGCGATCTGCTGAAGCAGGCGGGCTACAAGGGCGAGGAGATTCCGTATCCCACGCTGAACAACTACTACACCAACCAGACACCGACTGCGCAGGTGCTGCTGGAAGGCTGGCGCAACATCGGCCTGAACGTGGTGCTCTCCATGAAGGAGAACTGGAGCCAGGTGCTGCCGAAGGGCCCGCATCGCGGCGTGATCGACAATTCCAATTCTGCCTGGTTCGCCGACCCCGTGGCGGCCATGGCCGCCTATGCGCCCGGCGGGCAGACCTGGGAGGCCGGGCAGTGGCAGAACCAGGAGGCGGCCGGGATTCTGGCGTTCATGCAGAGCGAGCTTGACCAGGGCAAGCGCAAGGCGGCGTTCCGTCGGTGGCTTGAGATCGTGGAGCGCGAAGACCCCTGCTATGGCGTGCTGCACCAGAATGCGACCTTCACGGCGCTGCGGCGCGACTTCAAGTGGAAGGCCGCGGCGAGCTTTGCGATGGATTTTCGTGCGCGCAACTGGGGCTGAATGCCTTGCGGGCGCATAGGATGTCACGCAAGCTTCACCCCGGTGCCCTTCGTTCCGACGCTTTCTTGTAACGTCCGGCTCAGGAGCGAATCGAGATGCGTCGCGTCGTCATCACGGGAATGGGCATCGTGTGCCCGCTCGGCCATGGGCTGGAAACGGTGTGGCGCCGCCTGGTGAATGGCCGGTCGGGCATTCGCACCATCACCAATTTCAACACCGAGCTTCCCAGCCGCGTCGCCGGGCAGGTTCGGGCCTCGGCCTGGGCCACCCGCCCCGAGCCCAGCCGGGCGGACCGTGCCGGCCGTCTGGCGCAGATCGCCGCGGCCGAGGCGATGCGGGATTCCGGCTGGCATCCCGCATCGCCCGAGGCGCACGCCATGGCCGGCGTGACCATCGGCTCCGGCTGCGGCGCGCTGGAGGCCCTGAGCGAGGGCGCCCGCCTTGCCGGTAGCGTCGACAGCAGCTTCATGCTGCGCGGCATGATCCACAACATCGCCACCGACCTGGCGCGGCATTTCGACCTTCATGGGCCGCGCCGCGCGGTCTCCACGGCCTGCTCCTCCGGCACCCATGCGATTGGTGACGCGGCGCGCTTGATCGCGTTCGGCGATGCCGATGTGATGCTGGCTGGCGGCACCGAGGCGGCCGTGACGGAACTCGGCATGGCCGGCTTTGCGGCTGCCCGCGCGCTTTCGACCGGATTCAACGATACGCCCCAGCGTGCCTCCCGCCCGTGGGATCGCGACCGCGACGGGTTTGTCATGGGCGAGGGGGCAGGGATGGTGGTGCTCGAATCGCTGGAGCACGCCCGGGCCCGCGGCGCCCGGATCCACGCCGAGCTGGCGGGCTACGGCATGTCTGGCGATGCCTGGCACATCACGTCCCCGAACGAATCCGGGGATGGTGCCTTCCGCGCCATGCGCAACGCGCTGCGCAGCGCTGGGATCGCGGCCTCTGACATCGGGTATGTCAACGCCCACGGCACCTCCACACCGGCCGGCGACGATATCGAGCTGGCTGCCGTGGAGCGCCTGTTCGGCGCGGCGGCGCAGGGGCTGGCCATGTCTTCCACCAAGTCTTCGACCGGGCATCTGCTCGGCGCGGCAGGGGCTGTCGAGGCGATCTTCTCGGCCATGGCGATCCGGGACGGCGTGGTGCCGCCCACGCTGAACCTGGACGTGCCGAGCCGCGAGAGCCCGATCGACCGGGTGGCGCGGACGGCGCAGGAACGGAAGGTCAGCGTGGCGATGTCGAACAGCTTCGGGTTCGGCGGCACCAATGCGAGCCTGGTGCTGCGCGCGATGTGACGGGCGACTGTTCTAGGCGAGGAGCCCGACGCCGCGGATGATGGCTTCGACGCGGGCGGATTCCTCGGCGTTCAGGCTGCGCTGCGGGCGGGCCATGGTGTTGGTGGAAATCAGGCCCATGGCGCGCATCGCGGTCTTGAAGCCGCCGACGCCGGAAGCGCCGGCGCTGGTGCGCGGGGTGCCGATCCAGACGATCTCGAACAGGCGGCAGAGGCGTTCCTGTTCGGATTTCGCCACTGCCCAGTTGTTCTGCAGGGCGGCGTTGTAGAGGCGGACGTAGCCGTGCGGGTCGACGTTGCCGAGGCCGGGGACGACGCCGTGGGCGCCCATGAGCAGGGCGCCATCGACATCCAGCTCGCCGCCGGTCATGGCGAAGAAGTTGGGGAGGTCGGCGAGGTCGGAGAGGACGTAGCGCAGGCCGCCGGTGTCGCCGCTGGAGTCCTTGAGGCCGATGATGGCGCCTTCGCGGGCCAGGGTGCTGATGGTGTCGCGTGCCAGTTTGGTGTGGACGGAGACGGGGAGATCATAGGCGATGACGGGGGTGGGGGAGGCTTCGGCGATGTAGCGGAAGTGGTCCACCGTCTCGGGCTGGCTGGTGCGGGTGTAGAACGGGGCGGTGACGACGATGCCGTCGACGCCCAGGGACGCGGCGCGCCTGGCGTGGCCGATGACGCGGTCGGTGGTGGGATCGACCACGCCGGCGAGGACGGGGAGGCGGCCGGCGGTGACCTCGATGGCGTGGGCTAGGATGCGGTCGCGCGTCGCTTCGTCGTGGAAGATGACTTCGCTGGTGGAGCCGAGGAAGAACAGGCCGTGGACGCCGCCCTGGATGAGATGCTCGATGACGCGGGTGAAGCTGGGGTAGTCCACCGTGTAATCGGCGTTGAGGGGCGTGACGACGGGGGGGACGACGCCGCGGAGGGCGTTGAGGTTCTTCGGCATGGTCGTGACTTTCCCGGCGTGGTTTCGGGGGGATGGTAGGGGGATCGGGGGCGCGTGGGAATCCGGGGGGGTGGCGAAGGGAAGGAAGGGCTTCTTTTTTGAAAAAAAGAAGCAAAAAACTTTTGTTCGTTTGCAGGGTGCTCAAGGCCGGGGCATTGAATGAAGTTTTTTTGCTTCTTTTTGTTCACAAAAAGAAGGCCTTGCTTGCCTCCTTGCCTTGACGCTGCGCTGCGAGGAATATTGCGGTGCAGCATGGTGTGGTGTCGATGAGCGGGGTTTCCGACGGGTTGCCGTTTCCGCGGCGGGGGTGGGCGATTGTGACGCTCGCGCTGGGGCTGGCGATGGCGGTGCTGACGGGGACGTTGGCGAACCTGGCGCTGCCGACGATCAGCCGGGAGTTCCAGGTGAGCGCCGCGGAGGCGATCTGGGTTTCCAATGCGTATCAGCTGGCGGTGACGATGACGCTGTTGCCGTTCGCCTCGCTGGGGGAGCGGCTGGGGTATCGGCGGGTTTATCTGTGGGGGCTGGTGCTGTTCACGGTGGCGTCTGGCGCGTGTGCGCTGGCGCAGACGATGCCGCAGCTGGTGGGGGCCCGGGTGCTGCAGGGGTTCGGGGCGGCGGGGGTGATGAGCGTGAACACCGCGCTGATCCGGTTCATCTACCCCTCCGCGCAGCTGGGGCGGGGGGTTGGATACAACGCCATGATCGGGGGGACGACGTCGGCGATGGGGCCTTCCATTGCTTCCGGCATTCTGGCGGTGGCGGATTGGCACATGCTGTTCGCGGTGAATTTGCCGCTGGGGGTGCTGGCGCTGGCGATCGGGTGGAAGGCGCTGCCGGAGACGCCGCTGGGGGGGCAGAAATTCGATCCGGCGAGTGCGGCGCTGAATGCGGCGTTCTTTGGGCTGCTGATCTTGGGGATCGACGGGCTGGGGCATGGGCAGTCGCCGTTCGCGGTGGGGCTGGAACTGGTGGGCGCGGTGGCGGTGGGGGTGGCGCTGGTGTGGCGGCAGTTGCCGCAATCGAAGCCGTTG
>CAMDAM010000094.1 GCA_945888575.1 Asaia bogorensis | reverse complement strand
GCCCCCCGCGCCGATACGGAAGAACTCATCCGCCGCGCTCGAAAGGCCGAATGCCGTATCGTGCTCAACCTTGCTCCGGCCGCACCACTCGATGAAGCGGCGCTCAGCAGCCTCGACGTCCTAGTGGTCAACGAGGGTGAGGCGGATTTCCTGGCTCATCAACTTCGTTGTGCTTCCGGTGCTGCGGCGATCAGCGAGCGTCTTGGAGGCGTCACCGTCGTGATCACGCTGGGCGAACGTGGCTTGGAGGCCCAGACGGAAGATGGGGCCGTAGCTCTTCCCGCCGCTCCGATTGACGCTCTAGACACAACTGGTGCCGGGGATTGCTTCACAGGCGTCCTCGCTGCGGCGCTCGATCGCGGTTTGCCCCTTCGCCAAGCGTTGCATCGCGCAAATGTAGCCGCCGGTCTTTGTTGCACACGCAAGGGCACGCAAGGCAGCATGCCCTCAGCAGCAGAGACTGACGCCGCGCTCAGCTGATCACGATGCGGGGCCCACCCGCGTGTCCTTGCTTCCCTTCCAGCTTGGCCAGTAGCCGTGCCGCCACATCACGATAGGCACGAGCGGCGTCGCTTTGCGGCGCACTGGCGACGATCGGTGTGCCCGCATCGGCGGCACTCCGAATGTCGAGTAGCAGAGGAATTTCGCCCAAAAACTCAATCCCAAGCTTATCGGCCTCTGCGCGGGCGCCGCCATGACCAAATATCTCGGACCTGTGGCCGCAATTCGGGCAGCAGAAGAAGCTCATGTTCTCCACGAGACCCAGCACAGGCACGCGGGTCCGTTCGAACATCTTCACACCCCGTCGCGCATCCAGCAGCGCGATATCCTGAGGTGTAGAGACAACGAGCGCTCCTGCCAGAGTGACCCTTTGCGCCATGGTAAGCTGCGCATCACCGGTCCCAGGGGGCATATCAACTATCATCACGTCGAGCTCGCCCCACTCGACTTGGCCCATCATCTGCTCCAGAGCGCCCATCACCATGGGACCGCGCCAGATCATGGCCGTATCTTCATCCACAAGGAAGCCGATGGACATCGCCTTCAGGCCCCAGGCCTCCAGGGGAATCATCCTGTCTCCGCGGACCTCCGGCTTCCGTGCCAGCCCCAACATTCGTGGCAAGCTCGGACCATAGATGTCAGCATCGAGCAGGCCCACCCTAAGGCCGAGTTGTGCCAGTGCAACGGCGAGATTCACCGCCACGGTGGACTTGCCCACGCCTCCTTTGCCCGATGCTACGGCAACAATGCTCTTCACGTTCGGCAACAGGACAGTCTTTTCCGGAGCGCCGCCCTGGGGCGTAGGGCGTGGCGCGTGGCCGTGCGACTGCTCGGGTCGCCCGCCAGGCCGAGACGCCGAGTGCGACGTCAGCACCGCTGCAACGTTCTGCACGCCTCGCTCGGCGCTTAACACCGTCTCAACCTTCTGCCGAACCGCCTCCATCACCTGCACGCGACTGCGCTCGGTCAGCAGGCTGACCTGAACGAGCACACCATGCGGCCCACGGCGCACCTCGATTCCCTCGACGATCCCCGCCGAGACGATGTCACGTCCGCTCTCTGGATCGGCCACATTGCGGAGAACCTCCTTCAAGGAGGCAGCACTTGGCTCGCTCATGCGCTTGAAAACCCTTCGCACCCAGTCAATATGCAGGCGTGTCATGCCAGGGATATGGCTGCTTCAACTCCGGAAGCCAATGCCCTTACCCTGCATAGGCGAAAACGCGCACAGGAGCCCAGTTCGCTCATGTCTTCCTCCAACGGCGCTCCCAGCGACGCCGATAGCTTTGCCGTCGTCCACTCCGGATCTGGAGGTGGCGGACCATGGGGCGTGCCCCCGGGCGGGCCGCAAGGCAACGGACCCAAAGGGCCGCAGGGCCCGTGGGGTGGTGGACCGCGCGGGCCTGGCGGCAATGGCGGCAATCAACCACCCGACCTCGATGAGCTGATAGCCCGGGTTCAATCCATGTTCCGCGGCGCTATGCCGGGGGGCAGCGGACCGCGGATGCCATCGATTCTCGGCGGCGGCCGGGGCATTTCGATCATGGGCGCCTTGGTCGCGGTGGTTTGGCTGTCTAGCGGCTTTTATCGCGTGCAGCCGGATGAGCAGGGCGTGGTCCTCCGCTTCGGGGCCTACAATCGTACCGCCTTCCCTGGCCTTAACTACCATGTCCCGTGGCCGGTGGAGCGGGTACTGTTACCTGCGGTCACCCGCATCAACCGCGTCGAGGTAGGCTTCAGCACCGGCATCTCCGATGCTCGTCCGGTCGAGATCCGCTCACTCCGCGGGCGCGAGACCGCCGGGCGCGACCTCCCTGAGGAAAGCCTGATGCTGACTGGCGATGAGAACATCATCGACATCAATTTCGCCGTTTTCTGGCGCGTGCAGAGCGCCGGCGATTTCCTCTTCAACACCCGCCACCCGGAATACACCGTGAAGTCGGCCGCCGAGAGCGTCATGCGCGAAGTGATCGGCCGCACGCCCATCCAGCCAGCCCTCACGGATGCCCGTGCCCGTATCGAGGCCGACGTGCTTCGTGGCGTCCAAGCCATCCTCGACCAGTATCATGCCGGCGTCGAGGTAACGCAGGTGCAGTTGCAGAAAGTGGACCCGCCCGCCGCCGTCATCGACAGTTTCCGAGATGTGCAGCGCGCCAACACGGATGCCGACCGAGCTCGCAATGAGGCCGATGCCTATCAGAACGACATTGTTCCCCGTGCCCGAGGCAACTCGGCGCGCTTGGTCGCCGAAGCTACCGCGGCGCGCGAGGTGTCGGTCGCTGAGGCAACCGGCCAGGCACAGCGCTTCCTGTCCGTTCTTCAGGCCTACGAAGCCGCCAAGGAGGTTACGGTCCAGCGCCTGTACATCGAGACGATGCAGGAAATTCTCGGCAACACCCCTTCTGTCATCGTCGACGACAGGCTGCAGGGCATCATGCCATTCTTGCCGCTCGGCGAGGCGACACGCCCAACCCGCCCCGCACCAGCACAGCCGGGGGCTGGATTCGCGCCAACAGGGCAACCTGCCACTCCTCCGCGGGGGACCACCCGATGAGCCGCTCCCTTATTGCTCTCGTCGCGCTAGCCGCGACCGCTGTGGTGGCCGCCGCCTCCATGTTCACTGTCGAGCAGACCGATCAGGTTCTCGTCACGCGCCTGGGCGAACCGCGCCGTGTGATCACCGAGCCCGGCCTGAAGTTGAAGTGGCCGCTCGCCGAGACTGTCATCCGGTTTGATCGTCGGCTGCTCGACTATGAGCTGCCGCCCGAGGAAGTCATCCTTGGCGATCAGCGCCGCCTCATCGTCGACAGCTTCACCCGCTACCGCATCGTCGATCCGCTGCGCTACTATCAGGCCGTCGGCCCCACCGAGAATGGCATTCGTGCCCGCCTGAACTCCGTGGTCACTTCGTCCCTGCGCCGTGTGCTCGGCAACGAACAGCTACTGAACGTGCTGTCATCCAACCGCGGTCGCATCATGGCCCTGATCCGGGAACAGGTTAACGCCGAGATGCGGAACTTCGGCGTTGAGGTCGCCGACGTTCGTATTCGCCGTGCCGACCTGCCTCCAGAGAACACCCAGGCGATTCTGTCCCGTATGCAATCGGAGCGTCAGCGTGTCGCAGCTCAGGCTCGGGCTGAGGGCGATGAAGCAGCCGCCCGCATCCGCGCCGATGCCGAGCGGGAGCGCACGGTCCTCCTTGCCAACGCCCGCAGCACGGCCGATCGCTTGCGAGGCGAGGGTGAAGCGCAAGCCATCGCGATCTATGCAGATGCATTCAATCGCGACCCTCACTTTTTCCAGATCTGGAGAACCCTGCAGGCCTACCGGGAATCCTTTGCCCAAGGTGGCTCACGGCTCGTCATGACCCCCGGAGATGGCTTCCTGAAGCTTCTGCGCGAGGCGCCAGCCGCAAGCGCTGCAACTCCCGGCCCGACTCCCACAGTGCCACGGGCTCCCTGATGTCTTTGCGAGAAGGGGGTATCACCCTCAGCGGAGCGCCATTGTTGATGAAGGCGCTCCGCTTGCGGTAGTGCGCGCCGCCGCCCACATTACCATCGCGAGCAATAGGATCCCCTCATGATCGACCCCGGCGTCTTCACGTCTTGGCGGCCCCGGCGGGGCACCGGTGCCGTCCGAGGTGCTGTTCTGGCACTCAGTCTGGCGCTGGCCGCGCCAGCGTTGCCCGGTATCGTTAACATCGCGCAGGCGCGCTCCGCGCCCGAGAGCTTTGCCGACTTGGCCGCGAAGCTTCTACCGGCCGTCGTGAACATCTCAACGAGCCAGACCGTCGCAGCCCGCGGCGATCGCGGCTCACCCGATATGCCGCAGTTCCCACCGGGGTCGCCCTTCGAGCGCTTCTTCCGTGATTTCATGGAGCGCAACCGCCCGCCAGGTGCTCCTCCAGGGGCAGCACCCGGTCAGCGAGGGGACCGCAACCCGCCGGCACGCCGGTCCCAAAGTCTTGGGTCGGGGTTCATCATCGATCCGTCTGGAATTGTCGTTACCAACAACCACGTTATCGACGGCGCGGATGAGATCACCATCACCATGCATGATGGGATGATGCTGAAGGCGACATTGATCGGCAAGGATGAGCGAACCGACCTGGCGGTGCTGAAAGTCATTGCCGACCGCCCTCTGCCTGCGGTCCAATTCGGCGATTCCGACACGGCGCGGGTGGGCGACTGGGTGCTGGCGATCGGCAACCCCTTCGGCCTTGGCGGCACGGTCACAGCAGGCATTGTCTCTGCCCGTGGCCGCGATATCCAGCAGGGCCCCTACGACAACTTCATCCAGACCGACGCTGCGATAAACAAGGGCAACTCTGGTGGACCTCTGTTCAATATGTCCGGAGAGGTTGTCGGCATCAACACCGCCATCTACTCACCGACTGGTGGGTCCGTGGGTGTCGGTTTTGCCATTCCCGCCGTCCTTGCCAAGAACGTCGTCGCCCAGTTACGCGATTTCGGACGGGCTCGGCGCGGCTGGCTGGGCGTGCGCATTCAACAGGTAACCCCCGACATCGCGGAAAGCATCGGCCTCAAGGAGCCCTTGGGTGCGATGATCGCCGGCGTGACAGATGGCGGTCCCGCCGATGCAGCCAAGATCAGGAACGGCGACGTGGTGCTCCGGTTCAACGGGCAAGACGTTAAGGACATGCGAAGCCTGCCACGCATCGTCGCAGACACAGAGATCGGCAAGCAGGTTCCGGTCGTCCTGTGGCGCGACGGCAAGGAGGTGACTCTGGAAGCCAAGGTCGGTGAATTGCCGGATGAACAGCGCGTGGCCTCCGCTGCACCAGACAAGCCTGCACCGACCCAGCCAGTTGAACTATCAGGCCTGGGTCTGCGCCTGTCCCCAATTACCCCGGAAGCACGGGAACGCTTCCAACTCGGTGGGGATCAGAAGGGCGTGCTCATCACGGGCGTTCTGCAGGGAACGCCAGCTGCCGACAAAGGCCTAAAGCCCGGCGACGTGATCGTCGAGGTCCAGCAGGAGGAGGTTACCACCCCCAACGACGTGCAAGAGCGTGTCGAAAGGGTCCGAAAGGCCAACCGTAGGTCCGTGCTGATGCTGGTTCAGACGAGTGACGGCCTCCAATGGGTGCCTCTGTCGCTTTCGCCAGGCGATCGCGCTCCCGGCTGATCGGTTTCGAAGGCCAATGCACCAGCTTCAGCCCCCTCTCGCGGTCTGAAGCTGGTGTCTCTTTCACTATTCCGCCGCACGGCGTTGCGCGGAAGATTCCTTGGCCAGGGAAAATCGGCTAAATTGCCTGTTCAATGCCGGCAGCATCGCAACGTCCATCACTCCGACCGACGGCTCCATGACGATCATTGCAACCGTCGCGGATAGGTTATTCGCATCGTTGGGTCGGGGAGGACGGCAGACGGAGTAGGGCGCCCCAAAATCATCAAACAGCGCGTGCTTCACATTGTCAGGTGTCGCATCACCCAAGTGAGGAAGCAGCAAGTCCCGAACCCGGATATCGCGATAAAGGGAACAGGGGGTACTGGCGACACCCGTGTCACGCAGCTTTACCAAGGCCACGGGGCTCACGAAGTGATTCGCGTGGGTCAACAGGCCCCTATCGGGGTGCACCTGAAAGGTCTCATCCGGCGCGCACTCGAAGTCGATTGCAACGCCCTGGCCGCTCGCGGTCGACGCGCTGACGATCATATTGTTCGCGGCCGACTTGGCTGTGGCATAGACCGCACGCATGGCGAGTGCCGGGTATTCCTGCTCCAACACCTTGCGCCGTATTAGGGCAAGCGGCACCCCGACCTCACGGTAGTCGCGATCGGACTGCAGATAGTTGGCTGTCAGGCCGATTCCCGCCTCGTTCAATCCTGATCGGGCAAGCCCTCCCGCCTCCGTAAAGGTGAGGATATCCGGTCCGTCGGATCTGCGGATCCGCAGCACAACCGCCGTCTCCGCGCACTCCGCCTTCCAATCCCAGTTCTGGGCATGGATCAGCCGGCCTGCTGCCGTAGCCTCGGGCATAACAACAACCCCGGTGCATCCATCCGGGAGTCGTTCAGCCAGTCGCGTGCGTAGATCGGGCCGCTCCGCCAGCTTGAGGATCTCCGTTCGAGCGTTCAGCAACACAATCTGCTCGAACGAGACATCGGCACCTTGGGCGATACCGCGCATCTCCTCGAGATAAAGCGGGTCGAACGCTTCAATGACCGGAACGTAGTCACGGATCAAACCAACAATCGCGCCGTCATCCAGGCCCGAACGCCCAATCTGCGCCATATAGTGAGCGATGCCCTTGGCGATGCGGTCCGCGGCAAGCCGTCCGTGCTGCACTCCGCGATCGTGTGGGCCGCCCGAGATGTCGATCAAGGGGCAAGGGTCAACCATGGCTCTCTCCCAATCTATATCGATCACGACGCGTAGTCAGGTTCCTCACGATCCAGGATCCGACGCCAAGCGTCGAGGAACTGGCGGCCATCATGCACCTCGCTCCAAGCGCCCTTGTGGTGTGTCCAGCGCAGGTGATCCGGCTGCCGGCGCAGTGGCAGCCCGGTCGACGCTGCAAAAAGTTGATACCCAACAGTCTTTTCCACGACGCATAGCTCATGGAATGCGTCATGGACGGTGGGACCAACTGTCATCACCCCATGATTGGCCATCACCAGAGTTGTCGCGTCGCCGAGCGCCCGGGCCAGCCGATACCCTTCTTCCAGGTTCGTCGCCGGTCCAGTGGCTTCGTCGTCATAGGCAACGCGATGGTTCACGAGGAGGTTGTTGTGGTGGGCCATGGAAAGCCGTCCACCCTCGATCATCGCAAGTGCCGTAATGTGGGGCGGGTGCAGATGGATCGCGCACTTTGCCGCCGGGTTGACCGCATGCACCGGTGCATGAATGTGATAGGTCACCGAACGGACCTCCCGCCCCCCCGAAATCACATTCCCCTTAAAGTCGACCACCAGCAGGTTGTTGGCGGTGATCTCCTGGAAAAGGAGACCGCGGGCATTGACCAGGAACCGGTCGTCATATCCGGGCAGCATCAGGCTGAAGTGGTTTCCCAGCCCTTCGTTGAAGCCAAAGCACACCGAAAGCCGAAACGCTGCAGCAAGGTCGCAGCGCATCGCCCACTCAACATCACTCATGCCGACCGGTTTGCTCATGCGACCCTCCGATGACTGCCCGCCTCAACCGTAAGGGAAGATGTTCGATGTGGATACACTGAGACACCACAGCTTGTTCGTTGCAGTCTGGCTCCCGACCTCCACTCCAACAACCCGTCGTCGCCCTATATCGCTCCCCCCTCCTTCGGGATGCAGAACATGGTCGGGACGACCAAGGCACCGACGTCCTGCTGCCAGGTTTGAGATCCAAGGTCCGTCTCCGTTGCCGTAGCGCCACCATGGGTTGACGCGACATGGACGCCTTGTCACGGTCGTCGAAGTCATCAGCCCGCTAGGTACCATGTCCGCCACGATCACAACGACCATCGCCGAAAAGGCACGCACGCTGCTGCCAGGTATCCTCTTGTGTGTTGGCGTTACGCTGGCATCTGCCGGTTTGGCCTGGCTGGAGGCGCGGCTGCTGGGCCGTGCCTGGGTGGAAACGTTGGTGATCGCGATCCTGCTGGGCACCCTGATCCGCAGCCTTTGGGTGCCGCCCGCCCATCTTCAGCGTGGCATCGCCTATGCCGGCAAACAGATGCTCGAATTTGCCGTCGTGCTGCTAGGAGCCTCGGTGAGTGCCATGACGATTGTCGCTGCGGGACCGCTGCTCATGATCAGCGTGGTTCTCGTTGTCGTTGGCGCCCTCACAGCCAGCTTCCTGATTGGCCGCGCACTGAACCTCCCGGCGAAGATGGCGACCCTCATCGCTAGCGGGAACGCAATATGCGGCAATTCCGCCATCGCAGCCGTTGCACCAGTCATCGGCGCAACCCAAGCCGACGTGGCGGCGTCCATTGCCTTCACTGCTGTGCTGGGGGTGGCAACCGTTCTGGTTCTGCCCTGGGTCGGCGAACTGCTCAGCATGACAATGTCCCAGTATGGCACCCTGGCCGGCATGACCGTCTACGCCGTGCCTCAGGTCCTTGCCGCTACGGTGCCGGTCGGGCCCGAAGCTGTCGAAATGGGCACGCTGGTGAAGTTGGTGCGCGTCCTGATGCTCGGTCCGGTTTGTTTGGTTCTCGCAGTCATTGTCCACCGGGTTGGCGTCAAGAACGGCACGGGCGTGAAACTCGGGTTCAGCAAGATGGTCCCCTGGTTCATCATCGGCTTCCTGGCGATGTTGGTCGTCCGCTCCCTGGGCCTGATCCCCGATCCACTGTTGGATCCGATCAAGCTTACCGCAGGTCTTCTGACGACGATTGCGATGGCAGCGCTTGGGCTGGGCGTCGACGTGCGCGTCGTGGCGCGCGCCGGCGGGCGGGTCACGGCCGCGGTCACCTGTTCATTGCTGATGCTGGCGGTGATCAGCATTCTCCTCATCCGCCTGCTTGGTGTCGCCTGACAAAGCGCTCAGCATGGGTGCGCAAGGTGCCCCAACGGCATCGACGCTGCCCAGCGCCCTAACCTGCCCCCACCCCATGAATGAGAGGAACCGCAAGATGGATATGTCTTTCGATCCAAACGCCTTGCCGTTCGACACGGACGCGATGCTGAGCGGGTTGCGCCCTTGGGTTGAATGCGAAAGCCCCACCTTCGATTCCGCAGCTGTAGAGCGCATGCTGGATCTGGCAGCGCGAGACATGGTGATTGCTGGAGCCCGGGTCGAGCGGATCGCCGGCCGTATGGGTTTCGCTGGCTGCCTGCGCGCCACCTTTCCGCACGCAAGCAAGGAACCGGGGATTCTCGTCATGGGCCATATGGATACGGTCCACCCGATCGGCACGTTGGCTAAGCTGCCGTTCCGTCGCGATGGAGAGAAGTGCTACGGCCCCGCGATCTTCGACATGAAGGGCGGCAACTATCTTTCGCTCGAAGCCGTCCGCCAGTTGGCCCGTGCGGGGATCCAAACCAAGTTGCCGGTCACTTTCCTCTTCACGCCTGACGAAGAAGTCGGCAGCCCCTCGACCCGCGACGTGATCGAGGCAGAAGCGGCACGCCACAAATACGTCCTTGTCCCAGAACCGGGCCGGCCGGACGGCGGCGTCGTCACGGGGCGCTACGCCATCGCACGCTTCAACCTGGAGGCCACAGGCCGTCCCAGCCATGCGGGATCCCGCCCAGGTGACGGGCGCAGCGCCATTCGGGAGATGGCCCGCCAGCTCATCGCCATCGAGGACATGACGACATCAGACTGCACCTTCAGCGTCGGCGTGATCCATGGAGGGCAATGGGTCAACTGCGTCACCACGACATGCACCGGCGAAGCATTGTCCATGGCCAAGCGGCAAGAGGACCTGGACCGGGGCGTGGAACAGATGCTCGCCCTGCGCGCAGCTGGCAACGATGTCCAGTTCAAGGTCACCCGAGGCGTCACCCGGCCGGTTTGGGAGCCGGACGCCAAGGTCATGGCGCTCTACGAGCACGCACGCGGAATCGCCAACCGCATCGGGTTCGACATCGCCCATCAGAGCAGCGGCGGCGGATCGGATGGCAACTTCACCGGCGCCATGGGCATCACCACGCTTGATGGGCTTGGTGTCCAGGGGGGGGGCGCCCATACCTTGGAGGAACATATTGAAGTTGCCAGCTTGGCGCGCCGTGGCCGGCTGATGGCTGGCCTCCTCGCAACATTGGCTTGAACCCGGGCATAGCAAGGAACCACGACCTTTCCGGGTGTCCTCGGTTCTTTGGGCAACGCTGCCCTCATTCGTCATACTATGGCCATGAGCGATCGCTACACGCGCCCTGGGCCACACAAGGGCCCAGGCACAGCTTGGCATGGGCCAAGCGTTGTCGTAGCAGTGGCCATGCAGTGAATGCAGAGGTATGACGTGACGAGACTAGCCCTGGCTTTCGACGACTGCGGGGTCAGCCGCCAGTGACATCTCCGGTCGCCGCTCTAGCGGGTCGCCGCGCAGATTCGCATCGAGGCTGGCTTATCGATGCCATTGCTCTCGCGGCACTCGCGATCACCCTAATGTTCGTCCTCACAACGGTCATCCGCTCACCGCTGAAGGATGACGTGGCGTGGCTGCTTTGGGTCGCCAAGAAGTGGCTGGGCGGCCGGGACCTCTATGTTGACCTCGTAGAAGTGAATCCGCCGCTGGTAATCTGGCTATATGCCATTCCCGCTGCATTTTCCAATTGGTTGGCTGTCGCACCCAAGTTCGCTTCGACGCTGTTTTTTGCCATCATCCTTGTCGGATCAGCGTGGTGGACGGCCAATCTGCTTCATGGTCGCGCATCACTCTTTGCCCGCCGCGCCCCCGTCTTCAGCGTCATATCGATTTTGCTGCTGGTGCTTCCCGGCGTGGAATTCGGTCAGCGTGAACACCTGCTAGCTGCCTCCGTGTTGCCCTACATCGCACTGTTTGTACGCGCGCTGGAGGGTGAACCGGAGCCCCGGCTTCAAGCTTCACTCGCGGGAATGGTTGCTGCCCTCGGCTGCGCGATGAAGCCCAGCTATGCGCTGGCATTGGTATTGGTCGAACTGATCGGGGTGCTTCGCGGTCACCGTCAGCTTCGCATGGCGTCCGTAGCCTTCGTAGCCACTACCGGTCTGTACGGCGTGGCGGTATTGGTATTTGAACCCGATTTCCTCACACGTGCCGTGCCCCTCGCCTTGTCACTCTATGGGGGCACAGACACATCTGTGTGGCACATTCTGGCAGAGAGCCGAAATCTTCTGTTCGGCCAGGCGGTCACACTGCTGCTGTGTGTCAATCAGCGGGAGACGTTGGCTCGCCATTCTCCGTTCCTGCGCCACTTGTTCCTGGCACTTGTTGCCTTTGCTGTCGCATGCACCGTGCTGTTTGTGATGCAGGGGAAGGACTGGTTCTATCACCGCCTGCCCGCAACGACGGCAACGGTGCTTGCCCTGATCCTATGGCTCTCAGTGGTGTTCGCCGGGCAGTTTGGCGGACGAGGGGTAGCCGCCGGCCTCCCATCCTGGCGACGCATGGGGCTGCCTGTGGCCCTTGGCTTGGCGGCTCTGCTTGCCTTCGGAATCGCTAACGTGCAGCGCATTCGCCCTTGGGTAGAGGCTGCTGCAGAGCCGAACCTCTCCACAGAGGTCAAGCTGGTCAAGCTGATCAAGCGCGAGAAAGCCAAAACCTATATCGCCTTCTCCGAATGGATCGGCCTCGGCTTTCCCGTTGTCAACGACACCGGTGTTTCGTGGACGTCGCGGTTTGACTCCATGTGGGCACTGAAGGGCGAGATCTGGAAGACACGGCAGGATGGGCGCCCGCCCAAGGAATGGCCCATTCGCCGCTGGGTGGCGCGAGACTTCGTTGCCGGATGCCCGGATATCGCCGTGGTCGATACCCGGGAGGGTACGAACTACATCGCCGTCCTGGTTGGCTCCGACGAAGAGTTTGCCCGCGCCTGGTCCCACTATCGCGAGATTGCCTTCTTCGACGGCCTGCGGGTGTTCAAGCGCGAGGAACTCGGCTGTGCGAGTGAGCCACTCCCCCTCGGCCGCCCACCCCAGACCGCAGTCGTGCCCCAGGAATAGCTCTCAGGCCTTCGCCAGCTCCGGCAACGCGCGCACCCATGCCTTGAGCCCGTCATCGAAAGACGACAGCCGAAAGAACTCATTCGGCGCGTGAATGTTCTCGTCGGCAATGGCGTAGCTCAGCATGACGGTTTCCAAACCCAGGTGCTCCTTCACCATCGCTGAGATCGGCAGCGTCCCGCCCACACCGACGCGCAGCGGCTTCCTGCCATGGACCTGTTCGATCACCCGTTCGACAGCGGCAAGAAATCGATCGTCCTCAGGCACGGCATAGGCGGCGGTACCCCCGCGAGACCGGCGCAGCTCGGCCGTCGCCCAGCGCGGGCAATGGGCCAGGAGATGCTTCTCCACCGCGTCAGCGGCCCGGACCGGATCCTGCCCGGGGCCAAGGCGGCAGGTGATCTTGGCGCTGGCCGTGGCTGGGATCACGGTCTTGCCCCCCACGCCCTGATACCCACCGGTAAGGCCATTTACCTCGATGGTCGGCCGCAGCCAGAGCGATTCCAGTAAACGCACGCCAGGCTCGATCGCCCCTGGCACCGCACCGATCTCGGCAAAGAACTTCGCCTCGTCGAACCCCAGCGCCTCCATGCTCGCGTAGTCGCTGTTGGAAGGGCGCTGCAATCCGTCCATGAACCCAGGCACAGCGATGCGCCCTTCGGCGTCGTGCAGGGTGGCCAACATCCGGGCGAGCACCATCGCGGCGTTGCCCACAGGCCCGCCATACCGGCCCGAATGAAGATCCGTCCCCGCGGTCTGGACATGCAACTCCATGCCGATATTGCCGCGGCTATTGGTGTTCACGCTGGGCGTGCCAGGGCGCCAGCGGCCGCCATCGGCACTGACCAGAACATCGGCGGAGAGCAGCTCCCGATGGGAAACGAACAGCCCCGGCAGTGAACGGCTGCCGATCTCCTCCTCACCCTCCAGCAGCACCTTCACATTCAGCGGCAGCCCACCTGTCACCGCGAGCCACGCCTCAAGGCCCGACAGCGCGATCCACAGCGGCGACTTGTCGTCGCTCGCCCCGCGCGCCACGTAGCGATCAGCGTGCAGGATGGGCTCGAACGGTGGCGAGGCCCAAGCCTCCAGGGGATCCGGTGGCTGAACGTCGTAATGACCGTACACCAGAATGGTGGGCATGCCCGGCGCACCGGTCCACTGCGCGAACACAGCGCTGTGGCCACCGTTGTTGAGCAGTTGCACATCCGCCATGCCCATGCTGGCCAGCCGCGCCTGCAGCAGCGCGGCCGCCTGGTCCATGCCGTGCTTGTAGGCGGGATCGGTGGAGACGGACGGGCAGCGGATCAGGTCGAACAGTTCGTCCAGCAGCCGCTGGCGGTTGTCCGCCATCCACGCATCGGCCGCCGCGATCACATCCTGCCCGGACGGTTCGGCAACGCTCATCGCCCGCCATCCACCTGAAGGATCTGCCCGTTCACGAAGCTGCCGAGATCCGAGGCGAAGAACAGGACGCCGTTGGCGATGTCCTGCGCAGTGCCGAGCTTCTTCAACGCGATGCGATCCACCAGCGCCTTCTGCCCCTCGGCTCCGTAGCTCTCCCACTGCACTTCGGTGGAGGGATTGGACCGGATGAAGCCAGGTGCGACGGAATTGACGGTGATGCCGAACGCCCCGAGTTCATGCGCCAACTGGCGAGTGAGACCGATGACCGCATGCTTGGCAGAGCAATACGCCTGGATACCGGTGAGCGAGGCCTGCAGCCCGGCGCCCGAGGAGATGTTGATGATGCGCCCTGCCCCCGCCTTCTTCATCGCCGGTGCCACCGCGCGCGACAGCCCCATGGCCGCGCCGACATTCACGTCGAACACGATCTGCCACTCGTCATCGGAAATCTCGTCGATCGGGTGCATCACCTGCCCGGCCACGCCACCCGCGTTGTTCACCAGCACGTAAACCGCCTGCCCCGTCGCCTGCTCCACATCCCGGATCCAGGCGGTGGCAGCCTTTCGGTCGGTAAGGTCGAGCACCTTCGTCGTCGCCCCGGTCACGCGGGCGGTCTCAGCCAGCGGCTCCGGCCGCAGGTCGCAGGCATGCACGATGGCGCCGAGGTTGGCGAAGGTGGCGGCGATGGCACGGCCGATGCCATGGCCAGCGCCAGAGACAACGACGACGCGGCCGTCAAAGCGGATGTTCATTGCGGCAATAGCTCCAGCAGGTTGTCGTCGCTCATCGGGCGCGTGCCCGCCTCGATCTCGTGGATCAAGGCCACAAGCTTGGAAATGGTCGGCGTAGCGATGCCGTGCTTCGCCCCGATATCCGCGATTGGCTTGATCTGCACGTCCACTTCGGTGGTCCGCTTGCGCACGAACAGGTCGCGCCAGATGCCGGAATGGGTCTTCGCCGAGGGTCGGTTGAAGATGACGAGATCGGCGATGGCTTTCTCCGCCAGTTCGCGCGGTGCGTTGGGCATGAAGGCCCCAGGGTCGTAGCCGTTGAAGCCCATCGGCGTGATGCCTTCGGCCAACGTCACTTCGTT
>CAMDAM010000093.1 GCA_945888575.1 Asaia bogorensis | reverse complement strand
GGCCGCGGCGAGATCACCCAGCGCGACCTGGTGCGCAACGCACTGCGCATGCGGCCCGACCGCATCATCATCGGCGAGGTCCGCGGCGGCGAGGCGTTCGACATGCTGCAGGCCATGAACACCGGCCATGACGGCTCCATGTCCACCATCCACGCCAACACCACGCGCGACGCGCTGATCCGTGTCGAGAACATGGTCCAGATGGGCAACATGGGCCTACCCTCCCGCGCCATCCGCGTGCAGATCGTCAGCGCCGTGAACCTGATCGTGCAGGTGGAACGCCAGCGAGACGGCGGCCGCCGCGTGACCCAGGTGACCGAGATCTGCGGCATGGAAGGCGATGTCGTGCTGATGAACGACATCTTCCAGTTCGTGATGGACGGCGAGAACCACGAGGGCCGGATCGTCGGCCACTACAAGGTGAGCAAGGCGCGGCCGGCCTGCTACGGGCGCCTGACCTATTTCGGCTACGACCGCGAGTGGATGGCAGCGCTCGACGAGGCGGCGGAGATGGAACGTGCCCGGAACTGAGCCCAGCACGCAGCAGCGGACAGGGGGTCACCATGCCCGGGGATAACCGGATCTGGCTGCTGCTCGGCGCGCTGGTGATGCTGATCGGCATGATCGCCACCGGCTTCTCGATCATCTCCGAGCGCAAGCGGCTCGACCGGCTGAAGCGCCGGCTGGCGGAGATCGCCGGGGAGGAAGAGGACGACAAGCCGAAGGAGATGCGCATGCGCATCACCCGGGTGGAAACGTCGGGCGACAAGGGCTGGATGCGCCGCGCCATGGGCGTGTTCGGCTTCGACCCCGCCCATTCCAGCCACTACCCGGTGCCATGGCTGATCGTGCTGGTGCTGGCACTGCTGCTGGCACGCCTGGTGGCCGGCATCCTCACCATCGTCGCCGGCGACATCGCTTTCTTCTTCATCCCCGTGGTGTGGGTGTTCCTGGCGCGCGCCTTCTTCAACTGGGTGGATGAGCGCCGGCGCCAGCTGCTGCGCAACCAGATGCCGGATGCGCTTTCCATGATCGTGCGCTCCGTGCGCGTGGGCATTCCGGTCAGCGAGGCGATGCGCCACGTCGCCCGCCAGTCCCAGCCGCCCACAGCGCCGGAATTCGAGCGCATCGCCAGCGACCTCAGCATCGGCACGCGGCTCGATCTTTCTCTGAAAGCCATGGCACAACGTGCTGGTCTTCCTGAATATCAGTTCTTCGCCACCGCGCTGTCCCTGCAATCCCAGACCGGCGGCGGGCTGACCGAGACGCTGGAGAACCTGGCCGACGTGATCCGCAAGCGCGTGGCCCTGCGCTCCAAGGCCTACGCTTTGGCGTCGGAGGCGCGCACCAGCGCCATGGTGCTGGCCGCCCTGCCCTTCGTCTCCGGCCTCGGGCTCGCCGTGCTCAGCCCCGCCTATATCGGCGTGCTCTTCATGGAGGAGTCCGGCCGCAACCTGCTGGGCATCGCGCTGCTGTCGCTCTCCACCGGCATCCTGGCCATGCGCATGATCATCCGGACCAGCCTCAAATGAACCATCCCGTGCTGTTCAGCGTCGCCTTCGCCCTCACCCTGGCGATGGTGCTCACCGGGCTGGCGCTGATGCGCCATTCGCGGCGGGAGGAGCGGCTGCGGATGCGGCTGAGGATGGCCAACGGCACCTATGTGGCCCACGCCGCCAACGGCCCAGCCGCGCCGCAGGCCGGCCAGATGTTGGCGCGGATGGTGGCCGGGATCGGCGGGCGCATCGCCAATTCCGGCGTGCTGTCGCGCAAGACGGTGGAGGAGCTGGAGAAGGCGCTGGCGGTGGCCGGCATGTCTGGCCGGCACGCGCTGGGCCTGTTCATCGGCTGCAAGATTCTGCTGCTGATCGGCCTGCCGCTGGTGGCCGTGGTGGTCACGCAGCAGCTGGACATGGACCAGATGTTCTCCAACCTGCTGCCCGCGGCCGCCGCCGTGATCGGGCTGGTGGGGCCAGACATGGTCGTACGGCGCCTGCGCGACACCTACGTGAAGAAGGTGGAAGCCAGCCTGCCCGATGCGATGGACATGCTGCTGATCTGCACCCAGGCCGGCCTGCCGCTGGAACCCGCCCTCACCCGCGTGGCGCAGGAGATCGCCGAGGCCCATCCGCAGATCGCCTGGGAGTTCGAGCAGACCGTGCAGGAGCTGCAGATGAGCTCCGACGTGCGGGTGGCGCTGACCAACCTCGGTGAGCGCACGGGGCTGGAGAGCATCAAGCGCCTGACCACCACGCTGATCCAGACCATGCAGTACGGCACTCCGCTGGGCGAGGCGCTGCGCCAGCTCGGCGGCGAGATGCGGCAGGAGACGCTGATCCGCTTCGAGGAGAAGGCCGCCCGCCTGCCGGTGCTGCTCACGCTGCCGATGGTGGCCTTCGTGCTGCCCTGCATCTTCATCGTGGTGGCCGGCCCCGCCGGGCTGCGCCTGGTGGCGGCGTTCAACTGAACCAGCGCCGATCGTGAACGTGAACACCGTCCGGCCCGCGTGAATTCCCTCGCCGTCACGATGCCGCGCAGCGCCATGCCGGCAGGCCCGGCGATACTTGATCGCCCTCACGGCGGCGTGATCCCCCGCCCCATCCGCCACCGCGGGCCGATGCCCCGGCGATCCCGCAAAATGCGATTCACGTTCACGGAATATCTTGTGAATGCCGTCACTTACCGTTGCATTCTCCGGCCACCCTGCAGCTCCGAAAATGTTCGCGCCACCGTCCCGCCCGCCGGATTCCTTAACAACTTGTGAATCCAGGTACAGAGTCACGAGTCAGTAGTACATTAGCGTGAATCCGATTCACTCTACGCGCGGCGGCGCTGAAACTAAATCGAAAGAAAGCGTTCTTGTTAAGAACCAATCTGGATGATTCTGAAAAAGACGGTCGTTTCCACGACTCAAGGTTTTATGATTCTCCAAGAACAGGGTCGATTCAAGTTTGACTCAAGCGCGATTCAGATCGCCGTTTCTGCTGGGATCACGTGCGGAAACAAGCAATTACCGAAAAATTAACAGGGAAGGGCTTCTCTTTCACGTCAACTGATGTTACTTTTCACTCGCCAAACGGGATACGCATGATGCGGATACTCATTGCAGAAAAGAATCGGTCGTTTCGCGCCGAATTTGTCGAGCTGGTCACGCACTGCCACCCCACGTGGCAGATCGTGGAGACCGCCGACGCGATCGAGCTGCGGGCCCGCATGGCCATGCAGCGCTACGATCTCGTCTTCCTCGACCTGCAGCTGCCGGGCCTGCACACCCACTTCGATCTCGGCGCCCTGCGCCAGGAGCACCCGCACACCAAGGTCGTCGGCCTCGGCGACACCAACGACTGCGCCACCATCATCCGCTGCTTCGAGGATGGGCTGGGCGGCTACATCGCCCGCACCTGCAGCGGCATGAAGCTGATCCGCACCCTCAAGGTCATCGCCACGCCCGACCTGTTCATCTCCACCGGCGGCAGCGAGCCGAAGGAAAGCGCCAAGGTCGCCCCCTACCGCCCCGCGCCGGAGTTCGCCCCCGCCCCGCCGCGCGAGGTGGAGCCGACGCACCACCCGCTCACCGCCCGCCAGGCCGACGTGCTGAACCTGCTCGCCGAGGGCCGCTCCACCAAGGACATCGCGCGCCGCCTCGGCCTCGCCGTGCCCACGGTGAAAACCCACCTCGCCGCCGTCTACCGCCAGCTCGGCGCGCGCAACCGCCTGCAGGCGGTGGTGAAGGCCAGCGCGCTCACCGCCCCGCCCGCCCCCGCCGTGCCGGCCATGGTGCGAAGCCTGAGCCAGACCGAGCTGTTCGAGCGCAACTTTGCCGCCGGCTAGGCGCTAGCCGCCCTTTGCCCGCTTGCGCGCCTGCTTCGGGCGCGTGAGACTGCGGCATGACCTGGTCCATCCTCGTTCGCGATTCCGCCACCGGTGCGCTCGGCGCCGCCGTGGCGTCCAAATTCTTCGCCGTCGGCGGGTTGTGCATCCATGTGGAAGGCGGCGTCGCCGCCCTGGCCACCCAGGCGCTGGTGAACCCCATGTACGCCGTGCACGCCATGCCCCGCCTGCGGGCCGGCGAAGGCGCCCAGGCCGTGCTCTCCAGCCTCGTGGGGCCAGACCCCATGCACGCCCAGCGCCAGTTCCACATCCTCGATGCCCGCGGCGAGATCGCCCAGCACAGCGGGCCCGATTGCATCACCTGGGCCGGCCACGTGGCGGGCCAGGATGTCTCCGTGGCCGGCAACATGCTCGCCGGCCCGCAGGTGGTGCAGGCCACGCTGGATGGCTTCCTGAACGCCACCGGCAGCCTCGCCGAGCGCCTCCTCTCCGCCATGGAAGCCGGTGAGGCCGTGGGCGGGGACAAGCGCGGCAAGCAATCCGCCGGCCTCAAGATCTGCACGGCCGACCCCTACCCGGACCTCGACATCCGCTCCGACGACCACGCCGACCCGCTGGCCGATCTGCGCCGCCTGCACCGCATCAGCCTGGAGCGCTACGCCGTGTTCCGCCGCTTCCTGGCCGGGCGCGACAGCCCCTGGGGCGAAGCCGACCGCACCATCATCGAAGCCGCCATCGCGCGCGACGGCCGCCCGATCACCTGACTCAATCACTTAAACATGGGGACCAATATGCGGAAATTGCTGCTTTCGTCGGCGTTCGCGCTGGCCGCCCTGGTGGGCATCGCGCCGGCCCAGGCCCAGCCTTCTGCCAGCCACCTGCGCATCGGCCTGGCCGAAGACCCCGACCTGTTGGACCCCACGCTGGGCTCCAGCTTCGTCGGCCGCATCGTCTATGCCGCCATGTGCGACAAGCTGTTCGACCTGGATGAGAAGCTGAACATCATCCCGCAGCTGGCCACCGGCCATCGCTACGAAAGCCCCACCAAGCTCGTCATCACGCTCCGCCCCGGCGTCACCTTCCACGACGGCGAGAAGTTCGATGCCGAGGCCGCCAAGTACAAGCTCACCCGCGACCTCACCATGAAGGGCAGCATGCGGGCCGGCGAGATCAACGCGATCGAGTCCATCGACATCATCGATCCGCTCACCATCCGCCTGAACCTGAAGCAACCCGCCTCCCAGCTGCTGGCCCAGCTGACGGACCGCTCCGGCATCATGATCTCGCCCAAGGCGGCGGAAGCGGCCGGCGACAAGTTCGGCCTCAACCCCGTCTGCGCCGGCGGCTACGCCTTCGACAGCCGCATTGCGCAAGACCGCATCGTGCTGAAGCGCTTCCCCGGCCACTACAACGCCGGCAACTACCACTTCGACCGCGTGACCTACCTGCCGATGCCCAACTCCTCGGTCCGACTGGCCAACCTGCAATCCGGCAGCCTCGACATGGCCTTCGTCGCCCCCACCGACGTCGCCGCCGTGAAGAAAGACACCCGGCTGAACCTCACCATGTGGGATGCGCTGGGCTACACCGGCATCAACTTCAACCTCGCCAACGGCCCCGCCGCCAACACCATCACCGGCCAGAACGCCCTGGTGCGCCAGGCCTTCGAACTCGCCCTGGACCGCCAGGCGATCAGCGACGTCGTCTTCGCCGGCATGCTGACCCCCACGGCCCAGGCCAACATCGCCAGCTCGCCCTTCCATGTGCCGGCCATCAAGCCGCCGGGCCGCGACATCGCCAAGGCGAAGGCCCTGCTCGCCCAGGCCGGCATCACCGGCCGCGTGCCGGTGGAGCTCACCGTCACCAACGCGCCGGAAGCGCAGCAGGCCGCCGAGGTCATCCAGTCGATGGTCGCCGAGGCCGGGTTCGACCTGAAGCCGAAGGTCATGGAGTTCGCCTCCTCGCTCCAGGCCGGCTACAAGGGCGAGTTCCAGGCCTACATGATCGGCTGGTCTGGCCGCGCCGACGCCGATGGCAACATGTGGGCGCTGATGCACTCCAAGGGCGCCTTCAACTACGGCAAGCACAACAATCCCGAGATGGACAAGCTGCTGGACGAAGCCCGCGTCGCCACCGCCGTCGCCGACCGCCGCGCCATCTACGCCAAGGTGTGGGAACTCCAGCGCCGCGACCTGCCGCTGATCTACCTCTACAGCACCCGAAACATCATCGGCACGCAGAAGTCGGTCCAAGGCCTCAGCGTCGTCCCCGACGGCCTCCTGCGCCTGGGCGGCACGAAGTTCTCGCAGTAAGGCAAGGCCAGGGCTCTGCCCTGGACCCGCCAGGGACCTGAGGTCCCTGGACCCTCTTCCGTTTTCCGCCTTCGGCGGGGAGGGGCCATCGAGGCGGTGGAGAGGCCACGCCGGCCCCTCCCCGCCGAAGGCGGACAGAAAATGGGGTCTGGGGCCTAAGGCCCCAGCGGGGTCGAGGGGCAGAGCCCCTCGCCTTCCTTACGGGGGGAACAACGATGCCGCGCCAGATGACCATGGTGGGCTTTCTGCAGGCCCAGAACTGCACCAACCTTGCGATGTCCTGGCGCCATCCGGACAGCCGGACGGATTTCATGTCCGCCGATTTCTACCAGGAGATTGGCCGCACGCTGGAGCGCGGCAAGTTCCACCTCGGCTTCTTCGACGATCGCCTGGCCCTGCCGGACCGCTACGGCGGCGACCACGCCCATGCCATCGAGCATGGCATCCGCGTGGTGAAGCTGGACCCGGTGGCGGTGCTGATGGCCATGGGCATGGCCACCACCCATCTCGGTCTCGGCGCCACGGCGTCCACCACCTATTACGAGCCGTTCCATGTGGCTCGCCAGTTCGCCACGGTCGATCACCTCACCGGTGGCCGCGCCGCCTGGAACGTCGTCACCTCGCTGAACGAGGGCGAGGCCTGGAACATGGGCCGCAACGAGGTCGCCGAGCACGACAGCCGCTACGACCGGGCGGACGAGTTCATGGAGGTCGTCACCGGCCACTGGAAATCCTGGGAAGCCGATGCCCTGGTGATCGACAAGGCATCGGGCCTGTTCGCCCACCCGGAAAAGGTGCACCGGCTGGACCACAAGGGCGAGCACTTCGCCTCCCGCGGCCCCTTCACCGTGCCGCGCACGCCGCAGGGCCACCCCGTCATCATCCAGGCCGGCCAATCCGGCCGCGGCCGCCGCTTCGCCGGCCGCTGGGCGGAGGTGATCTTCGCCGGCGGCGGCCCGCTCGCCGTGCAGCAGGCCGGCTACAAGGCCGTGAAGGACGAGATCGCCGCCGCAGGCCGCGACCCGGAGCAGGTCCATCTCTGCACCCTCGTCCACACCGTCTGCGCCGCGACCAAGGCGGAGGCGGAGGACAAGATGGCCTACATCGAAACCCTGCCACTGGAGATCGACGCGCTTTCCCTGCTGTCGGAGGCGCTCAACTTCGATTTCGCCACCAAGGGGATGGACGAGCCCTTCACCGATGCGGAAATGGCCAGCATCGGCGGCATCCAGACCATGCGCGACCGCGTGGTGCAGGCCAGCGGCAAGAAGAACCCCACCACGCGCGATTTCATCACCATCACCGGCCGCGGCCGCCCGCACGGCGCCGTCGTCGGCGGACCCAAGGAGGTGGCGGACAAGCTGGAGGAGCTGTTCGTGAACCGTGGCTGCGACGGCTTCGTCGTCGGCGCCACCCACGTGCCAGGCGCCTACGCCGATTTCGTCGATCACGTGGTGCCCGAACTGCAGCGGCGCGGGCTCTACCATAAGGATTACAAGGGCAAGACGCTGCGGGAGAACCTGGGGCTCGACATCCCCAAGTAAGCGCGTTCTTTTTTGAAAAAAAGAACCAAAAAACTTCTATTCGCTTGATGCGGAGAAGCACGGCCTATCCGCATCAAACGAACAAAAGTCTTTTTGCTTCTTTTTCTTCAGAAAAAGAAGGCTCTTCCTTACCTGAAGCTCGGCGGGCTGATCCACATCACCAGCAGCGCCAGCGCCCCCAGCACAGCCACCCCCGCCAGCGGCAGCAGCACCAGGCTCGCCAAACGCCGCTGCCCGCGCACCCGCAGCAGCCAGCCGCCCATCGGCACCGAGAACAGCACGCCCATCAACCCACCCCAGATCAGGATGTTGAGCGTCGTCACCGTCCCGTCAGCCAGGCCAATGATAAAGAACCCGAACGCCCCCAGGGCGACGGCAAGATTCAGCGCGAACAGCGTTCCGAACAGGATCATGCGCGCATCCTACCCCACCCTGCCCCCCTTGAGCACCCGCCCAACCCGGCGCATCGTCACACCCGCCACCAGGAGGAACCGCCAATGGACGACCCCGGCCAACCGGTCGGCTACATAGAGCGAACGCGCCTGTATTACCGCGCGCTCGGCTACAAGGCCGACTACCAGTGGGCGCACAACGAAACCGCCCCCTTCACCCCCCTCGCCAAGCCACTCACCGAAGCGCGCATCGCCCTGCTGACCACCGCCAGCCCGCTCGACGGCTCCAATAAGGACGCCAAAGGCTGGCGCCACGTCTGGTCCGCCCCGGTCGATCCCGCACCGGATGCGCTGGACACCAGCGACCTCGCCTGGGACCGCGAGACCACCCACACCAACGACCGCGAGAGCTTCCTGCCCCTGGCCGCCGCCGCCGCCCTGGCGCGGGAGGGCCGCTTCGCCGGCCTCACCCCCCGCTTCCACGGCGTGCCGACGGAATACAGCATCCGCAAAACGCTGGCCCAGGACGCCCCGGAAACCCTCGCCCGCCTACGCGAAGACGGGGCCGACGCCGCCATCCTCTGCGCCATCTGACCGGTCTGCCATCAAACCGTGAGTTTGATCGCCCGTCATCTGGAAGAGAACGGCATCCCCACCGTCGTCATCGGCTCCGCGAAAGACATCGTGGAATACACCGCGGTCGCCCGCTTCGTGTTCACCGATTTCCCCCTCGGCAACCCCGCCGGCCTGCCAGGCCAGGCGGAGATGCAGAAGGCCATCGTCGCCCAGGCGCTGGGCCTGCTGGAAACCGCCACCGCCCCGCAAACCACCGAAGCCGCCCCGTTCCAGTGGAACGGCGATCCCGGCTGGCGCGCGGTCTACAACCGGGTCACCCCGGAAAACGCGGAATACCTGCGCCAGAAAGGCGAAGCCCGCCGCCGCATGATGCTGGCCAAGAAGCCGCAGACAGACTGAGCAGGCAAGCTGGTCGCAGCCCGCCTGCGACCAGCAACCAGCGAGGCTAGGCCAGCCCCAATTCCCCCGCCACCCCATAGCCCTGCGCCAGCTCGCGCAGCTTGGCCCAGGTGGCATCCTCCACCTCGATCCCCTTGGCGCGCCGGTCCTGCTGCTTCAGGTGCTCGATCTCGCCGGGATAGAACACGCCCGGGCTGCCTGCCGCAGGCTTGGTGTCCTTCAGGTATTGCGCGAACTCCGCCACCTCGCGCTTGAACGTCGCCAGCGGGCGGAACGCCGCCACGTTGAACACCGCCATGAAGCACCCGTCATTGTGCCGCCCGGTGGGGTCGATCCCGAAGCCCAGCCCGGTCAGTAACCCGCACAGCACCTCCACCATCGCGGCCAGGCCGGTGCCCTTGAACCCCTCCGTGCCCCCCAGCGGCAGCAGCGCGCCACCCTGGCGGAAGCTCTTGGGATCGCTGGTGGCCGAACCATCCGCCGCCACCACCCAGCCCTCCGGAATCGCCTGCCCCCGCGCCGCCGCGAGCGAAATCTTCCCCGCCGCCACCGCCGAGGTCGCCATATCCAGGAAGAACGGCCCATCGAGATCCGAAGGCACCGCGATCGAAATCGGGTTCGTCCCCAGCCGCGCCTCCGCCCCCCCGAACGGCGCCACGTGCTTCGGCGAGCGCCCGGAATCCGCCGTGCACAGCCCGATCATCCCCGCCTCGGCCGCCATCAGCGAATAGCCCGCCAACCGCCCGATATGCCCCTGCCGGCTCACCGTCGCCGCCGCCACGTTGGCCGTGCGCGCCTTCTCGATCGTCAGCTTCATCGCCCGCTCATTGGCAACGTAGCCGAACCCCCAGTTGCCATCCACAACGGTGGTGGTCGGGCTTTCCTGCACGATGTCCCACTTGGCGCCAGGCACGATGTGGCCTGCCTTGATGCGGTCGATATAGCCGGGGATCTGGATGATCCCGTGGCTGTCATGCCCGGCCATATTGGCCTCGATGCAATGCCGCATCACGGTCTCGGCCTCCTCCGGAGGCGCCCCGGCGCCGATCAGAAGGGCCTTGCCGATGGCATGCAGGCGGGCGGCGGATTCAATCGGCATGTGCGTGTGTCCCTGGCAAAAACGAACGTCTCTCAGTCAGCGCAACGGCAGGAAAGCCTCACCACGGAGTCACGGAGCCCACGGAGAAGGCACGGAGTCGACGCTGTACCTCCGTGCCTTCTCCGTGCCCTCCGCGCCTCCGTGGTGAACCTTCACTTCCTACGCCACGCACTCATCTGTTCGGCCGAAGAATGCACATGCACCACCACCGGCCGATCCTTGATCGCAAACGCCCGCGCAATCCCAGGCCCCACCTCGGCCTCGCTCCCGATCGTGATCCCCTCCGCCCCGAACGCCCGCGCCCAGGCCGAGAAGTCCGGGTTCCGCAGATCCGTCGCCGCATTGTACGGCCGGCCCGGATACCGGTTGATATGGTGCATGGAGATCGTGCCGTAGCTCTTGTTATCGGAAACGATCAGGATCGGGTTCACCCCATACATCCGCGCCGTCGCCAGCTCGTTCCCCGTCATCAGCGTGCCGCCATCGCCGGAGAAGCTCACCACCTGCCGCTCCCGGTCACGCAGGCACGCGGCGACGGCCATCGGCACCCCCGCCCCCATCGCGCCCACCACGGAGGAGAGAAAGCTCATCCCCGGCTTGAACCCGATATAGCGATGGATGAACGAGGAGAAATTCCCGGCATCGGACGTCACCGCCGCATTCGGCGCCAGATGCTTGCCGATCTCCACCACCACCTGCGCGAAGTTCACCCCATCCGTGGTGGCCGCCCATTCCGGCGCCATCAGCTTGCGATGGATGGCATTCAGCCCCTCCACCCAGCCGCGCCGCTTCTCCGCCCCCGCCGGGCGGCCCTTCGCCAGCAGCGCCCGGATCACCGACAGCGGCGTGGCCGGAATGCCCAGCTCCGGCCGGAACACCCGCCCGACCTCATTCGGGTCCGGGAACACATGCACGAACGGCAGCTGCGGCTGCGGCGCCGTCGGGAAGGTGTAGGCTTGGCTCACCGTATCCGTCATCCGCTCGCCCAGGCACAGCAGCAGGTCGGATTTCTTCATCTCCCCAATCTGCGCCGCCGGCACGCGAATGCCCACGTAGCCGCCATAATTCGGATGCCCGGCATCGAACAGCGCCGGCCGCCGATGCGTCGGGCTCACCGGCACCACCCACTCCTCGGAGAACCGCACCAGGTCGGCGAACGCCTCGGCATCCCCCACCGCATCCGCCGCCATCGCGCCGCCAACATACACCAGCGGCCGCTCGGAAGCCGCCAGCATGGCCGCCAACCGGTCCAGATCCTCCGCCCGCGGCCCCGCATGCACCTTCGGCCGCGGCAGATCCACCGGCGCCTCGGTCACCTCATCGAACAGATCCTCCGGCAGGATCACCGCCACCGGCCCCGGCAGCCCGCTCTCGGCCACATGGAACGCCCGCGCGATGGCTTCGGAAGCCTGCTCCGGCTCGTTCACCTCGATCACCAGCTTGGTGATGTCGGACAGCAGCCGCGAGTAGTTCTGCTCCTGCAGCGCCAGCCGCCCGAAATCCTTCCGCTCCACCTGGCCCACCAGCATCACCAGCGGCGTCGCGTCATGGAACGCCGAATGGATCGCCACCATCGCATTGGCCAGCCCCGGCCCACGCGACACCACCGCCACCCCGGCCCGGTCCCGCAACCGCCCATCGGCCACCGCCATGAACGCCGCCCCGCCCTCATGCCGGCACACCACCAGCTGGATCGAATTCTTGTCCGCCAACGCGTCCGTCAGCCCCAGGTAGCTCTCGCCGGGCACGCAGTAGATGATATCGATGTCATGCGCCTCAAGGCTGTCGGCAAGCAGGCGCGATACAGTGCGGGCCATGGTCTGGGCGTCTCCCGGGTTTTTCTCGGGAGATCATGCGTCCGCGGCGCGCTGTCGCCAACCCTAGGCCGCCACCGCCTCCCGCCCCAGCACGCTACGCGCCACCGCCTCCGCCACCCGTATCCCATCCACCCCAGCGGAAAGAATGCCACCAGCGTACCCACACCCCTCCCCCGCCGGAAACAGCCCCTTCGTGTTGGTGCTCTGCAAATCCGCCCCCCGCGGCAGCCGCACCGGCGAGGAGGTCCGCGTCTCCACCCCCGTCATGACAGCATCCGCCATGTCGAACCCCGGAATCTGCCGCCCGAACACCGGCAACGCCTCCCGGATCGCCGCCACCGCATACTCCGGCAAGCACGCCGCCAGATCCGTCAGATGCACCCCAGGCTTGTAGCTCGGCAAAACACTCCCGAACGCGGTCGAAGCCCTTCCGGCCAGGAAATCCCCCACCAACTGCCCCGGCGCCTCATAATTCCCGCCCCCCCCCGCAAACGCCAGGCTCTCCCACTTCCGCTGGAACGCGATCCCCGCCAGCACCCCGCCGGGATAATCCGAGGGATCGATCCCCACCACGATCCCCGCATTCGCATTCCGTTCCGCCCGCGAATACTGGCTCATCCCGTTCGTCACCACGCGGCCTTCCTCGCTGGTCGCCGCCACCACCGTGCCCCCGGGGCACATGCAGAACGAATACACGCTGCGCCCGTTCGCACAGTGATGCACCAGCTTGTAATCCGCCGCCCCCAGCGCATCGTGCCCGGCAAACGACCCGAACCGCGCCCGGTCGATCAACGATTGCGGATGCTCAATCCGCACCCCGATCGAGAACGGCTTCGCCTCCATCGCCACGCCGATCTCATGCAGCCGCGCGAAGGTATCCCGCGCCGAATGCCCCACCGCCAGAATCACATGGTCGGCCGCAATCCGCTCCCCGCTCTCCAGCACCACCCCGCGCACCGCCCGCCGCTCATCCAGCTCCAGGTCCACCACCTGGCTCCCCCAGCGATACTCGCCCCCCAGCGCCTCGATCGTCGCGCGAATATGCTCAACCATCGAAACCAACCGGAACGTCCCGATATGCGGCTTGGCCACCCACAGAATCTCTTCCGGCGCCCCCGCCCGCACGAACTCCTCCAGCACCTTCCGCCCGCGATGCCCGGGGTCCTTGATCTGCGAATATAGCTTCCCGTCGGAGAACGTCCCCGCCCCCCCCTCCCCGAACTGCACGTTCGAGCCAGGGTTCAGCACCCCCCGTCGCCACAGCCCCCAGGTATCCCGGGTCCGCTCCCGCACCACCTTGCCGCGTTCCAGGATGATCGGCCGGAACCCCATCTGCGCCAGCACCAGCGCCGCCAGGATCCCGCACGGCCCCGTCCCCACCACCACCGGCCGCGCCGCCCCCGCCGGCGCCCGCCCGACGAACCGATACGCAACATCCGGCGACACCGAAACATGCTTGTCCCCGGCCAGCCGCGCCAACACCCCGGCCTCGTCGCCAACGTCCGCATCCACCGTGTAGCTGAACACGATCGCCGCCTTCCGCCGGGCATCATGCGCCCGCCGCACCACGTGCACCGCCCGCACCTCTGCCACCCCCAGCCGTGCGGCCACGGCGGCGCCCAGCGCCTCGGGCGGATGGTCCAACGGCAATCGCAATTCGGTCACTCGGATCATGCCGCCGATATAGTCGCCTCGCCCGCGCCCTCCAACGTCCGCTATGATGCCCCCCAAGAGGGGGCGCGAACGCCATGACCGAGTCACACCAGGGCACCACGCCCGAATTCGACGCTGCACGCCTGGAATCCTACCTGAAAGCCCGCCTCCCGGGCCTCGCCGGCCCCCTGCGCCTCGAACGCATCGGCGGCGGCCAATCCAACCCCACCTTCTTCGCCAGCTTCGACACCCGCGAGCTCGTCCTGCGCAAGAAGCCCGCCGGCGACCTCCTCCCCAGCGCCCACGCCATCGACCGCGAATTCCGCGTCATGACCGCGCTGAAACCCACCGGCTTCCCCGTCCCCGATTGCCTGTTCTACGAAACCGACGCCGCCATCATCGGCACCCCGTTCTACGTGATGGACCGCCTGCAAGGCCGCGTCTTCCCCACCTACGAAGCCGAAGGCGTCTCCCCCGCCGACCGCCGCGCCATGTACCGCTCCATGGCCGAAACCCTCGCCCACCTCCACGCCATCGACCCCGCCACGGTCGGCCTGTCCGATTTCGGCCGCCCCGGCAGCTACTTCGCCCGCCAGATCGCCCGCTGGACCAAGCAATACGAGCTCTCCAAAACCGACCCGGTGCCAGACATCGAATCCCTCAACGCCTGGCTCCCCAAAAACATCCCCGAAGGCGAAACCACCGCCCTCTGCCACGGCGATTTCCGGCTTGGGAACCTCATGTTCCACCCCACGGAGCCCCGCGTCATCGCCGTGCTCGACTGGGAACTCTCCACCCTGGGCGACCCGCTCGCCGACCTCGCCTTCAACGCCATGGCCTGGCGCAGCCGCCCGGAGCACTACGGCGGCATCGCCGGCCTCAACCACCAGGCCCTCGGCATCCCCACCGAGGAAGAGCACATCGCCGACTACGTCCACGCCGCCAAACCCACACCGGGCCTCTGGCCCTTCCACTTCGCCTTCGCCCTCTGGCGCTTCGCCGT
>CAMDAM010000092.1 GCA_945888575.1 Asaia bogorensis | reverse complement strand
GGCACGCCGCCTTCGAAGCGCAGGAACATCGCGCCGTAATCGTCCACCGTGCGGCCGGGCACGATGGCGCCGAGATCGGCTGCGAGGCCCACCAGCTTCAGGCCGGAGACGAAGCGGGCGAGGTGGAAGGCGTGGGTGCCGATGTCGCCCAGCACCAGGGAGGGGCCGGAGCGAGCGGCATCGAGCTTCCAATCGAGCTTGCGGGTGCGCGGGCCTTCCTCCACCGCGGCGGACATGCCGGCCTGGAGGTATTCCACCTGCACGGCGCGGACGGGGCCGATCACGCCCGTGGCGACCATGGCGCGGGCCTGGCGGATCATCGGGTAGGCGGCGTAGGCGTGGGTGAGGCAGAACACCGTCATGGTGCGGCCGACGGCCTTCGCGATGTCTTGCGCTTCGGCGACGGTGTTGGTGATGGGCTTGTCGCAGATCACGTGCAGGCCGGCGGCGATGGCGGCGAGGCATTCGGCGTGGTGGCGGTGGTTCGGGGTCATGATGGCGACGGCGTCGAGGTTCTTTTCGCCGTCCACCAACGCATCGAGATCGGGATAGGCGCGGATGCCGAGGGAGGCGGCGCCTTCGGCGTTGCGGGTGGGGTCTGACGAGAGGACGCCGGAGGTGATCTCGAAGCGGTCATCAAGACGGGCGGCGGCGCGGTGGATCGGGCCGATGAAGCTGCCGGGGCCGCCGCCGAGGACGGCGAGGCGGAGCTTGCGGCCGAGGACGGGCCAGGCCCCCCCGGCTTGCTGGTCACTCACAGGTTCACGCTCCGGCCGCCATCGACGTAGAGGTTGGCGCCGGAGATGTATTCGCCGGCATCGGAACAGAGCAGCAGTGCCGCGCCAACAAGATCATCCGGGCGGCCCATGCGGCCGGCCGGGACGCGGGCCTTCATCTGTTCGCCGCGGGCGGCGATCTGGTCGGCGTTGCGGGCGGTGGCGATCAGGCCGGGGGCGAGGTTGTTGATGGTGACACCCTGGCGGGTGAACTGGCGGGCGAGGTTGATGGCCCAGTTGTGCTGCAGCGCCTTGTAGCCGGCATAGACCAGCATTTCGGCGGCGGGCGAGATCTGCTGCACGCTGCCGATGGTAACCACGCGGCCCCAGCCGCGTTCGCCCATGGGGGGCACGAGGGCCTGGAGCAGGGCCAGGGTGGACCAGACGTTGATTTCCATCTGCGTGTCGTAGGCGTTGCGGGTGATGGCGCCGACGGGCTGGAGGATCTCGATCGATGCGTTGAGCACCAGGATATCGACCTGGCCGAAGGCGGCGGTGACGTCTGCCGCCAGTTGTTCCGCGGTGCCCTTGTGCGAGAAATCGGCGGCGAAGGCCTGGGCGCCGTTGCCGCAGCGCTGGACGGTGGCGGTGGCGTCGGTGGCTTCCTGTTCCGTGCCGGCGTGGTGGATGGCGACGCGGGCGCCGACGGCGGCGAGGCCTTGGGCGATGGCGGCGCCGATCTCACGCCGTGCGCCGGTGACCAGGGCGGTGCGGCCATCGAGGCGGAATTTGTCGAGCGGGTTGGGCGTGGGCATCGGCGGCAGACTCCTCGTTGCCGGGAGGGTGCCGCAAGGGGAGGAGGAAGGAAACCGCCAAGGCGCAAAGGGGCGCCAAGGGCACGCCAAGAGGAAGAATCCCCTTGGCGTTCTCTTGGCGGTCTTGGCGCCTTGGCGGTTTGGCTTTTCTTACTTGGCTGCGTCGAGCGCCTGGCCGAGATCGGCGAGGATGTCGTCGATGTGCTCGATGCCGATGGAGAGGCGGACGTAGCCGGGGGAGACGCCGGTTGCCGCTTGTTCCTCCTGGTTCAGCTGCGAGTGGGTGGTGCTGGCCGGGTGGATGGCGAGGCTGCGGGCGTCACCGATATTGGCGACGTGGTAGAACATCTTGAGGGAGTTGATGAACTTCTTGCCGGCTTCGGCGCCGCCCTGGAGTTCGAAGCCGACCAGGCCGCCCATGCCGTTGGGGAGGTATTTCTTGGTGCGTTCCGCGGCGAGGCCGGTGGTGGTGGAGGGGTGGATCACCTTGGTCACGTCGGGGCGGGACTGGAGGTACTTCACCACGGCGAGTGCGTTCTCGCAGTGGGCGCGCATGCGAAGGGCGACGGTTTCGACGCCCTGCAGGATCATGAAGGCGTTGAAGGGGCTGATGGCGGCGCCGAGGTCGCGCAGCAGGGTGGTGCGGGCCTTGATGATGTAGGCGACGGGGCCGATGCCCTTCACGGCCTGGGTCCAGACGGCGCCGTGGTAGCTGGGATCCGGCGTGTTCAGCGCGGGCTGGCGGGCGGGGTGGGCTTCCCAATCGAAATTGCCACCATCGATGATGATGCCGCCGATGGAGGTGCCGTGGCCGCCGAGATACTTGGTGAGCGAGTGCATGACGATGGCGGCGCCATGGGCCAGCGGCCGCACCAGCAGGGGGGCGGCGGTGTTGTCCATGATGAGCGGGATGCCGAAGCGCTTGCCGATGGCGGCGACTTCCGCGATGGGGAAGACGCGCAGCTTCGGGTTGGGCAGCGTTTCCGCATAGTAGAGGCGGGTGCGGTCATCGGTGGCGCGGGCGAAGGCTTCGGGATCCTCGGGATCGACGAAGCGGCATTCGATGCCCTGGTCCTTCAGCGTGTTGGCGAAGAGGTTCCAGGTGCCGCCGTAGAGAGCGGTGGAGGCGACGAAGTTGTCGCCGGCGCGGCAGAGGTTCTGCACGGCCATGGCGCTGGCGGCCTGGCCGGAGGCGGTGGCGAGGGCGGCGACGCCGCCTTCGATCGCGGCGACGCGCTTTTCCAGCGCGTCCTGCGTGGGGTTCATGATGCGGGTGTAGATGTTGCCCAGCTCGGCGAGGCTGAACAGGTTGGCGGCGTGGTCGGTGCTGTTGAACTGGTAGCTGGTGGTTTGATAGATCGGGACCGCAACGGCGGTGGTGGCTTCATCGCGGCGCCAGCCGGCGTGGAGGGCGAGGGTTTCGGGGTGGGTGGACATGGGTTCCTCCTTGGACCGGGTGTGGGCAGTTCAGCCCTTGTTTTGCGCGCAAGGCAAGTGAGAAGTTTTATTCACGAATATGGATCGTGAATATGTGGTGTGGGCCATGGTGCCCTGTTCGCGCGGTTCCGTCCAAGGGGGTGGTGGGATTGGTCGAGATTTTGCGGAATATTTTGTAAGTGGAACAATTAGGGCGTGGGTGGGATTGGCGCCTGGCCCCGGTGGGGATGAATTGCGGGGCGAGGCAGGGCGCGGCCGAGGGGCGAGGCGCGATGGGACGGGGTGGCGTGCACCCGGTGCGGGATGGGCGCGCGCGGAAGGATGGTTTGGGGGTGTTCGGGCGCGGGGGCCGGGCGGGGCGCGCGCGGTTGGGGGCGACGCGCGGCCGGCGGGCGCGGGGGCGTGGGGCGGCGGCGCAGCCAGACGGGGTGCCAGGAGGGATGGGGGATGTAGCGCGGGGCGGATTCCGGCTGCGGGGGGAGGGTGCCGGATTGCCACTGGGCGAAGAGGGAGAGCAGTTCTGCCATGGCGCGGTCGATGGCGGCGGAATCGGGGCGGGGCGCTACGGGCGGGTTGATCCGATTGTGTTCCGATTGGGCGCGCGTAGGGGTGGCGCGGCTGGCGCGCCTGCGGCGGGGCCATGCGGGGGCGGCGGCGTGCGCGAGTGTGCCGCGCAGGCCGGCCAGCAGGCCGAGGAGGAGGGTGATGATGTTTGTCACAACAGACAATATATCTAACTGTCAGGTGGAATGCAAGGGGGCGCGCGCATTTTCTAGCCGGACTTGGATTGCAGGCGGGCGACGGCGTGGAGGAGGTTCAGGGCGGCGGCTTCGGTGAGGGTGCGGGGGTCGAACTTGCCGCTGCCGGCGAGGGTGCGGACGATTGCCTGGTCGGTGGGGGAGAGGATGCCGGCGCACATCTTCCAGGCGCCGAAGCGGCGTTCGGCGAGGGGGCCGGCGCCGATGCGGCGGATGGCGTGGTGGTTGGGATCGCGCTCGATGCGGCGGAGCGTGTGCTCCACATCGATGCGGCGGCCTTCGAGGGCCTGGAGGAACCAGCCGTCGCAGGCGAGCAGGGCGCCGGTGATGTTGCTGCGGTGGTTGTTGGGCAGCGAGGTGTGCAGGATATCGGCCACGCAGGCATCGATGGTGGCGTGGCGCAGGGCGGTGAAGCGGCTGGCATAGATGACGGCGTGCAGGGCGGTGGTGCTGGATACCGCCATGGACAAGGCTGAGGTGGCGTTCATTTCTCCCTCGACGCGACTGGGGCTGTTCGGTGCCCGGTGGGTGGGAAGAGATGGCGGGTGGGGGTTGCGTGCGGGTTAACGCCGGGGTTGCAAGGTTCCGCCCTTGGTGCGAGTGCGATGGTGGCGGGCGCGCGGGCGGGCCGCAACGGTAGGGGGATTGGGGCATGCTGCAGGACCGGGACGGGAACGCAATTTCGACGCCGAGCGTGGCGGCGCGCGATGCCTATGTGCAGGGCGTCGATGCGATGCTTTCGACCAATCTCGGGGTGATGGAGGCGCTGCGGCGCGCGGTGGCGGAGGACCCGGGATTCGTGGCCGGACATGTGGCAATGGCGCGGGCGTTGCAGATGGCAGGAAAGATGGGTGAGGCGCGGGAGAGCCTGGCGGCGGCGCGGGCGGGGCTGGAGGGGGTGACGCCCCGGGAGCGGAGCCAGTTCGGCATATATGAGACGCTGCTGGCGGGCGATGCGATGGGGGCGCTGGCGAAGGTGCGGGCGCATATGGCGGAGTGGGCGCGGGATTCGATGGCGCTGGCGCCGGCGACGGGGGTGTTCGGGCTGATCGGGTTTTCCGGGTTGGCGGGGCGGGAGCGAGCGCAGCTGGAGCTGCTGGCGCCGCTGGCGGGGGCTTATGGCGATGATTGGTGGTTTCTGGCGGCGTTGGCGTTTGCCGAGATCGAGCAGGGGGAGTTGGCGGCGGGGCGGCTTCATGTGGACCGGGCGCTGGAGCTGAACCCGCGGCACGCGAGCGGGGCGCATATCAGTGCGCATGGGCACTACGAGGCCGGCGATGTGGCGGATGGGATGGCGTTTCTGCGCGGGTGGCTGCCGGGGTACGACCCCAGGGCGGCGCTGCACAGCCATCTGAACTGGCATGTTTCGCTATGGGCGATGGAGCGGGGGGAATTCGGCGAGGCGTGGCGGGTTTGGGAGGAGGCGCTGCGGCCGGGGGTGTGCCAGGGGCCGGGGATCAACCAGGTGACGGATGCGGCTTCGTTCCTGTTCCGGATGGGGCTGGCGGGGGAGGCGGTGGATGGGGCGTTGTGGCGGGAGGTTTCGGAGGGGGCGGCGCGGCTGTTTCCGGAGCCCGGGGTGAGCTTCATCGACCTGCATTCGGCGCTGGCGGCGGCGATGGCGGGGGATGGGGAGAGGCTGGCCCGGTTCTCGGAGAATGTGCGCGGGCCGGCGGGGGATCTGGTGGCGGTGGCGGGGCGGGGATTCGGGGCGTTTGCGCGGGGGGAGTGGGAGGGGGCTGTTCGGGAGCTGGGGGTGGTGCTGGGGGGGCATGAGCGGTTTGGGGGGAGCCGGGCGCAAAGGGACTTGCTGAGCCAAGCGGTGGCGTTTGGGTTGATGCGGTTGGGGCGGGGGGAGGAGGCGAAGGGGGTTTTGGAGGAACGGAGGCGGTTGATTGGGGGGGGGGTGCCGGTGGTGGGGTAGTGCGAGGGTCAGTCCGGGTCGTTTAACTGACCGGCCATATACGGAAATTCAGACTGCCCCGAAGTCTATCCGGTGCATTTGGCGTGTGCCGGTGGCGGAACGAACATAGTCGGTGTTCGGCAAGCCAATGAGTGCTACCAATAGGCGGCTGACCAGCGCTTGCATTTCCAGTATCAGGTTTTGATTGGTCCCGATGCCATGGAGCGCGAAGCCGAGCGGGGCGCCCATGAACAAGCTTTCGTGGATCGTCGCGTTGCGGATATCGGCGACCTCTGCCGGACCTCTGGCTGTTGCGGCTGCCCAGGGCGGGATGGGCATATGGAATAACCCGCACATCCACGCGATGCGGGCAGAGTGACTGAGATTGGGGGCGGGAGGGTGTAGTTCTCTGGCAAGTGCGAAACAGCCATCGAGTGATCCGTATAGGTAAATGAACTGCTCGAACTGCAAGGATTTAGGCCAGTTAGAGATAAATAAGGCATGTACAGCCGCTGACCACAGTTTCGCCCGATTGGGGATTGTTTTGTTTTGCTGCCAGAACCCCTCGGCCAGCTTGACTGCTTTCGGACAATCGCGAGCGGAGTGCCAGAAATCCACAAGTTTGCTGGGCTTGATTGGGGTTGCGTCGATAAAGCCGGCCTCGGTCGTTGTCAGCCGCATTCCAGCGAAGAACGATAAAGCCCAGATCAGAAAATCGAGGTGCTCTTGGCTGTCGGCGTTGGCGTGTTCGATCACGTGCGTCTTCGGCAGGCTGAACACGCGGCCAGCGTAGGGCAAATACTGTACGTCACCCTTCATGGAATGCCGTTCCATCATTCCAGGATAAATCCAGTCGTTCTCAATTTTAGTGCTATTTTGTACAGAAATGACGCTCTTTTCAATTTCTGGAAGGGTTGTCACAACGATTCCGTCGACTGTGAAGTTGAGCGGACCAGGGTAGTAGCCGAACTCGGAGGTCATGTTGGGCATGGCTAAGTTCTCGTGATCGAAAGAGGCATGTTGGAGCAATGACGCTTTGGGCACGAACGGTGCACGATTTGGTGGGGCAGCAGGCGTTTCACCGCTCGTTCGAGCGGTTGTAAGCTGTCGTCTAGGTTGCGGGCGGCGAAGGCGAGCGCATGGCGGATGTCGTCCGGCTCAAGCTCGGGATATTCGCGGCGCAGGTCGTCCCAGTTGGGATAAATGGCGAGGGCTTCGATGACGCGGCGGACGGTGAGGCGCATGCCGCGGATGGTGGGCTGGCCGCTCAGGATGGCGGGCTTGGTGCTGATGCGATCGAACATTGTGATCGGTCCCCTTCAGGTGAGTGAACCTGCAAGTAGAAGCAACGCGCGGTGTCGCACGAGTGGTGAAGTGGCAGAACCGGCGTAGTCGTCCAGTCCGTATACACTCAAGTTAACGAAAGGGGTTTGCACTCGGAGGCGTCGCTTGCGAGCCTTTTAAGCCGGCACATGTTCGCAAGGCATTGGTCGAGATGGTGCTGCCGACAAGGGACGCTGTGAATGGTTTGGCGTTACCGACAGTGACGGCCATTGAGGGCGCCTTGTCCATAGCATCTAGCAAAGATAAGACTTGATCCCGTGACAGGCGTGCTGCTACGGTAGTTACAGTATTCGCTGATACCTCAAAGGAGTGCGACGCTCCTGCGACTGATACCTTGATCATCCCCTCTACACTAGATGGAAGAGACCAAGAATTGTCGGAGATGCGAAGCTCGATCGTCATTTCATCGATACGGACGATGACACCTGATAGTACGTTGGCTGCAACGCAAACCGAAGGAGGGGCCGTCAAGCTGCTGCGAATGGCGAGAGCCGCCCACGCACCACTGGACGCCAATACGTCTGTTCGCTCCTGGGCGAATGAACCGCCTGCTATCGTTCCCGCCAGCATGACGCCTAGTACGGCAGCCTGCACAGTCCGGATCATTTGCACTTACCTGCCATCATAGATTGCACTCACGATCGCGCAATTCTACGGATTGTGCAACAACGCGGGATGCCTATACAGCGGACGTTCAGGCAACCGTTTAGCTCCGTTGCTTCGACATGGTCAGAGCATAGGACTCCAAAACGGTGTTCATCCGCGTTTGGTAGCCCTTCCCCTGCGCCTTGTAGGCGTCCACCACCGATTTCTTGATGCGCAGGGTGACGGGTTGGGTTCGGTCGGGTTCCATGAGGCGGGCATTTTGCCAGAAGGACTCGTCGAGTTCGGGGGTGTCGGAGAAGTCGATGTCGTGGTCGGGGGTGGCGGTGATTTCAGTGGGGGTCATGGGCTTGGCGTAGCGCTTCGGCGTAGCGGGTTCTTTCGCGCTGCGACGCTGGGCGGGCGGAGATGAGGCGGCGGCGGGACTCGCGCTCGGTGTGGACGACGACGAGGATGGCGACGCCTTCGACCTGGCCGATGCTGATTTCGCGGATTTCGCCATAGTCTTGCCTTGTGTCGCGCTGGGTGAAGACAGGGCCTTCGAAGATACGGCAGGCGAGATCGAAGCCGACGCCGTGTTTGGCGATGTTGGCGGCGTTCTTTGCCTCGTCCCATTCATACATCGGCTGGGTCATTCATACAAATTGTATTGACAAGCGCCGGGTCCAGGGGAGGCTGCTACCCTGGTGGGGGTTTGGGGGCAAGGCCCCCATGCTTGGTTGGATGTGGATGGGAGAGCCCCCCTCCGGCTCCCCCCGCGAAGGCGCGAGGGGAGAGAAGCTAGGGGTGGCTGGTCAGGCGCGCTTCTTGATGGGGGGCTTCACGTCGGTGGGCAGGGGGCAAACGTAGGGGTTGGTGGCGGTTCGGGTGGCGTAGTCGGCTTTGGCTTGGGCGATGATTTCGGGGTTGGCGAGGGCGTCCACGGCGGTGCTGGCCATGATTTTGGCGACGTGGAGGAGGCCTTTGTGGGCGATGCCGCTCTTGCCCTGGGCGGTGAGTTGCCAGGAGTGGCCGGGGGTGCCGATGGCGTAGGTGGCGCCGCGGGCCTGGACGGTGGGGACGACCCAGCTGACGTCTCCCACGTCGGTGCTGCCCATCATGGGGGCGCCTTTGGCGTCGATGGGGACGATGAAGTCGCAGAGGGGTTTTTCGAGGTCGGGCTTGGCGCCGATGCGGCGGTAGGCGCTGGTGATGTCTTCCGGGGAGAGGGTGGACTGGATTTGCTTGGCGTATGCGCGGTCGGCTTCGTCGAAGGGGGGCGGGCCGAGGCGTTCGAAGGCTGCGTACATGGTTTTCTCGAGCGGGGTGTTGCCGAGGAGGTTGGAGACGGCGCTGACGACCTGGTGGGTGACGGTGGTTTCGGTCATGAGGGCGGCGCCTTCGGCGCATTTCTTGACGCGTTCGATGAGGGGCCAGAGTTCCGGGAGTTCGCGGGCGCGGATGGCGTAGCGGATCTTGGCGGTGCCCTGGACGACGTTGGGGGCGATGCCGCCGGTATCGAGGTAGGCGTAGTGGATGCGGGCGTCGCTGGGCATGTGTTCGCGCATGTAGTTGACGGCGACGTTCATGAGCTCCACGGCGTCGAGCGCGCTGCGGCCGAGATGGGGGGAGGCGGCGGCGTGGCTGGGGCGGCCGGTGAAGGTGAAGTCGATGCGGGTGTTGGCCAGGCTCATCGCGTCGTTGACGCCGGAGAAGGCGGCGGGGTGCCAGGAGATGGCGATGTCCACATCCTTGAAGGCGCCTTCGCGGACCATGAAGGATTTGGCGGCGCCGCCTTCCTCGGCGGGGCAGCCGTAGTAGCGGACGCGGCCCTTGAGGCCGTATTCGGCGAGCCAGTCCTTCACCGCGGTGGCGGCGAGGAGGGCGGCGGAGCCGAGGAGGTTGTGGCCGCAGCCGTGGCCGAGGCCGTTTCCGGGGAGGGGTTTTTTCTCCGCGATGCCGGCTTCCTGGCTGAGGCCGGGGAGGGCGTCGTATTCGCCGAGGATGGCGATGACGGGGCCTTCCTCACCGGCTTCGCCCATGACGGCGGTGGGGATGCCGGCGATCTCGCGGGTGATGCGGAAGCCCTGCTGTTCCAGCATGGCGGTGTGTTCGGCGGTGGATTCGTATTCGTCGTAGGCGATCTCGGGCTTTTCCCAGATGCGGTCGGCGAGATCGAGGAATTCCTGGCGCTTGGCTTCGACGAGGGTCCAGACTTTGTCGGTGTTCTGCATGGTGGCTCCTGAAGGAAGGGTCTTCTTTTTGTGAACAAAAAGAAGCAAAAAAACTTTATTCGTTTGGTGCGGAGAGGCTGCAGCCTAAAGGAATAAAAGTTTTTTGGTTCTTTTTTTCAAAAAAGAACATTCTTACTTGCTTGCGTGAAGTGCTGCTGAGAGCACCGGTGCGGCTGCGACGGACATGCGTTGGCCGTCGTGGTCGACGTTGGGGACGTCGATGATGGTCCAGGCGCAGTGGGTGCCGAGGGCTTCGGCCTTGGCGCGGGCGGCGGCGATGTAGTTGTGGGCGCGGGCGTGGCGGGTGGGGCCTTGGGCCATGGCGGGTGGGTCCTTGGGGAAGTGTTCGCTGGAGGCGTCGATATCCGCAGTGCCGGCCATGATTGTGAGGCGGAATTCGAGGAAGGATTTGAGGTCGGGTTCGGTGAGGCCGGTTTCGCCGAGGCCGTAGGGGTAGGGGGTGGCGAGGTCGGGCCAGGAATAGGTGCCGGCGTTGGCGGTGACGGCGGCGGAGACGCGGGCGCGCAGGCCGAGGGAGAGGGCGCGGTGCACGAACTGGCCGCCGGCGGAGTGGCCCCACATGCCGTAGCGCTCGCGGGTGGTGAGGCCCTGGGCGCGCAGGAGGTCGAAGACGGTGGGGTCGGTGGCGAAGGACCAGGCGGTGCGGGGTGTGGAGCCTGCGATGTTGCCGAAGTTGTAGGTGGCGGCGGCGGGGAAGCTTTCGTTGGGGAATTCGGGGGCGATGACGAGGAGGTCGGCTTCGTCGACGAGGGGGAGCCAGTGGTTGCGGTAGTCGTCGCCGTTGCGGAGCACGCCGTGGTGGACGAAGAGGATGGGCGTTGCGGGGGTGCAATGGCGGGGGCGGGCGCTGCGCAGGATGATGCGGCGGCCGGGGAGGCCGGGGAGTTCCCAATCGAGGTCGTTGGCGCCGGGGCGGGCGAGGAGGGGGGAGAGGTCGGTCATTCGGTATCCTGGTGTGCGTGGGCAATGACAGGGCGTGTGGCGGCGTGCGACGTTACCGGGCGGCGCCGTATGCGACCAGTGAGCGTGGAGGGTTTCGATGAACGATGCACCTGGCGACGTGGCGTTCTGGGCGCGGGCAAAGCGGCATCTGCTGAAGTATGGCGGGGCGTTCACGCCGTTTGTGCCGGTGCGGGCGGAGGGGAGTTTTCTGTACGACGCGGGCGGACGGAAGGTGCTGGATTTCACCTCTGGCCAGATGAGCGCGATTCTGGGGCATTCGCATCCGGAGATTGTGGCGGTGGTGCGTGAGGAGGTGGGGAAGCTGGACCATCTGTTCAGCTCCATGCTCTCCGAGCCCGTGGTGGCGCTGGCGGAGGGGTTGGCGGCGCTGGTGCCGGAGTTGCCGCGGGCGATGTTTCTTTCCACCGGGGGCGAGGCGAACGAGGCGGCGATCCGCATGGCCAAGCTGGTGACGGGGAAGTGGGAGGTGGTGGCCTTCGCGCAATCCTGGCACGGGATGACGGGTGGGGCTTCGGCCGCGACCTATGCCTTCGGGCGGCGCGGGGTGGGGCCGATGGCGGTGGGGAATTATGCGATACCGGCGCCCAATCCGTATCGGCCGCGGTTCAAGGGCGTGGGGTGGCGGGAGGAGCTGGACGATGCCTTCGTGCAGCTGGACCGGCAGTGCACGGGGAATCTCGCGTGCTTCATTGCGGAGCCGATCTTGTCGGCGGGGGGGCTCATCGACCTGCCGCTGGGGTATCTGGCGGCGCTGAAGGCGAAATGTGCCGAGCGGGGGATGCTGCTGATTTTGGACGAGGCGCAGACCGGGGTGGGGCGGACGGGGACGATGTTCGCCTTCGAGCGCGATGGGGTGGTGCCGGATATCCTGACGCTGAGCAAAACGCTCGGGGTGGGGCTGCCGCTTTCGGCGGTGATGACATCCGATGCGATTGCGGATGAGGCGGAGGCGCGGCATTTCCTGTTCTACACCACGCATGTGAACGACCCGCTGCCGGCGGCCGTGGGGGTGAAGGTGCTGGAGATCGTGCAGCGCGACGGGCTGGCGGGGCGGGCGGCGGCGATGGGGGCGCGGCTTTCGGCGGGGCTGCGCGGGCTCGGCCAGCGGTTCGACTGCATCGGCGATGTGCGCGGGCGTGGGCTGCTGCTGGGGTTGGAATTCGCGGGCGCGGAGGCGGGGAAGGTTTCGGATGCTGTGACGTCGATCGCGATGGATCTGGGGCTTTCGGCCAATATCGTCAGCACCGGCGGGACCGGGGGGATCTTGCGGATTGCGCCGCCGTTGACGGTGACGGAGGAGGAGATCGATCTGGGGGTTTCGATCCTTGGGGAGGCTATTGGGCGGGTGGTGCAGTAAGGAAGAATCTTCTTTTTCCAGAGAATAAGAAGCAAAAAGACTTTTGTTCGTTTGGTGCGGAGGGAGCTCGCGCTAAGTGTATAAAAGTTTTTTGGTTCTTTTTTTCAAAAAAGAACTACTTGCTTACCACGTAGGTGACCCCAAGCGTGGCGACGAGATTTTCCCCTTCGTGCACCTCGATCTCGATCGTGGCACGGCCCCGCGACGGATCTCGGGGCGAGGGGCTGGTTTCGGTCCAGCGGGCGCGGACGGTGTAGGTGGTGTTGGGCCAGGTGGGGGCGCGGAAGCGGGCCTGGTTGAGGCTGTAGCCGGCGACGACGGCGACGTTAGTGATGGCGCGGACCATGAGGCCGATGGCCATGCCCTGGGTGTGCAGGCCGGAGGCGCAGAGGCGGGTGAAGTAGCTTTGCGCCGCGGCGGCTTCATCGAGATGGAAGGGTTGGGGGTCGTAGCGCTCGGCGAAGGCGACGATGTCTTCGCGGGTGAGGCGGAAGGTGCCGCAGGGGAACCAGGCGCCGAGGGGCAGGGTTTCGAGGGTGAGCATCAGGCGTTCAGGATGAAATCGCGCAGGAGGGCCATGGCCGCGGCGGGGTCATCGTTGTGGACGCCGTGGCCGGCGTTGGGGAAGCGCTCGAAGCGGACCAGGTGTTTCGGCAGGCTGGCGGCGAGGAGTTCGCTGCGGGTGATGGGGGTGATGGGGTCGTCCTCCCCGGCGACGACGAGGCTGGGGCATTGGATGGTGGCCAGGGCGGCGGTGTAGTCCAGCCGGACGGCTTCGCCTTCGGGGCCGCCGTAGTGGAAGGCGACGGCATCGTTGTTGATGCTGCGCAGGGCGGCATCGGGGTCTCGCGTGCCGCGGCGGTTGTAGAGCGGGTAGCAGATTTCGATGTAGGCGCGCTGGGAGTCTGGGTTGGGGGTTTTCCAGCGGGCTTCGGCGACGGCGCGGGCGTGGGGGCCGCCGAGGCGTTCGAAGACGGCGTAGTTTTCCTCGCGGTCGACCTTGGGGGAGGTGGAATAGAAGACCAGCTTGCCGGGGTGGGCGGGGTGGCGGGTGGCGTAGGCCTGCAGGACCATGCCGCCGAAGGAGTAGCCGAGCACGATGGGCTTCTCGATCCCCATCAGGTCGCAGAAGGTTTTCACGTCGTCGCCCCATTGGGCGAGGGTCCATTCATCGGGCGTGCGGCGCTCGCTGCGGCCGTTGCCGCGGTGGTCGAGGTAGATGATCTGCGCGATGTCCGACAGTTCGTCGAAGCGGGGGCGGAACATGGAGTGGTCGCCGCCGGGGCCGCCGTGGAGGAGGATGAGGGTGGGGCGCTCGACCATGCGGGGGCCCTGGGGGACCAGCTTCTCGCCGCGGACGTCGAAGAAGAGGCGGGCGCCGTTGACGGTGATGTGCATTGCGGGATGATTCCGTGCGCTAACGGTCGGCAGGGTAGTGGCGGCGGCGTGGCAGGGCAACGCGGAGGGAGTGGGGCATGGCGCGGTTCGACTGGCACGCGGACGCGATCACGCGGGATACGCTGATCGATGCGGGGTACCGCAATACGCAGAATGTGCGGCGGTTCTTCCGCGCGGAATGCGGGGCCGACTTCAAGTTCGACAGGGCCTTCATGGCGTGGATGAAGGCGAGCGTGGGGACGACGATGGGGGCGGCGGCGGAGGAGTGGCTGCGGCGGAAGAAATAAGTGTCTTCTTTTTCTGTAGAAAAAGAAGCAAAAAGACTTTTATCCGTTTGCGCCCGCTTTAGGGCGAGCCGCAAACGAATGAAAGTTTTTTGGTTCTTTTTTTCAAAAAAGAACGCGCTTACTTTGCCTTGGCTTCGCGACGGCGCGCATGCAGCACGAATTCGGTGTAGCCGTTCGGCTGGGCGCGGCCCTGGAGGATGAGGTCGCAGGCGGCGGCGAAGGCGGGGCCGGTGAAGCCGGGCGCCATCGGGGTGTAGAGCGGGTCGTCGGCGTTCTGGCGGTCGACCACCGCGGCCATGCGCTTCATGGTTTCCATCACCTGGGCTTCGGTTGTGATGCCGTGGTGGATCCAGTTGGCGACGTGCTGGCTGGAGATGCGCAGGGTGGCGCGGTCTTCCATGAGGCCGACGTCGTGGATGTCTGGCACCTTGGAGCAGCCGACGCCCTGGTCGATCCAGCGGACGACGTAGCCGAGGATGCCTTGGATGTTGTTGTCCAGCTCCTGCTGCACGGCGTCGGGCGCCCAGTTGGGGCGGTCGGCCAGCGGCAGGGTGAGGATGTCGGAGAGCGCCGCGGGAGTGCGGGTGGCGATTTCGGTCTGGCGGTCGGCGACGCTGACCTGGTGGTAGTGGAGCGCGTGAAGCGTGGCGGCGGTGGGGGAGGGGACCCAGGCGGTGTTGGCGCCGGCCTTGGGGTGGCCGATCTTCTGGACGAGCATGTCCGCCATCCGGTCTGGCATCGCCCACATGCCTTTGCCGATCTGGGCTTTTCCGCGCAGGCCGGAGGCGAGGCCGGTATCGACGTTGTTGTTCTCGTAGGCTGC
>CAMDAM010000091.1 GCA_945888575.1 Asaia bogorensis | reverse complement strand
GGCCTGCCCAGTGCCGAGGAAGCCATCGGCTCCGCCGCCCACGACTTCATGGCCAACGCCTGCGCCGCCCGCACCACCATCCTGTCCTGCCCCCGAAGGCTCGATGGCGCCCCCGCCGTCCCCGCCCGCTGGCTCACCCGCCTCGAAGCGCTCCTGGCAGGGCAGGGGACCCAACTCCCCCTCCACCCCGCCAGCCACTGGCCCACCACGCTGGACCAGCCCGCCACCGTCCAACGCCTGTCACCACCCGCCCCACGCCCGCCGGTCTCCCTCCGCCCCATCCGCCTCTCGGTCACCGAGATCGAAACCTGGCTCACCGACCCCTACGCCATCTACGCCCGCCACATCCTCAAGCTCCGCCCGCTCGACCCGCTGGAACAGGCCACCGACGCGGCCGACTACGGCACCGTCGTCCACGCCGGCCTGCATAAATTCCTCGAAGAACACGGCCACCGCTGGCCCGCCCGCGCGCCCGAGAAACTGCGCCAGGCCATGGAGCACGCCCTCGAATCCGCCAAGCTCCGCCGCGCCCTGGCCGAATGGTGGCGCCCCCGCCTGCACCGCATCGCCGAATGGGTCTGCGAAACCGAACGCGATCGCCGCAGCACCCAGCCCCTCACCGCCCTGGCCACCGAGGTCCGCGGCAGCTGGGATCTCCCCACCCCGCGCGGCTTCCGCCTCACCGGCCGCGCCGACCGCATCGAACGCCGCGCCGACTCCACCCTGGCCATCCTCGATTACAAAACCGGCCAGCCCCCCACCCAGTCGGATGTCGATGCCGGCTTCGCCCCCCAGCTCCTGCTCGAAGCCGCCATGGCCGAAGACGGCGCCTTCCCGGATATCCAGGGCACCGCCACCGAGCTCGCCTACTGGCACCTCACCGGCGGCTACAAGCCCGGCGACTCCCGCCTGCTGTTCCGCAACAAGCCAACCGACCTCGCCACCGCCGTCGCCGCCGCCCGCCAAAGCCTGCTCGCCCTCATCCTGTCCTTCGAGGACGAGAGCCGCCCCTACCTCTCCCAACCCCACGCCGCCCGCGCCCCGCGCTTCTCGGACTACGCCCAGCTCGCCCGCGTCGCCGAATGGGCCCTCTCCGGCGAGGAGGACGAGCCATGAGCACCGTTGCCCGCGACGAAGCCAACCGCGCCCAACGCCTGGCCTCCGACCCCGCCGCCTCCGCCTTCGTCGCCGCCAGCGCCGGCTCCGGCAAAACCAAGCTCCTCACCGACCGCCTGCTGCGCCTGATGCTCTCGGGTGCCGACCCTGCCCGCATCCAGTGCCTCACCTTCACGAAAGCCGCCGCCGCCGAAATGGCCGTCCGCCTGCAACGCCGCCTCGGCGGCTGGGTCACGCTCGACGATCAGAAGCTGGACCAAGAACTCGCCGCGCTGGACGTCCCCGCCACCGAACCCAACCGCACCCGCGCCCGCGCCCTGTTCGCCACGGTGCTGGATCTCCCCGGCGGCATGCGCATCGGCACCATCCACGCCTTCTGCCAATCCCTCCTGCGCCGCTTCCCGATCGAGGCCGCCCTCTCCCCGCATTTCCGCCTGATGGACGACCTGGATGCCGAGGTCGCCCTCTCCCAGGCCCGCGAAACCATGCTCTCCGGCGCCTTCGCCGACGAACGCCGCGCCGCCCTCCAATCCCTCGCCGGCCTCGTCCCCTCGCTCGACACCCTCGGCAAGCTGCTCGAAACACTCCGCCAAAAGCCCGACCACCTCGAAGCCGCCCTACGGGAAGGCGCCGACGCCCTCGAACGCCGCCTCCGCCACCTCCTCGGCGCCCGCGACCCCGATGAGTGCGCCCACTCCCTGGCCGCCGACTGCGACGCCCCAGCCCTCCTGTCCGCCGCCCGCGCCCTGTCCGCCGGCACCGGCTCCATGGCCCCCGCGCTCGGCCAGGGCCTGGCCGATTGGCTGGCGCTCGATCCCGCCACCCGCGCCGACAACGCCGCCGAATGGCGCGCCCTGTTCTTCACCAAGGCCGGCGAACCCCGCACCCGCGACGGCCTGGTGCGCGGCAAGTTCCTCGTCGACAACCCCCACATCCTCACCGCCCTCACCACCGAACAATCCCGCATCCAGGCCCTGGACGATGCCGCCCGCGCCTACCAGGTCGCCGCCCTCTCCACCGCCCTGGCCTCGCTCGCCGCCCCCGTCGCCCAGGCCTACGCGAGCGCCAAGCAGCGCACCGGCATGCTCGATTTCGCCGACCTCATCCGCGCCTCCACCCGCCTCCTCATCGACCCCGGCGCCGCCTGGGTCCTCTACAAGCTCGATGGCGGCATCGACCACCTCCTGCTCGACGAAGTGCAGGATACCGCGCCCGAGCAATGGGAAATCGCCGGCAAGCTCAGCGACGAATTCTTCGCGGGGCAGGGCGCCCAGGAAACCCAATCCACCCCCCGCACCGTCTTCGCCGTCGGCGACCGCAAGCAGTCCATCTACGGCTTCCAGGGCGCCGACCCCCAGGGCTTCCAGACCTGGCGCGAAATCTGGAAACGCCGCGCCGAAGCCGCCAACCACACCTGGCGCGACGTCCCGCTCGAAGTCTCCTTCCGCTCCACCGAACCAGTCCTCGCGCTGGTCGACGCCGTCTTCGCCGCCGCCCCCGCCTGCGACGGCCTGGCCGACCCCGGCACCCTGCGCCACCTCGCCGACCGCGCCGGCCACGCCGGCACCGTGGAACTCTGGCCCCTGGCCCCCGATCCCCCGCGGCCGGAAGCCACGCCCTGGACCGTCCCAGACCGCAACCAGCAGGGCGGCAGCGCCCGCCAGCGCCTCGCCGACACCCTCGCCACCTGGATCGCCCAGCAAACCAGCGGCACCACCCTGCTGGAATCCAAGGGCCGCCCGCTGGCCCCCGGCGACGTCCTCATCCTCGTCCGCCGCCGCGACGCCTTCGCCCGCGCCCTGGTCGGCGCGCTGAAGGCCAACGGCGTCCCGGTCGCCGGTCTCGACCGCCTCGTCCTCACCGAACAACCCGCCGTGGCCGACCTGCTCGCCCTCTGCGACACGCTCCTCCTGCCCGAAGACGACCTCTCGCTGGCCTGCGTCCTCACCTCCCCCCTCGGCGGCCTTACCGATCCCTCGCTGATGGAGCTCGCCGCCCCCCGCACCGGTTCCCTCTGGTCCGCCCTGCGCGACCGCCACGAGGAACGCCCGGAATGGGCCGCTGCCCATGATTTCCTCCGCACCCTCCTGTCCCGCGTGGACTATGCCACGCCCCACGCCCTGCTCACCGAAGCCCTCGGCCGCCTCGGCGCCCGCGCCCGCCTGCTCGCCCGCCTCGGCCCCGAAGCCGCCGAGCCGATCGACGAACTCCTCAACGCCGCCCTCACCCACGCCCGCACCCACCCGCCGGCCCTCCAGGGCTTCCTCCACTGGCTCCGCCAGTCGGGCGCCGAGGTGAAGCGCGAGGCCGAAGGGGCCGGCAACATGGTCCGCCTCATGACGGTCCACGGCGCCAAGGGCCTCCAGGCCCCGCTCGTCATCCTGCCCGACACCACCGGCCTGCCCCCGGATGACGGCACCATCTGCTGGTCAGACACGCTCCCGGTCTGGTCCCCCCGCAAGGAACTCCGCTGCCGCGTCGCCGACGCCCTGCGCCAGGCCAAGCGCGCCGCCGAGATGGAGGAACAGAACCGCCTCCTCTACGTCGCCCTCACCCGCGCCGAAGACCGCCTCGTCGTCGCCGGCTGGTCCCCCCGCCGCGCCCCGCCCGACACATGCTGGTACCGCCTCGTCCAGCAAGGCTTCGCCACCCTCGCCCCCACCGCCCGCGCATTCGACATCGGGCCAGACCCATGGGAAGGCGAGATCCTCACCTACGCCACCCCCCAATCCATCCCGCCCGACGCCCCCAAAGCGCACGCCACGGCCCAAACCCCCGCGCCGCCCCCCGCCTGGGCCGGCACCGCCCCGCTCTGGCAGCCCAGCGACGTGCCGCCCGAGCCCGCCCTGCCATCCCCGCTCGCCCCCAGCCGCCCCGAAGGCGTGCAGCACGGCCCGACTCCCGCCGCCGACTCCCCGCTGCTCCAGCGCGACGCCACCGGCCAGCGCTTCCGCCGCGGCCACCTCGCCCACGCCCTTCTGCAACATTTGCCAGACCTGCCACCCCAGGCCCGCGAACAAGCCGCCCAGAACTTCCTCAGCCGCCCCGGCACCGGGCTCGACGCCCCCGAAGCCACCGCCCTGGCGCAGGAGGTCCTGACCATCCTCGCCCACCCCGACCTCGCGCCCCTTTTCGCCCCCGGCAGCCGCGCCGAAGTCCCGCTCACCGGTGTGGTGGCCGGCAACATCATCGGCGGCCTGGTCGATCGCCTGGCCATCCTGCCAGACCGCATCCTGGTCGCGGACTACAAGACCAACCGCGCCGCCCCCACCACGCCGGAAGCCGCCCCCGTGGCCTATCTGCGCCAGATGTCCGCCTACCGCGCCGTGCTCCGCGGCATCTTCCCCGGCCGCGCCATCGCCTGCGCCCTGGTCTGGACCGCCGGCCCCCGCGTCATGCCGCTTCCCGACTCGCTGCTCGATCTCCATGCTCCCGCCGCGTCCCACACGGAAGCAGCCGGGGCAGGGCAGGGGAGCACCGCTTGATTGCGGGGCACAGGCCACCCACCTCCCTGTCAACCATTGAGAACAAAGGCATCCCTGAGATGAGCGAGAACACCAAGCCCGTCACCGACGAAAGCTTCGCCGCGGACGTCCTGAACGCCGAAGGCGTCGTCCTGGTCGATTTCTGGGCCGAATGGTGCGGCCCCTGCAAGGCGATCGGCCCGGCGCTGGAAGAACTCGGCGCGGAGTACAAGGGCAAGCTGACCATCGCCAAGGTCAACATCGACGACAACCCGATGACCCCGAACAACTTCAACGTCCGCGGCATCCCCACCCTGATCCTGTTCAAGGACGGCAAGCCCGTGAACACCCTCGTCGGCGCCCGCCCCAAGAGCGCCCTCAAGCAGTGGATCGACGCCGCCCTGTAACCGTCGCCCACCCAACGGGCCGGCCACAGCGCCGGCCCGTTTTCACGTACGAACCAAGAAACAAGAAAGCCTTCTTTTTCTGAAGAAAAAGAAGCAAAAAGACTTCCAAACAACGCACGCCGCTACCCGAACGGAACCCAAACGAAAATCGGATCCGCCATCCTCCTTGCTTCCTTCTCCCTTGCCTTGCTTCTCCGTGCCTCTGTGTCTCTGTGGTAAATCTTCTTCTTGCTTTCTTCCGCTTCTCGTCGACCCCCAGCCGCACCGCCCCGCTACGACGAATAGTCGTACCGAATGAACCCCCGGTTCTGCGCCAACCGGTCATACAACCGCCGCGCCACCACGTTGCTGTCCTGCGTCAGCCAATACAGCCGCCCGGCGCCATAAGCCTTCGCCGCCCCGGCCACCGCCTCGATCAGCAACCGCCCCGCGCCGGTCCCCCGCACGCTCTCATCCACGAAAAGATCCTGCAGGTAGCAAACCGGCGCCGCCGACCAGGCCGTCTCCTGGTACATGTAGTGGGTAATCCCGATCAGCCGCCCGGCCTCATCCCGCGCGCCAAACCCATGAATTCGCCCGTCAAACAGCTTCAACCACGTCAGGTCATAAATCTCCGGCGGCAGCACCGTGTGGTAGAAAGTCAGATATCCGGTCCAAAGCTCGGCCCAGCGGGCGCGATCGGTCTCGGTCAGCCGTGTGATGCTGGTCATGCGCGAACTCCGTTTGCGCCACCCTACCGCGCGCCAGCCCCCACCACCCGGACCACCTTCCCCCGCCAACCCCGGTCCACAGCGATAGAAAAAATTCCCACAAAGCCCCTTGCACCGCCTCTCCCATCGCGTTCTCTAACTAACGTGTTTTCCCTTACGGACCACCTCACCCACATCGTCGCGGTCATCCGCGCCGCCATCGGTCTCCTCATCGCGCCCGTACCGGCGCGGGAGTCGCACGCCCTGATGGTGCAAAGGCTGTTCAACCGCGTCGGCCGCGCCGCACGCCTGTTCGCGCGCCTGTACGACCTTTGGCGCACCAACCGCCTTCCCACCCCGCGCCCCAGCCGCGCCCGCACGCCGAAGGCCCAAGCCGCCCTCCCGCTCCCCCCGCCGATCCCGCGCGCCAAGGGCTGGTTCATGAACGCCGGCCAACACCACGCCGGCCTCGCGCACCATCACCTCAACGAATTCCTGGCGCGCGAAGACCTCCCGGCCTTCCTCGCCGCCGTCCCCCAGGCTGGCCGCTACCTGCGCCCCCTCTGCCGCCTGCTGGCCGTGCCCCAGCCCGAATTCCTCGCCCTCCCGCCACGCCCGCGCCCCCAGCGCACCCCGCGCCCGGCCACCAAGCGCGCCACCAGCCCGCGCAGCTTCATCCTCCCGCCCGGCGACAAACCCTTCCGCCCCTACGTCGTGGCCGCCGCCCGCCACTTCATCAAAAAATATGGCCACGACTGAGCACCCCCAGCCGCGACCTTTTCATTCCACAACAGGAAAATTCCGACTCAATCGTGCCGGATCACGATCTTCCCGAAATGCGACGCCCCCTGCATGTGCTTCAGCGCCTCGCGCGCCTCCGCAAACGGGAACACCCGGTCGATCACCGGCCGCAGCCCATGCAGCCCGATCGCCCGGTTCATGTCCTCGAACATCTCGCGCGAGCCCACATAGATCCCGCGCACCGACAGCGACTTGCGCATGATCCCCACCGGGTTCACCTCCGCCGCCCCGGTCAGCACCCCGATCATGCTGATGCACCCACCCAGCCGCACCGCATCGAGGGAGCGCGCAAACGTGCCAGCCCCGCCGACTTCCACGATCTCATCCACCCCCGCGCCCCCGGTCAGCCGCACCGCCTCCGCCTGCCACTCCGGTGCCGCGCGATAATTGATCCCGTCCGAAGCCCCCAGCGAAAACGCCCGCAACAGCTTGTCGTCGGAAGAGGAAGTCGCAATCACCCGCGCCCCCAGCAACCGCGCGAACTGCAAGGCAAAGATCGAAACCCCCCCGGTGCCCTGCACCAGCGCCGTCTCGCCCGCCCGCAACCGCGCATGCTCCACCACCGCATGCCACGCCGTCACCGCCGCGCACGGCAGGCACGCCGCCTCCTCGAAGCTCAGATGCGCCGGCACATGCACCAGCCCGTCCTGATCCAGCACCACATACTCGGCCATCATCCCATGCACCGCGCCCCCCAGCGCCGATGCCCCCGCCTCCGGCGTGATCCGCCCGCCGATCCAGCGCTGCATGAAGATCCCCGCCACCCGGTTCCCGGCCTTCACCCGGGTCACGCCGGTGCCAACCTCCACCACCTCGCCCGCCCCATCCGAAAGCGGCACCAGCCCCGCCATCGGCGCCCCGCGCGCATACCGGCCGGAAACCGTCATCAGGTCGCGATAGTTGAGCGACGTCGCCCGCACCCGCACCAGCGCCTGGCCGGGCCCCGGCCGCGGCACCTCCTCCTCGCACAGCGCAAGCGTGTCGATCCCGGGCTGGTTCAGGCGATAGAGCTTCATGGCGGTTCCTCGGTGGACGATTCCAAACGGCAGGGTAGGCTGCCACCCCGCAACCCTCAATCGGACCCGCCCGCATGCAGATCAACGACCCCGCCGTGATCGCGGAGGTGCGCGCCACCTTCGACCGCTACGAGAAGGCCCTGATGGCCAACGACACCCCGGTCCTGAACGAAATCTTCTGGGCCGACCCACGCACCGTCCGCTTCGGCGTCACCGAGATCGGCTTCGGCCACGACGCCATCCGCGCCCACCGCGCCGCCGTGGTGAAATACGCCCCGCGCGTGCAGAAGCGCATCGAGATCGTCACCTTCGGCCAGGACTTCGCTGCCACCCACCTGATCTATGAACGCGTGAACACCGGCGCCATCGGCCGCGAAACCAAGATCATGGCCCGCTTCCCCGATGGCTGGCACGTCGTCAGCGCCCATGTCTCCCTGCTGGCCTCGGCGGACGAGACCCAGAAGAAGACCTAGCCTTCGCGGGGCCGCACCACCACGCGGCCCTCGCGCTTGCTCAGCTCGAACGCCCCAGTATCGGCGACAAGGTCGAGCAGCTTGCCGTGCCCGAAATGCTTCACGTCGAAATTGGGCGAGATGTCCCGCAACGCCTTGCCCAGCGGCGACAAATGGCGCCAGCCATCCCGCGCCGGCACCTTCAGGATCGCCCGCCGCAACAACTGCGTCGCCGCCTGGCGCAACGGCGCGGGATCCGCCACCACCGACGGCAGCACCACTTCGCCCACCGGCACCTCCAGCACGGAGAACGCCCGGCACGCCTCGCGAAAACTCTCGGGTGCGGCCGGCCCGCCAAAGCCCAGCACATCCAGCCCCTGCTCGCGGATGCGGGTCGCCAGCCGGGTGAAATCCGTCCCGGCACTCGCCAGGCAGAATCCGTCTACCGATCGGGCATGCAGCAAATCCATCGCATCGATCGCCAGCGCGATCCCCGCCGCCCCGCCATTGGATGCGATGGTAAACTGCTGCTGCGCCGTCAGCGCATGCCGCGCCAAGGCCCGCTGCCAGCCGGAAAGCCGCGGGCTGGAAAAGTCGCCGTAGATCCGCCGCACGATCGGCTCGCCATGGGCAGCCACCGCGGCGAAGATCTCGTCGGACAGGCGGGCCGGGATACCTTCGGCATCGATCAGCACGGCAAGGCGTGGGCGGGGTTGGGGCGGCACGGCGGCATCCGTCTGTGACGATGCCATGAAGCCCGAGCGGCGTTTCAGCCGGGTTTCGAAATCCCGTTCGCGATCATCAAGGCGCCTGCCGCCAGCAGCAGCACCATCACCAACCGGCGATAATCCTGGTCACCCAGCCGCGCAAACAGCCGCGTGCCCGCCCATAGCGGCAGCAGCATGCAGGGCGCGGCCAGCGCGAACAGCCGCAACTCCTCGGCCCCCACCAACCCCTTCGCCACAAAGGCGGAAAGGGCCAATGCATGCATCGCGGTATTGAACGCCTGCACCAGCGCCCGCTGCCGCGCCTTCTCCCAGCCGCGCAGCGTCATCCACAGCGTCGGCACCGGCCCGGTCAGCCCGCCGATCCCGCCGAGCACCCCGCCGATCCACCCCACCACGGCATCGCCCGCCATCCCGCCCCGCTCGAACCGCGGCAGCGTCCGCAGCAGCAGCATCGCGCTGCACCAGCCGACAAGGAAAATCCCGAACCCCAGCCGGAACAACGCCGCATCGATCAGCGGCAACACCCAGGCGCCCACCGGCACCCCCAGCACCCCGCCGGCGATGAACGGCCACGCCGCCCGCAGCCGCATTCCCTGCCAGGTGGTGCGCCCGTTCAGCAACTGGCCCAGCAGCGAACACGCCACCACCAGCGGCCCCGCGCTGTCGGGCGGCAGCACCCAGGCCCAGAAGGCGAGCGACATCATGGCAAAGGCGAAGCCGCTCAACCCCTGGACAAACCCCGCCGCCGCAGCGCCGAGGCCAACGAGCAGAAGCTCCAGCCTACTTCACCGACGAGAACGCGGTCGGCGACAGGAAAGCGTTCATCACGTTCTGGTTGATCGGCCCATCGGCCTCGGTCTCGGCCCGCACCTTCAGCCAATCGGGGTCGGTAGCAAACGCGTTCCACTTCTGCTCCCGCTCGGCCAGCGATTCCCAGGCCAGCAGATAGGTCAGGTCGTTGTTCGATTCGCCCACCAGCGTGGTCCAGAACCCGGCCTGGCGGATGCCATGCTTCTCCCACAGCTTCAGCGTGTGGTTCTGAAAGCGCGACAGCAACGCCGGCAGCCGGCCCGGAATCGTGCGGTAGACGCGAAGTTCGTAGATCATCGGTTTCCTCCCTTGGAACGAACGGGCTGTGCAGCGCCCGTACCCCGGCTATCGTGCGCGGCGCGCAGAAGCGGCGCAACGGGGCGAAGTGCGATGCATGTGGCGGTGATCGGGGCAGGGATCGTGGGGGCCGTCAGCGCGGTGGAGCTGCAGCGCGACGGGCACGACGTGACCATCATCGAACCCGGCGAACCCGGCGGCGAGCAGGCGGCCAGCTACGGCAACGGATGCTGGCTCAGCCCCAGCTCCGTCATCCCCATGTCCGGCCCCGGCCTGTGGCGGAAAGTGCCCGGCTGGCTCGCCGACCCGCTGGGGCCGCTCGCGATCCGCTGGTCCTACTTCCCTCGCGCGCTGCCCTGGCTGCTGCGTTTCCTTCGGGCCGGCTCCAGCTGGGACAAGGTGCGCCGCACGGCGCCGGCCATGCGCGCCCTGGTGGTCGGCTGCCCGGAGAAGCATCTGGCCCTCGCCGAGGAAGCCGGCGTCGCCCACCTCATCCAGCGCGGCGGCCTGCTCTACCCCTATCCTAGCCGCGCCGATTTCGAGGCGGAGCGCGAAACCTGGGCCATCCGCCGCGAACAGGGCATCGCCTGGACCGAGCTGGACGAGAACGAGCTGCGCCAGCGCGAGCCGGAGCTGGACCGGCGCTACCGCTTCGCCGTGCATGTCCACGAAGGCGGCCATTGCATCGATCCCGGCGCCTATGTCGCCGCATTGGTGAACCTCGTCATCGCTCGCGGCGGCACGCTGTTGCAGGCCAAGGTGGAATCGCTGGAGATCGAAGACGGCACGTTGCGCGCCGTGCAGACCAGCGCCGGCCCAGTGCCCTGCGAACGCGCCGTGATCGCCGCCGGCGCGTGGTCGAAGGTGCTGGCCGCCCAAGCTGGCGACGACGTGCCGTTGGAGACCGAGCGCGGCTACCACGCGCTGATCCTCGGCGCGGAGACCGGCCCGCGCACGCCGATGATCCCCTCGGACGGGAAGATGTCCAACGTCCGCACCCCGCAGGGCCTGCGCATCGCCGGCCAGGTGGAGATCGCAGGGCTGGAAGCGGCACCCAACTGGAAGCGCGCCGAGGTGCTGCGGGACTATGCGCTGGCCACCTGGCCGTCCCTGCCGCGCGACCTCAAGCCGGAGCGGGTGAAGGTGTGGATGGGCCACCGCCCCTCCATGCCGGACAGCCTGCCGGTGATCGGCCCCGCCACCGGCTGTGCCGGCGTGGTGCATGCCTTCGGGCACGGCCACATTGGCCTGGCCGCCGGTGCCACCACCGGGCGGCTGGTGGCCGACCTCGTCTCCGGCACGCCGCCCGTGATCGACCCCACGCCCTATTCGCCCGCCCGCTTCCGCTAGGAGCCGAACGATGGACCTTCCCACCCTGCCGCCCCGCCGCACCGGCACGCTCGTCCGTCCCGGCTCCACGCTCTACTACGAGGTGACCGGCAGCGGCCCGGCGGTCGTGTTCGCCCATGGCTTGGGCGGCAACCACATGAGCTGGTGGCAGCAGGTGGCGCATTTCGCGCCGCGCTACACCTGCGTCACCTTCGCGCATCGAGGCTTCGCGCCCTCCACCGCCATCGAGGGCGGGCCGAACCCGGCGGACTATGCCGACGACCTCGCCGCCCTGGTGAGCCATCTCGACTTGCCGGACCTGCGCATCGTCGGCCAATCCATGGGTGGCTGGACCGCGATCGAATACGCGCTGCGCCGCCCGCCGGCGCTGAAGGGCATCGTGCTCGCCGCCACCACCGGCAGCATCGACGTGAAGAAGATCCGCGAGCCCGAGCTTGCGATGCTGAAGGACTGGTCCGACTTCGGCGAGGCGCTGGTGCCCAAGCTGTGGGCGGCCGGCATGCACCCGGCCTGCGGCGCGCGGATGGCCGCGGAGCAGCCCGCCCTGCACCTGCTGTATCGCCAGATCGACGGCATGAACGCCCATTGGGACAAGGAGGCGCTGCGCAAGCGTTTGATGGAAAGCCGCACCCGCCCGCCGGAGGATCTGCGCAAGGTGGCCTGCCCGATCCTGTTCGTGCCGAACGACGAGGACGTGGTGATGCCCCCCTTCGCGGCGGACGCGATCGCCGCCGTGGTGCCGGGCACCGAGGTGGCCCACATCGGCGATGCCGGCCATTCCGGCTATTTCGAGCGCCCGGCCGAGTTCAACCGCATCGTCGGCGCCTTCCTGGAAAAAACCCGCTAAGCAACCACCTCCGTTCGTTTGCGCCCACCGGCCGCAGTGGGCGCAAACGAACAAAGTCTTTTTTGCTTCTTTTTTCTTCAGAAAAAAGAAGACGCTTCCTTCCTTGCTCCGCCGGTAGACCAGCCATGCAACGGTTGTGCCGGCGGCCACGTTTCGCCATGGTGCGCGCCGCTGACGAAGGGAATGCCTGCATGAGTGCCACAGATCGCCGCCCCGACGCAGTTTGCGCCGCGCGGCTGTCCGCGCGCCGCGGCTGAAACGCAGGGCCCCGGGCCCTTCTCTTTCCTTCGGATGCAAAGGCGGGCCTGCGGGCCCGGACTCCCATGGTTTCCTACCTGACCAAACGCGGGTTCCCCTGGCGGGACCTGCGCGAGACCCTCACCCTCGCGCTTCCCCTGATCGCAGCCCAGATGGCGCTGTTCGCACAGCATACGGTGGATGTGCTGCTGGCAGGCCACCTCGGCGCGCGCGTGCTGGGCATCGTGGCCATCGGCACCAACGCCTGGGGCGTGGCGTTGATGGGCATTGTCGGCCTGATGATGGCGCTGCCGCCGGGTGTTGCGCAGCTGGACGGGGCAGGGCGGCGCGGCGAGATCGTGCCGCTGTTCCGCCAAGCGCTGTGGCTGGCGCTGTTCGTGGGCGTGGCGGTGAGCGGGCTGGCCTGGCTGGTGGCGCCCTTCGTGGTGGGGCTGCTCGGCATCGATGCGGCGGTCACGGCGGAGACGGTGGCTTTCCTGCGCGTGCTGAGCCTGACGGCCCCGGCGGTGGCAGTGTTCTGTGCCTGCCGCGGGCTGACGGACGGCATCTCCCGCCCGCGGGTGAGCCTGTGTTTCGGGCTGCTGGGGCTGGCGGTGCTGGCGCCGTTGGGCTGGGTGCTGATGTACGGCAGGCTGGGCCTGCCGGCGCTGGGCGCGATGGGCTGCGCCTGGGCGAACGTGACGGCGATGTGGGTCTCCGCGTTCAGCTACCTGGTCTATGTGCGCTTCAGCAATGTGGCGCAGGGGCTGGGCTGGGAGGAGGGCGGCGTGCTGCCGCGCGGGGCCGCCATCATGGTGCTGCTGCGCGTGGGCGCGCCGATGTCGGCCAGCGTGATGCTGGAGGCGGGCGTGTTCGCCGCCGCGGCGCTGGTGGTGGCCAGCTTCGGCGAAGTGGCGGCCGCCAGCCACCAGATCGCACTGAACGTGGGCGCACTGAGTTTCATGATCCCGCTGGGGCTCTCCATGGCGGTGACCGTGCGCGTGGGCAACGCGGTGGGGCGCGGCGACCCCGCGGGGGTGCGCCTCGCCGGGCTGGTGGGCATCGGCACCGCGCTGGCGACGCAGAGCGTTCCGGCCATGCTGATGTGGCTGCTGCCGCTGCAGATCGCGGCACTCTACACCAGCGATCCCGCGCTGATCGCCGGGGCCGGCAGCCTGCTGGTGCTGGCGGCGCTGTTCCAGTTGTCGGACGGGGTGCAGGTGGCGGCGATGGGCGCACTGCGCGGGCTGAAGGACACGCAGGTGCCGATGCTGATCGCCGCATTCTCCTACTGGGGCGTGGGCATGCCGGCCGGCTGGCTGTTGTGCTTCCAGGGCGGCATGGGCATCGGCGGCATGTGGGTGGGGCTGATCCTCGGCCTGACCTTCGCCGCGGTGCTGCTCACGGCGCGGTTCCACCTGCGCACCCGCGGGCGGGTGGCGGTGCCGGCGGTGGCCTGATCGGCGCGCGGCCCAATTGCCGCGCCGACCGGGCTTCGGCATCCTGGCGCCTGCCGGAGATGAGACGCCATGCCACGCCTGCCTTTGCTTCTCATTGCCCTGCTTTGCCTGGCCGAACCGGCCGGCGCGCAATGGGCCGAATACCCCGGGGCCGAACGGGACGCGGCGCTGGAGGCAAAGGCCGCCGAGACCGCGCGCACGGCCCCGCCGGGCCGGGGGCGCGGGGCCGCGGTGCTGGTCACGCCGGACAGCTTCGAGGCGGTGCTCGATTTCTATCGTCGCCGTGGCCGGGAGGCGAGCCAGCCGCCGCGTCCGGGACGGGCGGAGTACGAGCGCGACCTGCCCGGCGGGTTCCGCCAGGGGCCGAATGGGCGCGAAGCAGTTGCCTCCGGCGTGAAGGTGAAGCATGTGATCGTCATCCTCGACGGCGCGGCGGAGCCGGCGCTGTCGAAGGACTGGGTTGTGATCGCCCGGCCGCTGGTGGGCGCGGTGAAGCATGAGGGCGACGTGTTCACCTATCCCGACATCCGAGACACCACCGTGATCATCCGCGCTACCAGGCCCTGAAGGATTCCAATTCCGTGACCATCCTTGCCATCCGCCACGGCGGTGCCAACGCGCTCGCCGACTACGGCCCGCATTTCGCCGAGTTCGCCCCGCAGCTGGAATTGCGCCTGTGGGACGACCCGGCGCTGGATCCGGCCGCCGTGGACTACACCCTGATGTGGGGCCGCGACCCCGAGCGGCTGGCGAAGATGGTGAACCTCAAGGCCATCTTCAGCCCCGGCGCGGGGGTGGAGCACATCGTCAACGACCCCACCTGGCCGCAGCACGTGCCGCTGGTGCGGATGTTCACCGATGGCTTCGCGCGGCGCATGGGCGAATACGCGATCCTGGGCGCGCTGGCGTTGATGAAGGACCTACCGCGCAACATCGCCGGCCAGCAGGCGCGAAACTGGGACCAGTTCGACCCCGAGCCGATCGCGCCGGAGGTGCGGGT
>CAMDAM010000090.1 GCA_945888575.1 Asaia bogorensis | reverse complement strand
TGCGTCTGAACACGCGCCCGCGAGCACGTCTGAATGCTCTGACCCCGTTGGAGTGCTTCAATCAAATGATCGAATTCGACCGGATGAATGGGCCGAAGACACAGTAGAAGAGAAGTGGTTGCGCCCGGACCTTGAAACCACCGACTTTTCAAAGTTGATGCGGAGAGGCCGCGCTTCTCCGCATTAAGCAACCCGTTTCCGGCCTGACAGCATATATCCCAGCGAAGCGCCGGTGGCGGTCAGGAACGTGCCCCATACCAGGTCCACCACCGTCACAATGGTGGGCCACCCCAGCAGCGTCGCCTGGTTGGTCAGGTCATAGGTGCCATAGGCCACCAGCCCCAGCATCGCCCCGCGCAACCCCGCCTCTCGCCAATCCGCCGCCCCGCGCTGCGCCAGCGCCACAATCCCCGTCACATACAGCAGATAGAACGCCACCGCCGGCGCCACCGCGAAATCCGGCGCCAGCAAATGCCCGATATGAACCCGATAGAACGGCTGCGCCGCCAACGTCAGCCACACCGCATCGATCGGCAGCAGCACCAGCGCCGTCGTCACCCAAAGCCTGATCATCGCCCTACCGTCACCGGCTCCGAAGGCGGCGCCGGGCGCGGCCGCAACCGCATCCCCTTCCGCCACAGCTTCAGCGCCTCCCAATGGATGCCACCCACCACCCGCATCGCCTGCAACCCATGCCCCAGCAACGCCCGCGCCAACCCGGCATCGCCCAGCACCCCGCGCCGCCCGGTGAGCGCCGCATACAGCAGCGGCCCGGCCTCATCCGCCGCCTCGATCGCCAGCGCGAACCGCTCCCCCGGCGGCGCCACCCGGAACCGGTAGCGCTGCTCCATGTCCATGAACGGCGACACATAGAACCGCTTGTCACAACCCTGGTGCTGCACATCGGCGCCCGTCGCCGGGATCAGATAGGTATGGCGCTGCCCAAAGGTGTTGTTCACCTCATACACCATCGCCTGCAGCGCCCCGTCCGCGCCGTCGCAGAAATAGACAGTGATCGGGTTGAACACCATGCCGAGCACCCGCGGCATGCACAGCACCCGGATGCGCCCACCCTCAGGGTCCAGCCCCGCCCCACGCAGCATCACAGCAATCTGCTCGGCCAATGGCGTCGCCGACCCATCGCCATGGTCGCGGTCCCGGAAGGCGAACACCGCTCGTCGGTTATGCCCGAACAGCCACAACCGCCGCGACAGCGCCGGCAACTCGTCCAGATCCAGCAGCATCGTCAGCATGCGGTAGCGCAGCCGGTGCCTCACCGGCCGCAGACGCACATGCGTCACGCTGCCGCCATACAGCGCGGAGTGGGAGGCACGGGGTGCGGCGCCGCTCACGCCGCCTCGCTCAACGGCGCCATGGCGATGCGCGGCGCTGCCGCCGGCATCGCCCAGGGCCGCCGCACCCCGCCCAGCCGCTCGGCCACCGCCAGGCCCGATTGCAGCCCATCCTCATGGAACCCGGAACCAAACCAGGCCCCGCAGAACCACGTGTTCCGCCGCCCCTGCAGCGTCCACAACATGCGCTGGGCGCGCATCGCCGCGGCATCGAACTGCGGGTGGGAAAACCACTCCTCGTTCAAAATCTCCGCCGGCTCCACCGGCGGGTTCAGCGTCACGAAATGCTGCTCGGGCCACGGCAGCGCCTGCAGCCGGTCCATCCAGTAGGTCACGCACAGCGAACCATCGGTGCGCGACAGGTAATTCCAGCTCGCCCACGCCGCCCGCCGGCGCGGCATCAGCCTCGGGTCACGATGCATCACCACCCGGTTCTTTGCGGTGCGGATCGGCCCCAGCAACGCCTGCTCCGCCTCCGTCGGCTCCTCCAGCAGCGCCAGCGCCTGAGGGGCGTGGGTCCCGATCACCACATCGTCGTAGCGCTCGCTGCCCCCGTCACTGTCATGCACGACCACATGATCGGCCGCCCGAACAATGCGCGTGGCCCCACACCCCAACCGGATCCGGTCGGCATAAGGCGCCGTCAGCTTCGCCACATAGGCCGCACTCCCGCCCGTCACCGTCCGCCACACCGGCCGGTCACGCAGCTTCAGCAGCCCGTGGTTCTCGCAGAACCGGATGAACGCCGCCGCGGGGTAGGAACCCGCCTCCGCCGCCGGCACCGACCAGATGGCGGCGGCCATCGGCAGCAGATGGTCCTGCACGAACCCGTCCGAATACTTCTCGCGCTTCAGGAACGCATCCAGCGCCAGCAAATCATGCTCCAGCCCCGCCGCCACCCGCGGCGCCTCACGATAGAAGCGCAGCAGGTCGATCAGCATCGCCCAGAACCGCGGCCGCACCAGGTTGGAGGGCTGCGCGATCATCCCGCGCCAATCCGCCGCCGAATACTCCCGCCGCCCCCCATCCAGCGAAACCGCGAACGACATGTCGCTCGCCTGCGTCGCCACCCCCAGATGCCGGAACAGCGCCACCAGGTTCGGGTAGGTCTGCTCGTTATAGACGATGAACCCCGTATCCACTTCCACACCGGCCGCGGTGCGAATCGTCCGGCTATGCCCACCCGCCTGCGCCGCGCGCTCGTAAACGGTCACGTCATGCGCCTGGGACAACAGCCAGGCGGCCGACATGCCGGAAATGCCGCTTCCGATAACGGCGATGCGGCGCCTGCGATAAGCCATGGGCGGGTCGTACTCCGGCGGGTTCGAATTCTATAGCGGAAACGAACGCCGTCTGCGCTTGGATCACCGCCACCGCGTGTGATCCAAATGCCCGCGCCATCCGTATTCCGAGGTGATGCTTGCACGCAGCCGCCCTTATGAACCCTTTCCATCCGGAGCACCGCGCCCCCGCGCGGTCGCCTTTCCGGTGAACGACCCGTCGATGACCGATTCCGGCGATCCGGCCCTGCGCCTCCTGCGCGCCGTGGCCGAACGGGCCGACCGCACCGCCTTCGCGGAGCTGTTCGGCCTCTTCGCCCCCAAGGTGAAATCCTACCTCCTCCGCCTCGGCCTCCCCGCCGCCCGCGCGGAGGAGCTGGCGCAGGAAACCCTGCTCGTCGTCTGGCGTCGTGCCGCCCAGTTCGATCCCGCCAGCACCGGCGCCGCCGCCTGGATCTTCACCATCGCCCGCAACCTGCGCATCGATGCCGCCCGCCGGGACGGCATCGCCCTGCCAGACGCAGACCCCACGGACGACCCGCCGCCCCCCGCCCAGGCCGATGCCCTGGTCGATGCGGCGCGCCAGTCCGAACGCATCCGCGCTGCGCTCGCCCAGCTCTCCACCGAACAGGCCGAAGTCGTGCAACTCGCCTTCTTCGACGACCGGCCCCACGGCGAGATCGAACGCGCGCTCGGCATTCCCCTCGGCACCGTCAAATCGCGCCTGCGCCTCGCCATGGCCAGGTTGCGGTCCCTGTTGGGCGAAGCACCATGATCCAGCACCATCCTTCCGACGAAACCCTCCTGGCCTACGCCGCCGGCCGCCTCCCGCGCGCCCACCGCGTTGTGGTGCGCGCCCATCTCGCCCGCTGCGAGGCCTGCCGCCGCTCCCTCGCCCTGGCCAAGTCCGTCGCCGCCGCGAAGCTGGAGGCACTGCCCGCCGCCCCGCTCGCCACCAATGCACTGGCCGCCACCCTGGCCCGCCTCGGCCCGCAGGAACCCCGCCGCGCGCCGGCCCCGGAACCCACCACAGTGGCCGATTTCGCCACCGGACGCTGGATCTGGCTCGGCCCGGGCATCCGCCTCATGCCGCTCATTCCGCGCGGGCCAGACAACACAAGGCTCGATCTCATCCGCGTCGCCCCCGGCATCGCGCTGCCCGCCCACGGCCACACCGGCGGCGAGATCGCCTGCATCCTCCAGGGCGCCTTCGGCGATGAGACCGGCACCTATGCCACCGGCGACTGCGCCGAGGGCGACGAATCCCTCGACCATGAGCCGAAGGCGCTGGATGTCGGCGAGGAATGCATCTGCCTCATCGCCACCACCGGCCGCCTGCGCGCCCATGGCTGGTTCGCCCGCATGATCCAACCGCTGCTCGGCATCTGATGTCCCTCATCACCCTCTGCCTTCTCGCCTGGGCCGCCCTGGCCGCCATCATGGCCGGCGCCTGGGCGCTGCAACGCGCCCTGCGCAACGCCGGCTTGGTGGATGCGATCTGGACCCTGGGCCTGGGCGCCGTCGGCATCGCCACTTCCCTCGCCGCCGGCCCCTCCGGCGCCACCATCGCCGTGCTCCTCGGCCTGTGGTCCCTGCGCCTCGGCGCCCACATCGCCGCCCGCAGCCGTGGCGCCCCGGAAGACGCCCGCTACGCCGCCCTGCGCCAAAGCTGGGGCACCGGCTACGAACCCCGCATGTTCGGCTTCCTGCAGATCCAGGCCGCCGCCGCCGCCCTGCTCATCATCCCCGTCGCGCTGGCCGCCACCGCCCCCTGGCCCCCCACGCCCCTGGCCCTCGCCGGCCTCGCCATCGCCCTCCTCGGCCTCGCCGTGGAAGCCCTGTCGGACTCCCAGCTCCGCGCCTTCCGCCGCAGCGCCGGCCACGGAAAGGTCTGCGACACCGGGCTGTGGTCCCTCTCCCGCCACCCCAACTACTTCGGCGAATGGCTCTTCTGGCTAGGCCTCGCCCTCTTCGCCCTTCCCGCCGCCTTCGGCTGGGCCGCCCTCATCGGCCCCGTCTTCATCTACTGGCTCCTCGTCCACGTCTCCGGCATCCCGCCGCTCGAAGCCACCATGCTCGCCAGCCGCGGCGAGGCCTACGCCGCCTATCAGCGCCGCGTTCCAGCCTTCTTCCCCAGCTTCACCCCGCCCGCGCCCCAGCCGCGCTGACCGGAGACAAGCAATGACCCTCGTCGCCGCCGCCACCGCCGCCGTGGAACGCCTGCCCCTGCCGGATGCGCTCACCCGCGCCGGCATCGCCGCCCTGGTGGGCCGCACCGCCCGCCAGCTCCGCCGCCTGCCCTCCACGCTGGAGCAGGATTTCGCCCGCACCATGCACGCCCACCCCATCGCGGTCGCCACCGCGGAGGCCAACGCGCAGCACTACGAAGTCCCGGCCGATTTCTTCGCCACCGTCCTCGGCCCGCGCCGCAAATACTCCTGCTGCCTCTATGCCGACGCCGCCTCGACCCTCGCCGAAGCCGAGGAGCTGGCCCTGGCCGAAACCGCCGCCCATGCCGGCCTCGCCGATGGCCAGCACATCCTGGAACTCGGCTGCGGCTGGGGCTCGCTCAGCCTCTGGATGGCCGAGCACTTCCCCGCCTCCCGCATCACCGCCGTCTCCAACTCCCACTCCCAGCGCGCCCATATCGAAGCGCAAGCCACCGACCGCGGCCTCTCCAACCTGCGGATCATCACCGCAGACATGAACGCCTTCCAGCCCGAAGTCCGCTTCGACCGAATCGTCTCGGTCGAGATGTTCGAGCACATGTCGAACTGGGAAGCCCTGCTCCGCCGCATCCACACCTGGCTCAAGCCCGATGGCGCGCTCTTCCTGCACGTCTTCAGCCACGTCACCCAGCCCTACCGCTTCGACACCGCGGACAAATCAGACTGGATCGCCCAGCACTTCTTCACCGGCGGCATCATGCCCAGCCACAACATGATCCGGCACATCGACGCCCCCTTCACGGTGGAAGCCGACTGGCGCTGGTCCGGCCTGCACTACGCCCGCACCGCGAATGACTGGCTCGCCCGCTTCGATGCCAACCCGGCGGAGGTGGACCGCGTCCTGCGCGCCACCTACGGTGCCGAGTGGCAGCTCTGGCGCCGCCGCTGGCGCCTCTTCTTCCTCGCCACCGCCGGCCTGTTCGGTGCCGAGGGCGGGGAAACCTGGGGCGTCAGCCACTACCGCCTGCGCCCAACCTAGGAGTTCCCGATGTCCCTGCTCCCCACCTGCCTCCTCATCGTCACCGCCGAGGTCGACGAGGCCGTGGAGGCGGAGTGGAACACCTGGTACGACACCGTCCACCTGCCCGATGCCCTGGCCTGCCCAGGCGTGCTCAGCGGCCGCCGCTACACAACAGACGGCATCGTCTCCCGCACCAACCGCGGCATCGCCGACCGCACCCGCCAGCGCCTCTACACCACGGTCTATGAGCTGGCGGGCCCCGAGGCGGTGGAAACCCCGGAATTCACCGCCATGCGCGGCTGGGCGCAGTTCGCACCCCATATCCGCTCCGAAACCCGCGTCATCACCGCACGCTGATACCAACCCCTCTTTGCATCGACCCATGAAGAATGGGCCGATGCGGGCTGGTATGAGTCTTTGCTTTGCGCGCCGCCACCGGCCAGCCCGGCGCGCGATACCAACCCCGGCAATCGCCGCAAGAGTCGGCGATTGCCGGGGTTGGTATGACTACCCGCGCACGAAATCCGCCGGCGTGAGCTTGCCCAGCTCCGTCAGCAGCATCGGCCAGGTCTTCAGCCCCGCCTCGAACGACGAAAGCCGCCAGAACTCGTTCGGCGCATGCACATCCTCGTCCGGCATCGCCAGGCCGAACGTCATCGAATCCATCCCCAGCATCTCCTTGAAGATCGCCGTGATCGGAATCGTGCCCCCAGCCCGCGAAGGATACGCGCGCTGCCCGTGCACACGCTCCAGCACCCCAAGCGCCGCACGCAGCATCGGGTGGTCCTCATCCAGCGAATTCGCCGGCGTCCCGCCCGCCTCCGGCGTCAGCTCCAGCTGAACCCCCGGCGCCACCTGCGCGACCAGATGCGCCCGCAACGCCGCCTGTGCCCGCCCGGGGTCCATCCCCGGCGACAGCCGCATCGTGATCTTGGCGTGCGCCTCCGCCGGCAGAACCGTCTTGGTCCCCGCCCCCTGGTAGCCGCCCCACATCCCGTTGATCTCGATCGTCGGCCGCACCGTCGTCCGCTCGCGCACGGTATAGGCCGGGTCGCCCCACGGCACCCCGCCGAACTGCGCGTACCACTCCGCCTCATCAAACGGCAGCGCCGCCGCCGAAGCCCGCACCGCATTCGTCACCGGCTTCGCGTCCGCCCCGAACCCAGCCACCAGAATCCGCCCGGTATCGTCGTGGATCGAAGCCAGCAGCGCCGCCATCTCCCGCAGCGCGTTCCTGGCCGCCCCGCCATACCGCCTGGAATGCCCATCCTTGCTCGCCGTGCGCAGCGAAATCTCCAACCCGGTGATCCCGCGCCCGCCCACGCCCACCGTCGGCACCTCCGTGCTCGCCCAGCCGCCATCCGCCGACAGCAGCGCATCCGCCATCAACGCCTCGCGATTGCGCTCCACAATCCCGCGCAAGCTCGGGCTGCCGCACTCCTCCTCACCCTCCAGGAACAGCTTCACATTCACCGGCAGGCTCCCATGCACGGCCAAGAACGCCGCCACCGTCTCCACCGCGATCATGGTGGAACCCTTCACATCCGAAGCCCCACGCGCATACAGCCGCCCGTCCACCTCGGTCGGCTCAAACGGCGGCGTCCGCCACAGCTCCACCGGGTCCGCCGGCTGCACGTCGTAATGCCCATACACGATCAGCGTCGGCTTCCCCGGCGCCCCCATCCAGCTCGCATACACCGCCGGCTGATGCTCCCCCGCCAACAGCCGCGCGTCCGCGAACCCCGCCGCCTGCAGCCGATCCACCAGAAACGCCCTGGCCGCATCCATGTGCGGCCCAAACGCCGGATCGGTGGAAACACTGGGAATCCGGATCAGCGCCTTCAGCCGATCCAGAATGGCGTCCCGCTCGCCCTGCAGATAGGCGATCACTTCGTCCGACATCGGGTCACTCCAACAAGACAGAAAGCGTGTTCTTTTTTGAAAAAAAGAACCAAAAAACTTTCGTATAAAAGTCTTTTTGCTTCTTTTTCTTCAGAAAAAGAAGAATCCTTACTTACATCTCGCGGTGAAAGTCCCCCGCAGCCGAGCCTTCGTCCCCGCATACGCCGCCCCATCCAATGCGAGGCATCGCGCGGCCGCCTCAGCCACCACCTTGTCGAACTCCGCCACGAACACCGCCCGGTCCAGATACCCCGCCGCCACCGCCTCATCCGGCCCATACAGCTTCGCCCCCAGCGTCGCCTCCACCAGCGCGCCAGGCACCAGCCTGTCCCGCGCCAGTTCCACCCCCGCCGGAGGCAGCGAAAGCCCGATCGAGGTCTCGTTCAGCCCGATCCGGAACGCTCCCTTCAGCCCGATCCGGATATCCCCCGTCAGCAGCGTCAGCGCCCCGGCCGCCACCGCATGCCCGGTGCAGGCAATCACCAGCGGCTGCGGATGCAGGTACAGCCGGGAGATCAGCGCCATCCCCCCCTCCACCATCGCCGCCCGCGCCGCCATGTCGCCACCGCGGATCACCTTCAGGTCGAACCCGCCCCCCAGGATCCCCGGCCGCCCCCGCAGCACCACCACCTTGGCCTCCGCCGCCGCCCGATCCAGCGCCGCCCCGATCGCCGTGGACATGGCGAGCGAAAGCGCATTCGCCTTCCCGTCATCCAGCGAAAGCCACGCCACCCCGTCCTTCAGCTCGTAGCCCACCAGATCGCTCATCCGCGCCCTCCCTGCTCCCGCCACCCTGCCCCAGCACAGCCCGCTTGGCCACGCCCCGCCATCCGCCTACCCTCTCCCCGAACAGGAGCCCCGGCATGAGCGAGATCGACGTCACCACCCTCACCATCGCCCAGATCCAGCAGGGCCTCGCCGCCGGCCGCTTCACCGCCGAACAGCTCACCGAAGCCCACCTCGCCCAGATCGAGGCCCACAACCCCCGCCTCAACGCCCTCATCTTCCACAACGACCAGGCCCTCGCCGACGCCCGCGAAATCGACCGCCGCCGCGAAGCCGGCGAAAAACTCCCCCCGCTCGCCGGCGTCCCCGCCGTGGTCAAAGACCCGATGGACATGGTCGGCTTCCCCACCACCGCCGGCTGGTCCCTGCTGCATTCGAATTCGGGCGGCATCGACCTCATGCCCGCGCACGACAGCCCCGTCGTCGCCCGCATGCGCCAGGCCGGCGCCATCCTCCTCGGCAAAACCAACGTCCCCGTCCTCAGCGCCAGCGGCACCCACGCCAACAACAGCTGGGCCGGCCCCACCCTGAACGCCGCAGCCCCCAACCGCGCCCCCGGCGCCAGCTCCGCCGGCAGCGCCAGCGCCGTCGCCTCCGGCATGGCCGTGCTGGGGATGGCCGAGGAAACCGGCGGCTCCATCCAGAACCCCGCCGCCGCCCAGGCCCTGGTCGGCATCAAGCCCACCCACGCCCTCGTCCCCAACACCGGCGTCTTCCCGCTCTCCTCCATGCGCGACGTCGTCGGCCCCGTCGCCCGCACCGTGCGCGACGCCGCCCTCTGCCTCGATGCCCTGGCCGGCTACACCATGGCCGACCCCAAAACCACCGCCGCCATCGGCCGCCTCCCCCCAGGCGGCTATACCGCTGGCCTCCACCCCACCGCGCTCCGCGGCGCCCGCCTCGGCCTCTTCGGCGCCGGCTGGCGCGACGTCCCGCTCCACCCCGAAATCGACTCCCTCTACGCCCGCACCCAGGAAGAACTCGCCTCCCGCGGCGCCACCCTGATCGCCGATCCCTTCGCCGGCACCGGCTTCGCCGCCATCGCCCTCGAACGCCCCCCCGGCGCCCGCTACGATTCCCGCGGCATGGAATCCCTGCCCCACGACCTCACCAACTACCTCCACCGCCTGGGCCCAGACGCCGCCCTGAAAACCTTCGCCGAATTCGCCGCCCACGTCGCCCCGCAAGACCCCTTCGCCCCCACCGGCTTCCTCCCCTACCTCAGCCAACTCCCCGGCTTCGAAGCCTGCCGCGCCAACCCCACTCTCCCGCCAGACATGACCGCCTTCCGCAGCGCCCGCGAACGCTACCTCGCCATCCTGAACCAGGTCATGGACCGCAACGGCCTCGATGCCCTGGCCTTCCCCCAGATGTCCCAGCCCCTCCCCCCACGCGTCGGTGAGCTCCACATCGCCGCCACCACCGTCTCCGAGATCAACATCGCCGGCCTCCCCGGAATCGTCGTCCCCGCCGGCTACCTGGCCGACGGCGCGCCCTTCTGCCTCATCCTCGTCGGCCGCCAATGGAGCGAAGCCAGCCTCCTTGCATTGGCCTACGACTACGAACAAGCCTTCCGCCACCGCCGCGCCCCCACCCTCGCCTGAGGACCCCACCCATGACCCCCCTCTCCGTCCTCGACCTCTCCCCCATCCCCGAAGGCGCGGATGCCGGCCAGGCCCTGCGCAACTCCGCCGACCTCGTCCGCCACGTCGAAGCCCTCGGCTTCAACCGCTACTGGATGGCCGAGCACCACAACATGCCCGGCATCGCCAGCGCCGCCACCGCCGTCGCCCTCGCCCACGTCGCCAACGGCACCAAGCGCATCCGCATCGGCTCGGGCGGGATCATGCTGCCCAACCACGCCCCGCTCCTCATCGCCGAGCAGTTCGGCACCCTGGCCGCCCTCTACCCCGGCCGCGTTGACCTCGGCCTCGGCCGCGCCCCGGGCACAGACCAGATCGCCGCCCGCGCCATGCGCCGCTCCCTCCTCCAGGAAGATGACTTCCCGCAGGACGTGATGGAGCTGATGTCTTATTTCCGCCCCGCCGAACCCGGCCAGCAACTCCGCGCCGTCCCCGGCGAGGGCCTCGATATCCCCGTCTGGATGCTCGGCTCCAGCACCTACGGCGCCCAACTCGCCGCCGCCCTCGGCCTGCCCTACGCCTTCGCCTCCCACTTCGCGCCAGATTCGCTGGATGCCGCCACCGCCATCTACAAAAGCCGCTTCCGCCCCTCCGAACACCTGGCCCGCCCCTACGCCATGCCCGGCCTCGGCGTCATCGTCGCCCCCACGGACGAGGAAGCCCGCTACCTCTTCACCTCCCAGCAGCAGAGCTTCGTGAACATGCGCACAGGGCGGCCCGGCAAGCTCCCGCCGCCTGTGGAAGGCTTCTTCGAAAGCCTGGACCCTCGCTTCCAGGCCGCCATCTCCCACTCCCTCTCCTGCGCCGTCGTCGGCTCCCCCGCCACCGTCCGCGCCGGCCTGGCCGCCTTCATCGCCCGCACCGGCGCCAACGAGCTCATCGTCACCACCTCCATCCACGACCACGAGCTACGCAAACGCTCCTTCACCCTGCTGAGCGAAGCCCATGCGGAGATGGCAAAGGCGGCATAAGGCGTTCGGCCCTTGGCCTCCTCCGCGCGCCCGCACTAGGCTCCGCGCAGGAGGACGCCACATGCCGTTCCGTGTTGCCGCCCTGATGCTCGCCGCCGCGCTCACAGCCGCCGTGCCCGCCGGCGCCGCCCCCCCGCCCGGCGTCACGCCGAGCCCGGAGGTCAAGAAGTGGTTCGACGATCTGCGCAGCCGCGACGGCTGGTCCTGCTGCGATTTCGCCCATTGCCGCCAGACCGCCGTCATCCCCAACGATGACGGGCGCATCCTCGCCTACATCGACAAGGAAACATTCGGCCCCGACGCCCCCAACGCCTGGCTCGAAGTCCCCGCCCAGGAACTCCGCAGCCGCAACAACCGCCCGCCAGGCGTCCGCGGCGCCATCATCTGCTTCGGCGACAATCGCGTGACCTGCGCCGACCTCGAAAGCGCCACATGACTCGCCAAGCCGCCATCGCCCGCGCCCAATCCTATTTCGACGACGGCACCTACCTCGATCGCCTGCGCGCCCTGGTCGCCGTCCCCACCCAAAGCCACCCGCCCGACCATAAGCCAGACCTGGAACGCTACTGCCACAGCGTCCTCGGCCCCATGGCCGCCGAGCTGGGCTTCACCCCCCAGGTGCTCGATAACCCCCTGCCCCAGCACGGCCCCGTCCTGCTCGCCACCCGCATCGAAGACCCCGCCAACCCCACCGTCCTGCTCTACGGCCACGGCGATGTCGTCCGCCCGATGCCGGAACGCTGGCGCGCCGGCCTCGACCCCTGGCAGGTCACCATCGAAGGCGACCGCATCTACGGCCGCGGCGTGGTGGACAACAAGGGCCAGCACCTCCTGGCGCTCGATGCCCTGCGCGCCGTCATCGCCGAACGCGGCCAGCTCGGCTTCAACGTCAAGCTCATGGTCGAAACCGGCGAGGAAGCCGGCTCCCCGGGCCTCGAAGACTTCCTGAAACGCCACCGCGCCCTCTGCGCCGCCGATGTCTTCATCGCGCTGGACGGCCCCCGCACCAGCCTCACAATCCCCGATGTCACCCTGGGCACCCGCGCCGGCGTCGCCTTTGATCTCGTCGTCAACCTCCGCGAAGGCAGCCACCACTCCGGCCACTGGGGCGGCCTGCTGATCGACCCCGGCGTGCTGCTCTCCTACGCCATCACCAGCATCTTCAGCCGCGACGGCCGCATCCTCGTCGACGGCTGGACCCCGAAACACGTGCCCGACGCCGTCACCCAGGCCGCCCGCGCCGTGCTGATCGAAGACCAGCCCGGCGCCCCCACCCCCGATCTCGGCTGGGGCGAACCCAATCTCACCCGCGCCGAACGCATCTACGCCTGGACCAGCGCCGTCGTCCTCGCCAGCATCAGCGGCCAGCCAGACTCCCCCGTCAACGCCGTCGGCCCCACCGCCCGCGCCCGCATCCAGGTGCGCCACACCGTCGATGTCCAAAGCGAGGCCATCATCCCCAGCCTGCGCGCCCACCTGGACCGCGAAGGCTTCCCCAATGTCGCCATCGAACCCGTCCTGGAACGCGACTACTTCCCCGCCTCCCGCACCGACCCAACCGACCCCTGGGTACAGAAAATCGTCGCCTCCATGGCCCAAACCGCCGGCCGCCCCCCCAACGTCATCCCCACCATCGGCGCCTCCGGCCCATCGGAATACTTCCGCCAAATCCTCGGAACCCCCGTCATCTGGATTCCCCACTCCTACGGCGGCTGCGGCCAACACGGCCCCAACGAACACGGCCTCGGCTCCCTCTTCCGCGACGGCCTCGGCCTGATGGCGGGCATATGGTGGGATATCGGCGAAGCACTTTAAGGCCAGGGCTCTGCCCTGGACACGCCAGGGACCTGAGGTCCCTGGACCCACATGAGCTTCCGCCTTCGGCGGGGAGGGGCCATCGAGGCAGTGGAGAGACCCGGGCGGCCCCTCCCCGCCGAAGGCGAAAAAGTCTAGGGGTCTGGGGCCTAAGGCCCCAGCGGGGTCCAGGGGCAGAGCCCCTGGCCTTCAGATCTTCACCGTCATCCCGCCATCCACCACCATCACGTGGCCGGTGCAGTAGGCCCCGGCCTCGCTGGCCAAGTAGATCACCGCTCCGTCCAGTTCATGGGCTTGCCCCCAGCGCCGCAGCGCCGTCCGGTCGGCAAAGCGCGCCCGCTGCACGGGATCGGCCCGCAGGGCGTTGGTCATGTTGTCCGGCGTCATCATGTAGCCGGGCGCGATGGCGTTGACGGTGACGCCATGTGGCCCCCATTCGACGGCGAGCGCCCGCGTCATGCCTTCCAGCCCGGCCTTGGCGGCGCAATAGCTGGCATTGGCTTCGCGGGCGATATGGGCATTCACGGAGGAGATGCTGATGATCCGCCCCCACCCGCGCCGGATCATCCCCACGGAGGATTTGCGGGCGAGGCGGAAGCAGGCGTTCAGGTCCACCTCGATGATATCGGCCCAGTCTTCGTTGGTGCTTTCGCTGCCGCTCTTGCCGTTCCCGTAGCCGGCATTGTTGATCAGGATATCGAGGTGGCCGAGCTCGCTCTCGATGCGCTCGATCGCGGCATCGGCCGCCTTGATGTCCGTGGTGTCGAAGGCCATCGCGGTGGCCGGCCGCCCGGCGGCCTTCAACGCCGCCATGGTCGCTTCGATGCCGGCCTCGTTGCGCCCGTTCACCACCACATGGGCCCCCGCCTCCGCCAGCCCCAGCGCCATCGCCCGCCCCAACCCGCGCGATGCACCGGTCACCAGCGCCACCTTGCCCGCCAGCGAAAACAGCTTCGACATGCCTTCCTCCCGCATTGCCGTGTCAGTCTCGCACGCGCAACGCCCTCTCCGGAACCCGCCCGCCTCTGCCGACCTTGCCTCCGTACACCGCGTGCAGGAGACGAGCATGCCAGAAGATCCCCGCGAAACCCGCCGCCGCCCACCCACCGAACCCAAGCCCGCCCCGACCGGCGGCACGCCGCAAGCCACCCGCGACATCAGCGGCGCCGGCGACGAACAAGCCCCGCGCGACCACGAGACCGATCAGTTCCGCGCCCGGGATCAGGGCGACCTGGGCGAGTGGGACTGGCGCCACGCCCGCCGCGGCGAAGTGGAGGGCGACTATGGCCGCGCCTACGGACATGAAGACAACGGCACCTATCACCGCGACGCAGAGCACGGCACCAAGGAAGGCCCCACCAATCGCGATGGGCCAATGAGCCGGCAGGAAGCCCATCGCCGCCTGGGCAAGCCGGCCGAGGACCGGGATCAGGACCCGCGCCACAGCCCCGGCAAGGATGAGCCACCCGCCTAGGCCCAAGCCCGCAACGTCCGCCCGGCCTCGGCCGGGCGGATTTCGGCGATCAGCCGGCGGCGATCTTGTCCTGCGTCTTGGTGTCGAAATCGCTGGCGTCGTGCCGCTCGTGGAGCTGTTCGGCCGGATTGCCGCTCATCCGGTTCACGATCCGCCCACGCTTCACCGCCGGCCGCGCCGCCAGCTGGTCGGCCCAGCGAATGACGTTCTTGTATTCGTGCACCGAAAGGAACTCGGCCGCGCCATACAGCAGCCCCTTGGCCATGCCGCCATACCAGGGCCAGATCGCCATGTCCGCGATGGTG
>CAMDAM010000089.1 GCA_945888575.1 Asaia bogorensis | reverse complement strand
GAGCCCGCGACGATGGAAACCAGGCCCGCACCGCCGGCCACGATCAGCGTGTTCAGCATGCGCGCCGGCAGGTCGTGCTGGGTGAGGTAGGTGATGTAGGTGTCGAGCGTGGGGGTGAAGAACAGCTTGGGCGGGGTGGTGAAGATGTCTCGCTGCTGCTTCAGCGAGGTGAGCAGCATCCAGGCGATCGGCAGCAGGAACAGGGCGCAGACGGTCACGCCGGACCAGATGCGCAGCTGGCGCAGGAGGGTGGCGCGGCGCCGGTAGGCGGAGACCGGCCGTTGGGCGAGCGCGTTCAATTGCGTTCCTCCAGGTAGCGGGTACCGCGCAGGAAGAGGCCGGTAAGGATCATGGTGGCGACGAGGACAATGAGCGACATGGCCGCCGATTCAGCGAATTTCAGGCCGCGGAAGGCTTCCTCGTAGATGAACAGGTTCACCACGCTGGTGGCGCGGCCGGGGCCGCCATGGGTGGCGGCCAGCGCGATGTCAAACATCTTCACCGCACCCAGCCAGCGCACCACGAAGGCGGCGGCGATGACGGGCACCAGCAGCGGCAGGGTGATGCGCCACAGCGTGGTCCACCAGTTGGCGCCGTCGATCGCCGCGGCCTCGAACACGTCCCGCGGCAGGGAGAGCAGGGCGGCGGAGGCGATGAGCGTCACGAACGGCGTCCAGCGCCAGGTGTCGATCAGGATGACGGTGAACATCGCCCAGAACGGGTCGCCCAGCCAATCGATCGGCTCCAGGCCGACGGTGGCGAGCAGGTAGTTGGCGATGCCCCAGAGCGGATCGAGCAGCATGCGCCAGATGCCGCCGGCGATGACGGGGGCGACGACCATGGGGATGATGAAGGCGGCGCGGACCATGCCGCGGCCCTTCCAGTCCGCGTTGATCAGGAAGGCGATGCCGAAGCCCAGGAACATCTGCAGCGGCAGGGCGAAGGCGAGATAGACGAAGGTGACCCAGAGCGATTCCCAGAACCGGTCATCCTCCAGCACCGTCAGGTAGTTGTCCCAGCCAACCCATTCGTCGGGCGTGAAGGTGCCGAGGTTGATCTCGGCGAAGCTGATGTAGACGGTGTAGCCGATCGGGTAGGCCAGCGTGGCGAATAGCAGCAACGCTGCGGGGGTCATGAACCCCCAGCGGGCAAACAGGTCCGAAAGGCGCGCAGTTCGGCGGGACATGCTAGGCTCTCAGAAGAAAGAGTCTTCTTTTTTCTGAAGAAAAAAGAAGCAAAAAAGACTTCCTACCTTTGCGCCGGGGACAATCCCCGACGCAAAGGTGCAAAAGTTTTTTGGTTCTTTTTTTCAAAAAAGAACCGCTTGCTTCCTTGCTAGAGGCGCAGCCGCTCGATCTTGCGCGCCGCGTTGGCCAGCGCCTCGGCCACCTTCACCTCGCCGTTGAAGGCGCGGGCCGTCTCATCGGCCAGGATGGTTTGCGCCTGGTCGGATTTGGCCGAGCGGGGGCGCCACATGCGGCCGGCGGCGGCGACTTCGTAGGCGTTCTGCAGGGTCTTGAAGACCGGGGCCTGCCAGGCCTCGGCCGGCGGGCGGGAGAGCGTGGACTTGCGGGCCGGGAAGGCGCCGACGAAGTTGGCGTGCCAGAACTCGCCCTCCTTGGAGGAGAGCCACTGCAGCAGGGCCCAGGCGGCCTGCTGGTTGGGGCTCTTCTTGGAGACGGAGCCGTTCCAGATGCCGCGATGGGTGCCCGGCCGGTTGCTGCCGACGGGCATCACCATGATGCCGACTTCATCGGGCTTCAGCGTGGTGGTGGCGGGATCGACGGCGGTGCCGCGGAACACGCTGCCCCACTGGAACATGTTGGCCACCTGGCCCTGGCGGAAGGCCTGCAGCGATTCGGTGAAGCCGTGCGCCTTGGCGCCCGGGGGGGCCCATTGCAGCAGGTCGATATGCGTCTGCAGCGCGCGGATGCCGTTCTCGTTGTTGAAGGCGGGCTTGCCCTGGGCGTCGATCAGGTCGGTGCCGTAGGCGTTGAGGATCGCCTGCCAGATGGTGGGGGTGAGCGGGTCGCGCGTGAAATAGGTGGAGACGGCCCAGGCATTGACGCCGCCGGTGCCCTTCACATCCTGCACCAGCTTGGGGGCCTGGGCGCGGAATTCCAGCCAGGTTTGGGCGGGAGTGGGCTCGGGCAGGCCGGCCTTCGTGTAGTGGGTCTTGTTGTAGAAGCGTAGCAGCATGTTGCAGCGGAGCGGCACACCGAACTGGCCGCCCTTCCATTCGCTGGCGGCGAGCGGGGCGGCGTTGAAATCCGCCCAGTCATAGTCGGCTGCGGTCCAGGCGGCGGCTTCTTTCTTCAGCTCCAGCAGCTGCTTGGTTTCGGCGACCTGGGGCACCCAGGGGTCGTCGATGGCATAGAGGTCGTAGGTGGGCGTGGCGCCGGTGATGTCGAGCATGATCTTGGCGAGTTGCTCGGTGTAGGGCACGCCGTCGATCTGCACCTTCACGTGCGGGAAGCGCTTGTTGAATTCCGGCACCATCAGTTGCTGCCACTGGGCCGAGAAGGCGGAGTTGGCGAGCATGCGGATCTGGATGGGCTTGTCGGCGGTGCCGAACGGGCCGCCCTGCTGGGCGGCGGCGCGGTCGATGGCGACGGCAGGCACGGCGGCGAGGCCGGCGAGCACGGCGCGGCGGCTCACGCCACGCGATGGACGTGTTGGGGTGGTCATGGTCGTCTCTCCCTGTGACGCCCGGTTCGCGCTGCCTGGTGGCAGCGGCCGTGTGGCGCCTTTGCTGGTGGCTGGGGCAACATTCTATAGAATCCCGGCCGGGGTCCAGGGCAAACGCGCATGCCGGCATTGCACCGGCGCATCGCTGCCGCCCGCCGTCGGCTGGTAGAATGGCGCGATGACATCAGCATCCTTTCCCAGCGCCATGGCGCGCGAAACCGCCGAGGCGCCGGCGGGGGTGGCCCGGTTGCTGGCCGGCGAAGGGGCCGCGATCGCCGCCCTGGGGCGGCGCCTGGCGGCGATGGACCCGCCGGTGGTGGTGACCTGCGCGCGCGGCTCCTCCGACCATGCGGCGCATTACCTGAAGTATTTGCTGGAGACGGCGCTGGGCGTGCCGGTGGCCTCGGTGGGGCCTTCCGTGGCATCGGTGTATGGGACAAAGCTGCGCATGAAGGGCGCGGTGGTGGTGACAATCTCCCAATCCGGCCGCAGCCCGGACCTGGTGGCGTTCCAGGAGGCGGCGCGGCAGGGCGGTGGCCTGACGGTGGCGCTGGTGAACGACACGACGGGCCCCGTGGCGGCGGAGGCCGATGTGGTGGTGCCGCTTTGCGCGGGGCCTGAGACGAGCGTGGCGGCGACGAAATCCTTCGTTTCCTCCTGCGCGGCGGGTGCGGCGCTGGTGGCGGCCTGGGCCGGGGATGCGGCGCTGGAGCGAGCGTTGTCAGGCTTGCCGGAACGGCTGGCTGCGGCGTTGGGCTGCGACTGGGCCGCCGCCGCGCCGCTGGCCGCTCGCTCGAGCGGCTTCGTGGTGGGGCGCGGGCCGGCATTGGCCCTGGCGCACGAGATGGCGCTGAAGGCGAAGGAAGTGGCCGGGCTGCACCGGGAGGCGTTCTCGCTGGCAGAGGTGATGCACGGCCCGCTGCAACTGGTGGGCCCGGGCTTTCCGGTGCTGGCGTTGGTGCCGGAGGACGCGGCGCTGGCGGCAAACCGCGAGGCGCTGGCGCGGCTGGTGGCAACGGGCGCCGAGGTGCTGGTGGCGAGCCCGGTGGCGGGGTTGCCGGGGGTGGCGCTGCCCGCGGTGGCCTGCGGGCATGGGGCGCTGGATCCGCTGGGGATGGTGCTGGGCTTCTACCGCTGGGTGGAGGCGCTGGCGCGGGCGAAGGGGCTGGACCCGGATCGGCCAAGCCGGCTCGCGAAGGTGACCAGGACGGTTTAATACGAAAACCGCCTCGACCCAGGGGATCGAGGCGGTGCCGCCGCAAACAAACAAAAGTCTTTTTGCTTCTTTTTCTTCAGAAAAAGAAGGTCCTTGTCTTACGCTCCAGGCGTCGCCCGCCGCAGCTGGTCCCATTGCGATTCCAGCGCATCCTGCCGGCGCCGCAGATCCTGCAGCTGTTGCTGCTGCTGCGGGCTGGGGGGTGCGCTGCGCACGCGGTCCTGTTCGGCGCGCAGGCTGGTGAGGTCCTTCTCCAGCTGGTTCAGGCGCTGCTGATCCATGCGGCCGCGGGAGCGGGCTGCCTGGATGTCCCGCTCCAGGGCGATGGAGCGGGTTTGCTGGGTCGCGAGGTCGGCGCGCAGCGCGGCGGCGCGGCTGGCCGCCGTGTCGCGCCGGGATTCGGCGGCACGGCGATCTGCCTCGGCGGCGGCGCGGTCGGCCTCGGCACGGTCGGCCTCGGTCGAGAGCTTATCCACGCGCTGCTGGTAGCCACCGCCGACGACGCATCCGCCCACCTGGAAGATGCTGCGGTCGCGGGCCGGGTCGCAGGAGGACTGCGGTCCGCAGCCGGCCAGGAGTGTGGCCGGGAGGACAAGCCAAACGAATCGCAGCGCTGTGGTCATGCCTCGATCCTTCCGAGCGCGGTGTTCATGCGATCCAACGCGCCTTGCAGCCGAGCGTTGCTGGCGGCGAGATCACGACCTTCGGCTTCCAGGGCAGCGGTGTTCTGGCCCTTGCCCTTCAGGCCGGTGGCCTGCTCGCGGATCTCGTCGCTGGCCTTCTGGCCGGCTTCGAGCTTCGCCTTGATCTGGTCGCGCTCGGCCTGCGCCTGGGAGAGGGTGGCGCGCTGCTGGTTGTTGAGCTGGCGGCCGGCGGCCACCTGCCTGCGCAGCGGGGCCAGGCTGGATTCGTAGCGCGCCGCGGCGGTGCGGGCGGTGTCGGCCTCGGTGCGCTGGGTGGAGGCGACGGTGCGGGCGCGCTCCGTGCGGACCTGCAGTTCCTGCTCGGCGGAGGCGAACTGCTCCTGCTGCGAGCCGAGCGCGTAGCCGGTGCCCGCGCCAGCTACGCCGCCGATGGCGGCCCCGAGCAGCGCGCCGCGCTGACCGCCCAGCAGGCCGCCGATCAGCGCCCCGCCGACGGCGCCGACGCCGGCGCCCTGCGCCGTCAGGTTCGACTTCTGGTCGGCACAGCCGGCCACGGCCAGCGTTCCCACCATCAATACCGTCACCGGAGTCCAGCGGCCGATTGAGATCATCTGTGTTCGTTCCCTCAAGGATTAGCTCTAACGCAATTCGACGTTACCACACCGCGAAGCGGGCGTAATCTCCCCTCCATGTAAAGATTTTGATCACGGGTACGTGATCGATCACGATTGCGGTAGGGGCGGTCGGCGGGTGGCTACTGCAGGCTGGCGGTGATGCGGCGGCGTGCGGCCTCGGCATTCACGGTGCGGCCGGTGCGGGTGTGGTTCACCTCTGCCACGAAGAGGCCGGCGAAGGTGCGCAACAGCTCGAACTCCGACTGGGTGTTGTCCGCACGCCAGACGCGCAGTTGGGATTCGAGCAAGGCGGGTGGCAGATCAGCCTGCTGCAGCAGCAGGGAGGTGAGCGAGGCCCAGGTGGTTTCGCGGATGCGGGTGAACAGGGCCTGGGTCTCCTTCGACTGGGCCAGGCGGCGCTCGCTTTCCTCGCGCAGCTTGGTGTCGTTGGCCTTCTTGGCGTCCTCGATGATCTTCTCGATGGTGGCGATGAGCTTGCCGTATTCCTCGTACTGGCGGTTCTCGTTGCGGAAGGCGCGGATCAGCACGGCGCCGGCGCCGATGGCGCTGCGGGCGGCGCGCTCATCGGCCTGCACGCGGCGGCTGCGTTCGTCCTCCACCGTGGTGCGCAGGGTGGCGACGGCTTTTTTCTGGGCGGGGTCGACGATCTGCTTTTCCAGCGCGTCGGCGAGCGCGCGGGGGTCGGCGCCCGCCTGCTGTTCCTGCTGGGCCAGCTCCTTCTCCCATGCCGCGCGCAGCGTGCCGGAGGTGCCGACATTGGCGATGATCGGCACGCCGAGGGCGACGCGGAAGCCCAGCGTGGGCAGGGCCAGCACCTCCCCTTCCGGGGTGAAGGGCGGATACTCGGTGCGCTGGCTGGAGCGGATCTGGTCGGGCGTGGAGGCGATGTCGCCGCCGCGCGCCACCAGGCCGCCGGCGCGCCCGCCGCTGCGCCCGCCGCGGGTGAGGCGGTAGGGCTCGGCGACCATTTCCGCCACGTTGCCCAGCATGTCGTGCAGGCCGAGCTTGTCTGGCGCCAGCAGGCCCACGGCGACGGGCACCGGGCGCTGGCCGGTGCGGCGCAGCTGGGCCATGCTGTTGATGGCGCCTTCGAACGGCGGCAGGCGCTGGCGGAATTCCGCGTCCGTCACGACGGAGCCGCCGCGCACGGCGTATTCCCATTCGGCCTCGGTGGGCAGGCGGAGATAGGCGCGGGCGTCGTCATCGCCGGGCAGGGCGGCTTTCTTCAGCTTCATCACCTGGGCGGTGGCCAGTTCCGCGAAGCGCGCCGCATCCGCCTGGCTGAGGGCGGATTGGGGCAGGCGGCGCTGGGGGGCGGGCAGGGCGGTATAGGCGTCGCACCCCTGGGTGACCGCCACGTACTGGCCGCGCGTGACCTCGTATTTGCCGAGCCAGTAATGCGCCTGCGCACCCTGGCTGAAGCCGCCGGCGACGTGGGATTCGCGCACGAATTCGGAATAGGCGGCCCCGGCATCCTCGTCGCCCAGCACCACGCGGCGGTCGGCGAGAGGGGAATCGCCGATCGGGGTGGCGATCTTGCGGAAGACGATGCCGGTGTCGCACGGCAGCGGCAGGATGAGGTCGCCATCCGTCGGCTTGGGGTTCCATTCCGGGGTGGCGGGGGCCTGGGCTTGCGCCGGGGCGGCGAGCAGCAGCAGTGCGAGGAGAGCCTTCATTGTTCGCGCATGCCTTCCGAAGGTGCGATCCGCAGCACGGGGCGCACCGCCACCAGGCTGGCGAGCAGGGCCAGGACCGGGGCGCCGAGGCAGGCGATCAGGATGTGGCTGGGCGCGATGACGCATAATTGGCTGCCCTCCAGATAGGCGTTCCCGTAGGCGGCATTGATCATGGCCCCGACGGCCAGTGCTGTGCCAGCGGCAAGGAGGCTGCCGATCAGCGCGATCAGCCCGCCCTGCACCAACGGGAACACCACCAGCGCGCGCGCCGGCAGGCCGAGTAGCCGCAGCAGCGACAGCGAGCGCCGCTTGCGCGCCACGTTGCCCCAGAGCGAGACGGCCAGCGTGACCGCCACGCCGGCGGCACCACAGCCGGTGAGCACGGCGAAGAGCGTGGTGAGGTTGCGGTCGATGCTGAGCGTCCAGCCGATGCGGCCGACCTCGGTGCGGATTTCCATGCCCTGCGCCAGCAGGTCGCGCTCCAGCGTGGCGACATCGGTGATGTCCCGCGCGTAGAGGCGGAAGCTGGGGAAGATGTAGGCCGGGGCCGGGGATGCCTGCGCGGCGTCGCGTTCCTGGAACGTCTCCAGCGCGGCGGCCATGGCAAGTGGGCCATAGACCACGGCGTTCTGCGTGGCGGCGGCGGGCGCGATGGCGGCGATGCGGGCGCGGGCGTCGATGCGCTGGTTGCCGGTGCTGGCGCGGCGGATGGCCCAGACCGCCACCTCGTCGCCGGGCTTGAAGCCGCTGATCTGGGCCAGGCGCTGGCTGATGACGATGCTGCCGGCGCCGAGTTCGCGCGCGGCGGCGCCCAGCAGCGGGTCCCCTGGCGCGGAGACGACGAAATCGGCGTTGGTGCCGCGGATGGGGTTGGCGGCGGGGCCGATATCCACGGGCTGGGCCAGCTGGCGCATGCGCGGGGCGACGAAGGCCACGTCCGGCCGGGCGCGCATCTTCTCGAACCACTCCGGCGGCAGCGGCATGTGGCCGCGCAGCACGATCTCGCGCACCTGCGGGTCGGCGCGCAGGCCGCCGACGAGATGCTCGATCACGCCTGTTTTCAGCCCGAGCAGCAGCAGCAGGGGCGCGAGCACGGCGGTGACGGTGAGCGCCACGCCGGCGAACAGCCCGGCATCGTGGCGCATGTCGGCCAGGGCGAGGCGGGCGGCGAGGATCATTGCCAAGTTGGGCGCGCGACGGCGACGGCCCCTCCCTCGCCGCGGGTGATGTCGAAAGCGATCACCGGCAGGCCCAGGCGTTCGGCCGCATCATGGTCGTGGGTGGCGATGATCAGCGCCGCGCCCTCCGCCTGGGTTTCGGCCAGCAGCAGTTCCATCACCTCCTGCGCCAGGGCGGGGTCGAGCGCGCTGGTGGGCTCGTCTGCCAGCACCAAGGGCGGCTGGTGCACCAGGGCGCGGGCGATGGCGACGCGCTGGCGTTCGCCCACCGAAAGCGCGTGCGGCATGCGGTCCAGATGGTGGGCCACGCCCAGGCGGCGGGCCAGCGCTTCCACCCGCGCGGGATCGGGCCGGCCGGCGATCTCGGCGGGCAGGGCGATGTTGCGGCGCACGGAGAGGAAGGGCAGCAGCCCGCCGGTTTGCAGCACGTAGCCGATATGGCGCGCGCGGGTGCGGTCCTGCACCGCCGCGCCGCCGCGCCAGGTGGCGAGCAGGTCGATCGCCTCACCCCGCGGGTGGAAGGCGAAGCGCTCTGCGCCATCTGGCGGCAGGGCCAGGGCGAGGAGATCGAGCAGCGTGCTCTTGCCGGAGCCGGACTTGCCGAGCAGGGCCACGCAGGCGCCGGGCGGCAGGGCGAAGCCGGGCACCTCCAGCCGGAAGGCATAGGCGCCGGCGCGGCGGGTGACGTGGAGGCGGGAGACTTCGAGCAGGTGAGTCATGAAGCAAGAATCTTCATTTTCTGAAGAAAAAGAAGCAAAAAGACTTTTCCGAATTGCGCCCGCGCTAGGACGAGCTGCAAAGTCGGAAAAGTTTTTTGGTTCTTTTTTTCAAAAAAGAACACGCTTGTTTCCTATGGCAGCGCCGACAACGGCACGGGATACACCGCCTCGCCCGCATCCCGCCCGCCATCGAAGCTTTTCCACAGCTCCGGCGTGCGGTTGAAATCCTGGTAGAGCCGCAGCCGGGCTTCGAGCGTATCGAGCAGCTCGGTCTGCGCCCCGCCGCCCATGTTGCGCCAGGTGGTGCGGTCCAGGGTTGCGATGTCCGACACGTAGGGCAGGCCTTCGAGGTATTCGCCGAGGATGCCGCCGAGGTTCTCCAGCCCGCGCTGGCGCAGTGCGTCGGGATCGCGGGCGAGGTGGGCTGCCACGCTTTGCAGCCGGTCGAACATGGCGTTGCTGTCGAGCAGGTTGGCGCGGCCCTGGTCGATGATGAAGCGCAGGGACTGGGCGAGGTCGTTGAGCTGGTTGCGGGTGAGCAGCACGCGAACTTCCAGGCATTCCGGCGGGTTGGTGCCCTTGTAGCCGTCGGGCGCCCAGGCGTGCACGAGGTCGGGCGCGGCGGCACCCTGCTGGCGGCCGAGCCAGGCCAGGCGCAGGGCGTGGCCGACCATGGCGGCGCGGTCATCCGGGTTGGGCGGGGTGCGCTGGGCCTGGGCGGCGGCCTGATCGGTGCGCACGGCGCGCAGCTTGCCCAGCATGTCTCGCATCACGCGGTCCAGCGCTTCCGGGTCGCCGTTCGGCACCGGGAAATACTGCGGGCCGAGCGAGGGCAGCGGCATGGAGGTGAGGGTGGTGTACTGCCGCTCGGCCATGGCGTGATTGTTGGCGCCCTGCGGGGTTTTCAGGTGCAGTGCCATCACGGCCACGCCGGCGGCGCGGGCCTTGTTGCCGATTTCCTCCGGCCCCATGCGCGTGGCGGAGGCGGGATCGGTGGGCAGGCGGCTGCCGGCATCCGTCACCAGGATGATCACGCGGCCCTGGATATCACCCCAATCGAGGTTCTCGATCGCATCGGCCACGGCGGCGAAGCTGTCTTCGTTGAAGGACAGGCTGTCGACGTTGGTGGCCTTGATGTCCTGGATCTTGCGGATGAAGCCGGGGGCATCGGCACTGTCGGCGAACTTGGCGAAGGTGCGGGTGAGGTATTCCAGCCGCGGCTGCACCGTGAGCGAGTTGCGGTAGCCCAGCAGCGCATAGCGCGTCGGCGCGCCGGGCTCGGCGGCGGTCGCCTTCACGAAATCGGTCAGCGCGGCGCGGACCTTGTTGATGGAGGGGTCCATCGACAGCGTGGTATCGACCACGAAGGCGATGCCGACGGTGAAAGGCGCCTGGCCCGGCGCCGGGCCCTGGTCGGCCAGCGGGATGGAGGCGACCTCCATCATGCGGTACTCGCGCCCATCCTGGAACGAGACGCTTTCGGCCTGCAGGATCGGCAGCAGGTAGAACTGGCGGCGGATGTCGATGTGCTGTGCAGGCTCCATCGCCACCACGGGGAAGTTGTCTGGCCGCGGGGTGCGCTGGGCCATGGCGGCGAGCTGGCGGGCTTCCTGCGGCGGGGCCGCGCCGCCGAGCATGGCCAGCAGGGTGTCGCGGTCCTTGAAGAACAGCGTGCGTTCGCGCCCGGCGGGGTTGTGGAAGGCCGCGGTCATGGTGTGCAGCCAGGGGATGGTCTGTTCCTCGGGCAGCCAGCCGAGCGTGGCGCCGCGGCTGCCGGGGCCGACTTCCAGCCAGGGCTTGTTGTCTGGCCCAGCCTGGCGGGCGAAGACGAACAGCGGGGTGAGCGGGCTGGCGGCCTGGGCCGGGGCGGGGGCACCGGGCTGGGCGCGATAGGCGGCGCCGGGGCGGGTGAGCACGCGCTGGCGCAGGGTGCGCTTGCCCGGCATCAGCATCGCCTCGCGCCCACCCGGGGGAGTGGCGGGTGCTGGCGCAGCGGCTGGCGGCGTGGCCGGCTGGGCGAGGGCCCGGCGCGGCAGCATGGTGGGGGCCAGCAGCGTGGCGGCGGCGGTGGCCATGAGCTTGCGGCGGCGGATCGTCATGGCGGGCCCTCCTGTGTCAGTCATTCGGTGCCGTGCGTCATTCGATGCCGGCCGCGCGCAGGGCGGCCTTGGCGCGGTCGGCGGCGGGATCGGTCCCGGCGGCCTCCTGCTTCAGCTTCGCCACCAGTGCCTCGCGCGCCGTCTTCGCGTCGGCAAGCCCGGCCTCCGCGGCACGGCCGTATTCGTCCAGCGCGCGCTCCGGGTTGGCAGCGCGCAGCGGCCCGCCATCGCGGAAGCTGATCGGGTCGTAGAGCCGCCCCAGCGCGAGGCGTGCCTGCGGATGGTTGGCATTGGCGGCGGTGCCGAGCAGCACCACGGCCATGTCGGCCGCGCGCCGTTCCCCGGCCATGCCCAGAAGCGCCTCGGCCAGGCGGGTCTGCTCTGCGGGCGGCAGGGTGCGCAGCTTGTCCGGGCCGCATTTGCCGCTGAGGATATCGGCGGCCTCCGCGCAATCGGGCGAGACGGGCGCGGGCGGCGGAGTGGGGGCGGCGGCCTGTTGCTGCGGCGGGGGCTCCGGCTGCGGGCGCGTGAACCACCAGGCGGCACCGCCACCGGCGAGCAGCAGCAGCACCACGCCCGCGATCAGCGGCATCGGGGAGCCGCGCTTCTTCTCCTCGGGCGGCGGCGGGGGAGGCGGTGGCGGCGGCGCCACCACGGCCGGCGGCTCCTCCACCACTGGGGGCTTGGTCGGCGGTGGCGGAGGCGGTGGCGGAGGAGAGGGCGCGGCCTTGGCCGGCTCCGGCCACGGCGCGTCATCCACCGGGATATCGGCCGGCGGTGCCTTGCCGCGCGGGATCGGCGGCCAGATCTCGGTGCCTTCCAGCTCCGTGCCGGGGATGGAGATGCGCACCGGCGTGTTCGGCAGCACGTGGAACGAGACCTCGGCGCCGAAGCACAGCCACAGCTCCGGCCCGCGCTTCTCGATCACGCGCGGGCGCAGGCCCTTGCTGTCCACCGCCCAGCCATGCGGGCCGAGCTTGGTGTTCTCGCCGCCGAAGCGTTCCACCAGCACGCGCGGCACATCGGGCAGATGCGGCGGCGGGCTGAACACGAAGGCGCCGGTGAGCACCCCGCTGGAATCGTCGGTGATCTGCGCGATGCGGAACTGCGTTTCCATGCGGCGCGCCCCTACAGCAGTGCCAGAACGGTGCCGAGCGCCTCGTTCTGCTTCTGGTCCACCATGCCCGCGCCACCCTGGTCGAACACGTTGCGCTTCACCGCATCGGCCAGCACATCGACCCAGGAGAGCACGAAGAGCGGGCCGTACGGCTCCGCCTCCTCGCCGATCTCGAAGCCCGGTTCCGGCGGCGGCGTGGGGTCGAAGGCCGGCGGGCCGCCTTCCACCTGTGGGCGATCTGCCGACAGCACGCCATCCAGGCTCATGCCCAGGAAGTTCACGTGCTCGTTCACCAGCTGAGAGACGAGCACGGCGCGGCGATCGGCGGCCTGGTCGAAACGCAGCCCGCCCTTGATGCGGTTGAGCCCATCCACCAGCCGATGCTGCAGGCGGCAGCGGCTGGACGTGGCGGTCATTTCCGCCACCAGCGCATCGGCCGCCGGCCCATCGAAGCCGAAATAGCTGTGCAGGCTCGCCTCGGTGGAGAATCGGCGCAGCTTGGCGATCCAGGCACTGAGCAGCGCCGAGGCGCGGTCATGCGTGGGGTCGCTGCCGCCGCCGGGCTCGGGCGGCGGGGCGGAGGCCGGGGCGGCACGGGCGCGCAGCCGGTCGCGCATGGAGGAGACGGCGCCGGTGGCCGCGGGCGGGGCGGCGCGCGTCGCCTCCGTGGTGGGCAGGGCGCGCAGCAGCACCTCGCGCGCCTCGGCGGGCGTCAGGTGGAACTGCGACAGCAGCAGGCCGAAGCGGCCCGCGTTGCCGTTCGCCTCCAGCAGGTCCAGCGCCGGGCGCAGGCCTTCCAGGCGCTTCTGGTATTCGGCATCCAGGTCGTCGCCCACATGCCATTCGGACAGGCGGCGCTTCATGTCGCCGCGCAGGATGGCGATCTGGTTGTTGAGCTGGTTCAGCTTCAGCTCCGGCCGGCACACCGGGGCCAGGCTTTCCACCAGGTAGCTCATGCCGGCATCGTTCAGGCGGAACACCTCCTGCCAGGCCTTCTCCGGGTTCTTCACATAGCGCCGGATGCCGGCATTGGCGGAGAACTCGCGGCCCCAGCGCTCGATCTTCTCCGGCACGCCGGGCAGGAACTCGCCCTCCACGCCATCGTCGGTCAGGCGCGAGAGCGACTGGGACTTGCCGGGGTTGCGCGCCAGCAGCGTGTTGCTGAAGGGCTGGCCGGGATGCCAGGCATCCAGCCACCCATTCGCCTCCTGCAGCGGTTGCAGCAGGCTGGCCTTCACGCGCGCTTCCCACAGATCGTCCGACGCCATGGAATCGTCGCGGCCGGGCGTGCGGTTGAAATGCATGTCCATGCGCGTGAGCATCACGAACAGCGCCGTTTCCACCCGCGAGCGGCCTTCCGGCGTGGCGCCGTGGGTGCGGTTGATCCAGTTGCGGATGGACTGGCGGATGGTGGCATCGAAGGCGTTGTTGCTTTCCTTGATGCACAGCAGCAGCGCGTTCAGCTCGCGCTCGGCGGCGTAGCGCTCGAACAGATAGGCGACCTTGCCGCGCAGGAAGAACTCGCCCAGCGCATTGGCGCGGGTTTGCACCTCCAGCGCATGGTCCTTGCCGGTGCGTTCGCGCGCGCCGGGAAAGTCCAGCAGGTCGGTGGCCTGGAAGATCGGCCAGGGCAGCTCCACCATGGTGATCTGCAACTCGGCGATCAGCGCGGTGAGCTCCGGCCGCGTCAGTGTGCAGCGCGCGCCGTTCTGCGCGGCGATCTCGATCTGCGTCTGGCCCGTGTCGGCCAAGTGGTCGAGCGTATCCACCTTCAGCACGCTCTCGGTCTTGGGCACCAGCGAGACGATCGGCGCCCAGGCCTCGCGGTCGAAGCGCAGCGCGCGCAGGCGGGAGGTGAGGCGGGCCAGCACATCGGTGAACGGCGCGTAGCGGTTCCACAGGATGGCATAGACATCCACCCGCCGATCCAGCGGCAGGCGCGGCAGCACCGCGGCCATGCGGTCCCAGAACGGGCCGGAGCGGATTGTCTGGGCGGAAGCGAAGCCGCGGAACTCGTTGTCGCAGTATTTGCTGAGGTCCCAGATATCCTCCTGGCGAACCTCGTTGTGCTCCGCCTGGCCGGCAGCGTCGCGCTCGGCCGCCCCCAGCACCTCGGCGATGGCTTCCGGCAGGCCGGCGCTGGCCTTTTCCGAATCCAGCGCGTCGCAGAACCAGGAATTGGCCAGGATCTTCACCAGGTCGATCTCGGAGAGCAGCCGCAGCCGCACCGGGAAGCCTTCCGGCCCCTTCTCCTTGCGCATGGTGAAGCGGGTGACGAGGCCGGTCGCCTCCTTGTCGCTTTCCGGGTTGATGTCGGCCAGGAAGCCGCGCGGCTTGTCCAGGTCCGCGGTCAGCTCCTTGCCGGAGGGGCGGGCCAGGGTGGAGATCAGGTAGCTCTTGCCGGCCTGCGACAAGCCATAGACGCCGACGGCCACCGGGCGCTCGGCGGCCGTTTTCAGCTTGCGCGCCTCCACGGCGGCAAGGCGGAACTCCTTCTCCAGCACCGGGCGCTGGGCGGCAACGCGATCGGGGAAATCGCGGAACCAGGCAAGCGCGCCCTGCGCGGCACGCTCGGTATCCTGGCAGACGCGGACAAGGGCCTGGGTGGCGGCTTCGGACATCGTCTAGTTCCCCTGGTCGTCGGCCATGGCGGCCAGGATGGCATCCAGCGTGGCAAGCTGCCCGGCATCCAGCCAGTGGCTGCCCTCATCGCCCGGCAGGGTTTGCAGGCTGCGGATCAGCGTGCCCGGCCGCTGCGGGTTGTCGCGCGCATCGCGCACCGAGGTCTCGTC
>CAMDAM010000088.1 GCA_945888575.1 Asaia bogorensis | reverse complement strand
CCCGCCCTGCCGGCGGACGACCTCGGCACGCTGGACCAGATCGAGGCGCTGCGCTGGGTGGCAGCGAACATCGCGGCCTTGGGCGGCGACCCCGGCTGCGTGACGGTGATGGGGCAATCCGCCGGTGCGGCGAGCATCGGCCGGCTGATCATCGATGGCCGCGCCCGCAAGCTGTTCCACCGCGCCATCCTGCAATCCGGCGGCTTCGGGCGCGATCCGCTGACGCGCGCCGAGGCGCAGGCAACGCATGCGGAGATTTTGCGCGCGGCGGGGGTGGACCCGGAAGCACCGGACTTCCTGGCACACCTGCGCGCGGTGCCGGTGGAAGCGCTGATGGCTGCCACCGGCAAGGTGGCCGCGGCCAAGGCGCGCTTCGCCGAGACCAACCCGCCCTTCATGCCCACCGTGGCCGAGCCGATGACCCAGGCGGAGCTGTTCGCCGCCATCGCCCGCGCCGCCCAAGGCATGCAGGTGCTGATCGGCGCCACGCATGACGAGATCCACGCCTTCTTCGCCTCCAACCCGGCCATGGCCAATCCGGACTGGACCGCCAGCGCCCAGCGATTCGCCGCCCTGGGCAAGCGCGTGGATGCGATGGAGCGCTACAAGGCCCGCCGGCCCGGCGGCACGCTGATGGACTGGCTGGCCGATATCGTCAGCGACCACACCTTCCTGTGGCCGACCATGCGCCTGGCCTCCGCGCTGGCCGATGCCGGGGTGGCGGTGCAGGCGTTCCAGTTCAACTGGGCGCCGCAGGGCAGCCGGTTCCGTGCCTGCCACTGCATCGAGTTGCCCTTCGTGTTCGGCAATTTCGCGCAATGGCCCGGCGCCGGCATGCTGCAGGGCGGCGATGCCGCGGAGATGGATGGGCTGTCGGATACGATGCGCGCGGCCTGGTCCGCCTTCGTGCACCGCGGCGATGCCGCCACCCCGGCGCTGAATTGGCCGCGCTACGACACCGCGCGGCGGGCCACGATGGTGCTGGATGCGTGCTGCGAGATCGTCGGCGACCCGGCCGGCCTCGAAAGTCGCGTTTGAATCGTGACAGCCCCGTTGCATGCGGCAGGGTGCCGGCCCTAGCCTGTTGCCACAACAAGACCTGGAGGCTTGCAGATGAAGTTCCGCTCCCTGCTCACCGCAGCTGCGGCCACCGCCGTAGCGCTGTTCGCCCAGCCGGCGGCGGCGCAGAAATCCGCCGACACGCTGCGCGCGATGTGGATGGACCCCAATGTCCAGATCGACCCGTACTACAACAGCCAGCGCACCGGGCTGATCCTCGCGCACCACATCTGGGACGGGCTGGTGTTCCGCGACCCGAACGGCTTTGCCATGAAGCCGCTGCTGGCCGAGAGCTGGAAGCAGATCGACGAGACCACGCTGGAATTCAAGCTGCGCCCCAACGCCACCTTCCATAACGGCGACAAGGTGACGGCGGCGGACGTGGTGTACACCATCAAGCTGATCACCGACCCCGCCAGCGGCATTTCGGTGCCCAGCAACTTCACCTGGATCGCGGGCATCGAGGCGATCGACCCGCTGACCGTGCGGCTGAAGATGAAGCAGGCCTTCCCGGCCGCGCTGGAATACATCTCCTTCGTGACGCCGATCTATCCACAGGCCTATCGCGAGCGCGTCGGCAAGGAGCAATACAACCGCGAGCCCATCGGCTCCGGCCCGTACCGCGTCACCAAGTGGGAGCCGGGCGGCACCGTGGAGATGGAGCGCTACGAGGGCTATTACGAAGGCGGCGGCAAGGGCAAGGCGCCGATCAAGCGCGTGATCATCCGCCAGGTGACCGATGCGAACCTGATGGTGAACTCGCTGATCGGTGGCCAGGTGGACTGGATCTGGCAGTACCCCGCCGACCTCGTCGAGAAGATCGCCGCCCTGCCGAACGCCGCCACGCTGACGCAGGAAGCCTTCCGCATCGCCCACCTGTCGCTGGATGCCGCCGGGCGCACCGATCCCAAGGGCCCGCTGACCAACATCAAGGTGCGCCAGGCGATCTGGCATGCGATCGACCGGCAGTCCTTCACCAAGAACCTGATCCGCTTCGGCAGCCGCGTGCCGGATGCGCCCTGCTACTACACCCAGTTCGGCTGCGACCAGAACGCCGCGGTGAAATACGACTACAACCCTGCCAAGGCGAAGGCCCTGCTGGCCGAGGCCGGCTATCCGAACGGCTTCGAGACCGAGCTGGTCAACCCCGGGCTGCTGCCGTCGTGGATCGGCGCCATCCAGGCCAACCTCGCCGCCGTCGGCATCCGCGCCAAGGTCACCAACATGACCGGCGTGGCGGCGCAAACTCGCATCCAGAAGGGCGAGGTGCCGATGTACATGTCGTCCTGGGGCAGCTACTCGATCAACGACGTGTCGGCGATCATGCCCTACTTCTTCTGGAACAACGTGGACGACTTGGCACGCGACGAGGAGCTGACGGCCGCCCTGCGCGCCGGTGGCGCCACCGCGGATGCAGAGGCCCGCAAGGCCAATTACGCCAAGGCGATCAAGATGATCACCGAGCGCGCCTACTGGCTGCCGATCGGCACCTACGTGACGGTGTACGGCCTGAACAAGCAGCTAGACTTCAAGGCCTATCCGGATGAGATGCCGCGCTTCTTCTGGGCGAAGTGGAAGTAATCCGGCTTCAAACCAATAGGGTTTGAACCAGCGGCCCGGCGGGGGAGACCTCGCCGGGCCGTTCTGATTCCTGGATGCCGCAGGCGCGCAGAAAGGCGGCGATGGCGTCCATCTCCGCGGGATTGCGGGTGCGGTCGGCGGCGCTGCCGCGCGGCACCCAGATGATGGTGCGGTAGCGCGCGCGGGTGAGCAGCACGCGATAGGTGTTGAGGCGGTTGGCGCGGCGGTCGGCATCGCGCGCCACCTGCCAGTCCGTGCCGCGGAAGTCCCGCACCTGCCAGGTGGTGCCGAGGCGGATGAGGTCGCCGCCCCAGCACAGCCCGGCCACGTCCAGCTCCAGCCCCTGGCAGGCGAACTCGGTGGCCATGGTCTCCAGCGCGTTGGACGCGCGCACATCCTCCGGCCAGCGATCGAGGAACCATCGGGCCACGGCGTTGGCGTCCATGTGCGGCAGTTCCACGCCCATCCCTTCGGCCCGCAGGCGCTTGGCACCGGAACTGCCGATCAGCCCGGCGCGGCGCTCGCCACGGGCTTCGGCGCGCAGCGCGGTGCGTAGGGCCGGGAGGTCGCGCACCAGCAGGAAGGGCAGGGGGCTTTGCGCGGCGATGTTGCTGGCGGCTGTGGCGTCCCCGCGCACCACCGCATCCGCCCAGGCGGCGGCGGCAGGGTTGCGGATGCTGCGCATGGCGATGTCCAGGTGCAGCGCTTCGTCGGTGCGCAGGTCGGGCAGGGCGCGCAGGCGCTGGCGTGGCTCCGGGTCCGCCAGCGCCTGCGCCGCGGCGAGCGCGCGCCAGTGCGGGCGCGCGGCCAGGGCCTCGCCCCATTCGGCCAGCCCGCCCTCGCCGGTGTGGATCTCCTGCCCGTTGCCGATCAGGCAGACCATCGCGGCCCAGTCTGCGTGGCGCGCCATGATGTCCAGCAAATGGCCGGGCTCGCTGTCGGTCAGGCGCACCGGGCGGTCGGCGCTGGCACGGGCGGCATAGGCGCGCGACCAGGAGCGCTGGGCCTCGTCGATCACCGCGATGCGGTCGGCGGGGATTTCGGCTTGCGTGCCGATGTGGTGGTCGCGGAAATGCGGCAGCGCCTGGATGGCCGCGCGCATGCGCTGGCGGGCGGCACGTGCCTCCTGCCCGGCGGCCACGGCGTCGCGCACCAACGCCTCGCGCAGCACGTGCACCAGGGTGGGATTGCCGGTGAGGAAAGTGGCGTGGGCTTCCCGCTCCGCGCCAAACACCACGTTCAGCCCGCACAGCGTCTTACCGGCGCCGGGCGTGCCGGTGACGAAGATCACCACGTGGTGCCCTTCGGCGCGGGCGGTGCGGCAGGCGGCGAGGATGGTCCGCGTGGTCTCGCGCAGGTTGCGCGCCTCGGCCCCGGCATCGGCGATCTCGGCCACGCTGTTGCGGGCGTAGAGCGTGCGCGCGGCATCGACGATCCCCGGCACCGGGCGATAGGGGGCCGCGGACCACCCGGCCACGTCGATGTCGTCTGCCGGCAGCCGCTTCCACAATTCGCGCAGCAGGGAAGGCAGGGTGGCGGCGGCGGCATCGATCACGCCGGTGACACCGCCGATGGCCAGCGGCCACGTCACCGGCCCCGGCCGTGCGGCGGTGGCAACCAGGATCGGCACGATCACCCGGTTGCGGCTGCCGGCGTGGAAATCCTGCAGGTCCAGCGCGTAGTCCTCCACCTGGCGCCGGTCGGCTGGCGTGAGCGTGGTGGCGTCCGCCTTGAACTCCAGCACCAGGATGGCGCGCGGCGTGACCAGCACGGCATCAATGCGCCGGCCCAGGCGCTTCATCGGGAATTCCAGCACCAACCGCCACGATGCGACCTCCGGCCAATCGGCCAGCGCCGCGCGCAGGCAGCGCACCGACACCTCCCACGCGCGCAGTTGGGCCGCTTCGTTGCTGCGGAAATGCCGGATCGCGTCGGTGGCGAGGCGATCCACCAGGGGCGCATCGTCCCCCGCGAGGAACGCGCCTACGTCGAGTTCGATCACGCCCCATGCCCCGCTGCGTCGCCTGTTGACACCATACAGCGGCGCGGCAGTTTCGCTACAGCATCGTCTCGCGCAGCTTGCCGGCGCGGCGCAGCATCCAGGCGCTGAGGCCGAGGGCGAGGATGGTGAACGCCATCAGCAGCGTGGCCACCGCGGTGATGGTGGGGTTCACCTCCAGAATCAGTTCATTGAACATCTTCTTCGGGATCGTCTCATACGTGCCGGCGATGAAGGAGGTGACGATCACCTCATCGAAACTGCCGATGAAGGCGAAGATCCAGGCGGCGAACAGGCTCGGCGCGATGTTGGGCAGCAGCACCGTGCGCGCGGTGTAGAACCACGATCCGCCGAGGCTCCAGCCCACCTGCTCGATCCGCACGTCGAAGCTGCGGATGGCCACGCCCAGCACCATCATCACCAGCGGCACGCTCAGCACGGTGTGGGCCAGCACCAGCCCGGCGAAGGTGCCCAGCAGGTTGGCCTTGGCGAAGCCGAGATACATCGCCACCGCGGCGATGATGGTTGGCACGATCAGGGGCGCCATGAAGTTGCCCTCCTGCACATCCCGCCCGCGAAACGTGCCGCGGCGCAGCCCGTAGGCAGCAAGCCCGCCCAGCACCACGGCGAAGATGGAGGAGATGAAGGCCAGGGCGAGCGAGGTCCACAGCGCCTCCATCCAGCGCTCGTCACCGAAGAAGCCCTCGTACCAGCGCAGCGAGAATCCAGGCGGCGGGAAGCTGAGCGAGCGGGCCGAGGAGAAGCTCATCGGCACCACGATCAGCAGCGGCAGCACCAGGAAGGCGAGTGCGGCGATGCCGGTGGCGGCCACCAGGCGGGAGGCGAGGGTGGGCTTCATGCGCCGACCTTCCGATCCAGCGCGCGATAGGCCGCGAAGATCAGCAGCGTGACGATCAGCAACAGGGTGGACAGCGCGGAGGCCTGTTCCCAGCGCGGGATCTGGTTGATGAGGAAATCGAGCAGGTTGGAGATCATCGGCACCTTGCCGCCGCCCAGGATCGCGGGCGTGACGTAGAAGCCCAGGCACAGGATGAACACCAGCAGCGCACCAGAGGCGAGCGCCGGCAGCGTCAGCGGCAGGAACACCTTGAGGAAGATCGTGCTTGGCGGCGCGCCCATGGAGGCGGCGGCCTGCATCAGCCGGTCGTCGATGCGCAGCATGGCGGCGAACAGCGGCAGCACCAGGAAGGGCAGAAGCACGTTGGCCATGCCGATCATCACGCCCAACTCGTTGTAGAGGAAGCTCACGGGGCTGTCGGTGAGGCCGGTCCATTGCAGCAGGCGGTTGACCATGCCGTTATTGCCCAGCACCACGATCCAGGCATAGGTGCGCACCAGCACGCTGATCCAGAACGGCGTGATCACGCAGGCCACCGCGATGAACTGCGCCCGGGGCGAAAGCCCGCGCATCCAATAGGCCAGCGGGTAGCCGATGGCGATGTTCACCAGCATGGCCACCACGGAAACGCGCAGCGTATTGGCCAGCACGCGCAGATAGATCGGCGCGTCCAGCAGTGCTGCGTAGTGCTCCGTGGTGAAGCCGCCCTGCTTCGACCAGAAGCCGAGTGCCAGCATGTAGAGAATCGGCAGGTTGAACGCCGCGAGCATCACCACCAAAAGCGGTGTGACGAACCCGAAGCCGTGGCGGCGCTCGGCGGTGATGGCGGCCAAAGGCAAAACTCCGAGGGAGCGGCGCCCCGTTGCCGGAGCGCCGCCTGTCAGTTCACAGGGAGAGCTTGAACTCTTCCCACTTCTTGTTGGCGCTTTCGCCGTTCTCGGCCCACCACTCGGCGTTCTGCACCCACTGCACGTCCTTGTTCGCCTTGGCGCTGGGGAACATGCCGATCTTGTCCTTCGGCAGCAGCGGATCGAGCGCGGGGCTGGGGCCGGTATAGGCGATCACGCCCGCCGCCTTGGCCTGGTTCTCCGGCACCGACATCTCGTAGTACAGCTTGTTCATCGCCTCCTGCTCGGCCTTGGGCGCGCCCTTCACGGTGCAGATGAACGAGAGGTCGGCCATGCCGCCGCTGAAGCTGTAGGCGAGATCAGGCTCTTCCACCACGCGGCCAGACCAGGCGATGGCGTACTGCACCTCGCCGTCCTTCAGCAGCTGCGGCGCCTGGGCGCCGGCCTTCCACAGCACGGAGATGTCGCGCCGGATCGACAGCAGCTTCTTCAGCGCGCGATCGACATCGAGCGGGAACAGCTTGTCCATCGGCACGCCATCGGCCAGCAGGGCGAAGGCGATGGTGTAGGCGGGGTAGTCCGGGATGGCGCGCTTGCCGGGAAAATCCTTCGTGTTGAAGAAATCCACCCAGTTCGCCGGCGCCTTGGCGGCCTTGCGCCAGGCCATGATGGTGGAGAAATACTGGTAGCCGAAACCGTGCTCGTTCTTGGCTTCCGGGAACATCGGCATCGGGTTGATCGCGGCCCAGTCCAGCTTCTCGATCAGGCCGAGCTTGCGCGCCTGCACCATGGTGCCGCTGCCCAGCTCGAAGCTGGCCGCGGTGATGCGCCCGCTGGCGATCATCGCCTGCAGCTTGCCCAGGTTGCCGGGGCTCTCGCGCACCAGCTTGATGCCGGTCTTGGCGGTGAAGGGCGCGGCGTAGCCCACGTCGATCGACTCACCGGATTTGCCGCCGGATTCAACCATGCGCATCTCGCGCAGCTGGGCCGAGGCAGGGCGGATGACGGAGACGAGGGGCAGGGCACCGGCCCCTGCGATCAATGCACGACGCTTCATGGAATCCTCCTTGTTGCGGGCTGCGGAATGTCAGGCCACAGGCCAGACATCCGCCTCGTCCCAGGTCAGGCTGACGTTGTCCCCGATGGCATGGGGCTGGCCGACGAACGGGGCCGCGGCGACGAAGCCGGTGCCGGCGGCATCGAGATGGTAGCGCAGCGTCTGGCCGAGATAGACCGCCTCCACCACCTTGGCTGGCAGGCCGCCGGTGGCCGCGATGCGAATGCGTTCCGGGCGGATCACGCCCTCCCGCCCGCCTGGCAGCGGCACGAAGTTGGCGATGCCCAGGAAGTCGGCGACGAACTTGTTGGCCGGGCGCAGATAGGCTTCCTGCGGCGCGGCAATCTGCTGCACCTGGCCGCGATCCAGCACCATCACGCGGTCGGACAGCGACAGCGCCTCCTCCTGGTCGTGCGTCACCAGGATGGTGGTGACGCCGAGGCGGCGCTGCAGCTGCTTCAGCTCCACCTGCAATTCCTCGCGCAGCTTGCGATCGAGCGCGCCGAGCGGCTCATCCAGCAGCAGGATATCCGGCTCGAACACGAAGGCGCGGGCCAGCGCCACGCGCTGCTGCTGGCCGCCGGAAAGCTGCGCCGGGCGGCGGTTGGCCAGGCCCTGCAACTGCACCAGCTCCAGCGCCGCCATCACCTTGGCGCGCAGCGCGTCGGGTGGAGTTTTGCGCACACGCAACGGAAACGCGACGTTGTCGAACACGCTCATATGCGGGAACAGCGCGTAGCTCTGGAACACCAGGCCCACGTTGCGTTGCTGCGGTGGGCTGCCCGTCACGTCTCGCCCGCCGATCAGGATGCGGCCGGTGGTGGGCTGGTTGAGCCCGGCGATCAGGCTCAGCAGCGTGGTCTTGCCGGAGCCGGAGGGGCCCAGGATGGTGACGAACTCGCCCTGCGCCACGGCGAGGTCCACATTGTCGGCCGCCTTGAAGGCGCCGTAGTGCTTGCTGATCGCTTCGAGCCGGATATCGGTCATGATCGGGCGAGTTTGGGCCGTTGTGCTGCGGCGCACAAGACGCTTGAGCGAATCAATCCGTTTCGCGAAAGGGTGCGTATTCGGCGAGTGCTGCCATCTGCGCCTCGCGCTCGGCGCGCTCCTCCACCAGGAACTCCGCCACCGCGCGGCGCAGGCCGGGATGGGCGATGTAGTGGGCGGAATAGGTCTCGCTGGGCACGTAGCCGCGCTGGATCTTGTGCTCGCCCTGCGCGCCGGCTTCCACGCGGGCCAACTTGTGTTCGATGGCGAAATCGATGGCGCGGTAGTAGCACAGCTCGAAATGCAGGAACGGCCAGTCTCCGCGGCAGCCCCAGTTGCGGCCGTACAGCGTATCCGCACCCGCCAGGTTCAACGCGCCGGCCACCCACTTGCCGCCATTGCGCGCCATCATCAGCACCACGGCCTCACCGAGCTTTTCGCCCAGCAGCGGGAAGAACTCCTCGGTGAGGTAGGCGCTGCCCCATTTGCGGTCCACGGTGGAGGTGTAGAAATCGTAGAACGCGGCCCAGTCGCGCTTAGTGATCTCCGGGCCGCGCAGCGTTACGAATTCCAGCCCCGCCGCGTTGGCATCGCGGCGCTCGCGGCGGATGGATTTGCGCTTGCGCGACGAAAGGGCCGCCAGGAAATCCTCGAACGTGCCGTAGCCCTGGTTGTGCCAGTGGAACTGCATGCCCAGCCGTTGCAGCCAGCCGGCCTCGCCCAATGCGTCCCATTCCGCCTTGGTGCAGAAGGTGGCGTGCACGCCGGACGTACCAAGCTCCGTGTTGGCCTGCTCCAACGCGCCGGCCAGCACCGAAACCGGCACGCCGTCGCGCACCAGCAGGCGTGGGCCCGGGACGGGGCTGAACGGGGAAGCCACCTGCAGCTTCGGATAGTAGCGCCCGCCGGCGCGTTCCAGCGCATTCGCCCAGCCATGGTCGAACACGTATTCGCCGTAGCTGTGGCTCTTGGCATACATCGGCGCGCAGGCCATCACGCGGCCGGCCTCGTCGCGCAGCACGGCATGCTGCGGCAGCCAACCGGTGCGGGCGTTGGCGCTGCCGCTTTCCTCGACGGCGGCGAGGAAGGCGTGGCTGACGAAGGGGTTGTCCGCCCCGGCGCAGGCGAGCCAGTCCTCGGCGGGGATCTCGCCGATGGATTTGTGGAGGCTGAGGGTGAGGTCCATCAGGAAGGAAGAGTCTTCTTTTTGTGAACAAAAAGAAGCAAAAAAACTTCATTCACTTGGGCCCCGGCGGTGCCACCACCCGGGCCTGAAGCGAACAAAAGTTTTTTGGTTCTTTTTTTCAAAAAAGAACTGCTTCCTTGCTTCATGCGATCCGGAACATGCCCTCAACCTCAACCGCCGCATCCAACGGCAGCGAAGGCACGCCAATCGTCGTGCGCGCATGGCGCCCGGCATCGCCGAACACATCCACCGCCACGTTGCTGGCGCCGTTCATCACCACGGCATGCTGGCTGAACGCGGCGGGTGCGGCGATGAAGCCGCCCAGGCGCACCACCTGCTGCACGCGATCCAGATCACCGCCGCAAGCCACCTTCAGCTGGGCGAGCAGGTTGATGAAGCACTGGCGCGCGGCGGCGGCCCCCTGCTCGATCGTCACGCCCTCGGTGATCTTGCCCAGCGCGATGATCTTGCCATCGGCCAAAGGCAGCTGGCCGGAGATCACCACCAGGTCCCCGGTGCGCACGAAGGGCACGTAGTTGGCCACGGGGGCGGCCGCCTCCGGCAGGGTGATGCCGAGTTCGGCGAGTTTCGCTTCGATCCGTCCAGCCATGGTCTTCTCCGATACTTACTTGCCGACCACACGCAATGCGCGGCGGCGCGGCCTGGGCCCATCTTCGCGCGCCTCGCCGGCCGGCAGCAAGCCGGGCAGCAGCGGGGCACGGTCGCGGGCGCCGTCGCCCACCGTGTCCGCGTCCTCGTCGATCTCGGCTTCGGCGATGTCGGTGCGGTTCAGGTAGTTCACCGCCAGGTTGCGGAACACGTAGTCCAGCAGGGAGGTGGCGCGGCCCACGGCGGCGTCGCCCTCCACGGTGCCGGAGGGCCCGAAGCGGGTGAAGGTGAAGGCCTCCACGAACTCCTCCAGCGGCACGCCGTGCTGCAGGCCAAGGCTGATGGCCACCGAGAAATTGTCCATCAGGCCGCGGAAGGCAGCGCCTTCCTTGTGCAGGCCGATGAAGATCTCGCCCAGCTTGCCATCGGCGTATTCGCCGGTGCGCAGGAACAGCTTGTGCCCGCCCACGGCCGCCTTCTGGGTGTAGCCGGCGCGGCGCGCAGGCAGGTCGCGGCGGGTGCCGGGCGCGGCCAAGGCTGCGGCGGCGGGGCGGGCGGAGGCGTCGTCCAGGAACGACACCACGGCGTCGTGCATCGCGGCGTGGGCGGGTATGCCGGCGGCGGGGAAGGGCGAGCGGCCGGCGAGCAGGCTGGCCAGCGCCGCCTCCGCCGTCATGCCGCGGGAGGCGAGCCAGGAACGGGCGGCAACGGTAAGGGCGCCGGTGTCGTCCAGCGGGGAGAAGCCGGGCGCGATACCGCCGGTTTCCACGCCCAGCACGGCGCAGGCGAGATCAGGGGCCACCAGGGCGGTCACGGCCTCATGCCGGCGGGCGGGCTTTTCGGCGGCGCGGGCCTGGGCGGCGCGGGCGGCCTCGGCCAAGCCCAGCAGCACGCAGGCCTCCGGGGCCGGGGCGGCCGGGCCGGCCTGGAACGGGGCGCCGAAGCGCTCGCCCATCTCGGCGGAGGCAATCCCGGCGGCGGCACCCAGCAGGGCGGCGAGGCTGGCAGCGATGCCGCGCGCCTCGGCGCTGTCATAGGTGATGCCAAGGCGGGCCAGCAGGCCGGCGAGATCGTGCATGGAGACGGCCAGCCTGGTGGCGGCCGGCACCGCCAGCGTCAGCGCCACCACGGCCTGCTGCGCGGCGTCGGCGAAGCCCTCCGCATCGAAGCCGTGCTCGGCATCGTGGAATGCGGGCAGGTTGAGCACGAAGCCCGGTCGCGGCGTGGCCAGGCCCTGCCACACACTCTCCCCGGCGGTGCCGCGGCGGGCCACCAGCAGGGCGTGCAGGCCCTCGCTCACGTCGTCGCGCGTGCGGTCTTCCTGCAGGCCGGCGCGGCGGGCGCGGTCGGCCACCGGGCGGATCCAGGCCTCGGCGGCGGCCGAGGCGCTGACGGAGCCCTCCCCGGCGGCCAGGGCAGCCAAGGCTTCTGCGGCACGCTGCTCCCAGGCGGCGGGCAGGGCCACCTGGCGCGGCGCGCTGTCGGGGTCCGGGGCGGCCAGGGTGCGGCGCATGCGCACTGCGCGCCAGGCCGAAATGCCCTTCTGCGTGGGTCCACGGGGGGAGAGGGTGGGGCGCTCGTGTTCCATGGCCGGGATGCTAACGCCGACTCGGCGACTCCGAAAGCCGCATCTTGTGGTCCAGGGGGCTGTCAACCACAAAATCCTGTGGATAAGAGTCGGGCGGCGTTCAACTGGACCAGCGCACCGCAAAGCCCTATATGCAGGCCATGACCATCGGCACACGACTTTTCACCTGGTTCAACGGCCGCCTTGTCGGGCGCGATGCCGCCGGCAACGCCTATTACGAGGACAAGCGCGCCAGCCCCGGCGAGCGCGCCCGCCGCTGGGTGATCTTCGCCGGCGCGGCGGAGGCCTCCAAGGTGCCGCCGGAATGGCATCCCTGGCTGCACTACACCTCGGCGCAGGCCCTGCCGGAGCAGAACCGCCGCGCGTGGCAGAAGCCGCATCTGCCCAACCTGACCGGCACCGCGCAAAGCTATCGCCCCGCCGGCCACGACTACCAGGGCGGCCAGCGCGCGAAGGCCACCGGCGACTACGAGGCCTGGACCCCGGGGTCCTGACGGCCCTTTCCGCGGAGCCCCGCATATGGCACGGCGCAACCCCACCGAGCTGATCGCCGGCGCCGCCGTCTTGCTGGTGGCTGGCGTTTTCCTTGGCTACGCGATGGCCAATACCGGCCGCACCGCGATGGCCGGCATGACCCTGCGCGCCAAGTTCGAACGCATCGACGGGCTGAACGTGGGCGCCGATGTGCGCCTCGCCGGCGTGAAGGTCGGCAGCGTCACGGCAACCCGCGTCGATCCCCAATCCTTCCAGGCGGTCGTCACCATGTCTGTGCAGCCGAACCTGAAGCTGCCGCGCGATTCCAGCGCCGAGATCGGCAGTGACGGGCTGCTGGGCAGCAAGGCGATCGCCATCGTGCCGGGCGGCGAGGACAAGCTGCTGGGCGAGGGCGGCGAGTTCACCATCACCCAATCGGCGGCGAGCCTGGAGCAGCTGCTGGGCAAGTTCATCTTCGGGGTGAACGATCTTTCGGCCAACGTGCAGAAGTCGCTCGACGAGAAGAAGCCCGGGGCCAAGCCGTGATCGCGGCGCCCAAGATCTGGCCACAGCCGGATGGCGCGCCGGTCTCCTGCCGCGAGAAGCTCAAGACACTGGCCGAGAACCACGCGGAATTGGCCCAAGTGGCGCAGGATGCGTTCGAGGATGCGATCCTGATGGGCGTGGACGAGTCCGCGATGCGGGCCATCCTGTCCGATCTGGTCCAGGGCCTACGCAGCCCGAAGCGCGGATGATCCGTCTTTCCGTGGCCTTGATGCTGGCGCTTGCCATGCCGGCCGGCGCGCAAAGCCTGCTTGGCCAAAGTCGCCCAGGCGGGCCTTCACCCGCCGCCCCGCCCGCCGGGGCGCAGCTTCTGCCCGGTCAGGCGCTGCCCGCCGTGCCACCCGCGCCCGGCAGCACCCCCGCACCCGCCGGCCCCGCCACCCCCAGCATCGCCCCCGTGGCCCCGGTGCAGTCGGAATGGGTGCCCAAGGCCACCGCTGAGCTGCGCGCGATCGACAAGGTGATGGCCCGCACCACCACTCTCACGCTGAAACCGGGCGAGACCGCACGCTTCGGCCCGCTCACCGTAACGCTGCGCAGCTGCGTGGTCCGCCCGCAGGATCGCGCGCCGGATGCCGCCGCCTTCGTGGAGATCGCCGACGCCGCCAACCCCGCGCTGTTCCGCGGCTGGATGATCGCCTCCCAGCCGCAGCTGGCGCTGGTGGAGCATGCCACGCACGACATCCGCCTGTTCGCCTGCCGCCCCTAGGATGATCGCGCCGCCCGAGATCACGACCGGCATGGCGCTGCTGCTCGACCTCGACGGCACGCTGCTGGATTTCGCGCCCACGCCCGATGCCGTGGTGGTGCCGCCCGGCCTGCCAGTGGCACTGGCCCACCTGCAGACCCGGCTGGGCAGCGCGCTGGCAATCGTCACCGGCCGGCCCGTGGCCCAGATCGATGCCTTGCTGCCCGGCCTGCCCGCGGTGGCCGGCGAGCATGGCGGCGCCATCCGCCACACGCCGGCTGGGCCGCTGGAGCGCGACGACCACCCACCAGTGCCCGATGCCTGGCTGGCCACGGCGGAAGCAGTGCTGGCCGCCCATCCCGGCACCCTGCTGGAACGCAAGGCGCACGGCGTGGCGCTGCATTTCCGCCGCGCCCCCGCTGCCGGCCCCACCCTGCGCACGCTCGCGGAGACGCTGCTGGCCGCGTTGCCCAGCCACGCCCTGCTCGCCGGCAACATGGTGTGGGAAGTCCGCCCCCGCGGCATCCACAAGGGCAATGCCGTGCGCGCCCTGATGGCCCGCCCCCCCTTCGCCGGCCGGACACCCCTGTTTGTCGGCGACGACGTCACGGACGAGGACGCCATCACCGCCGCCCGCGCCATGGGCGGCATCGGCCTGAAGGTGGACGAGGCCTTCGGCACCCCCCAAGGCGTGCGCGACTGGCTGGCCGAGCAAGCCACCCGCGGCTAGGCTCCGGCGCAAAGCCGGAGGACCGCCCATGACCGACACCACCTATGCCAGCCTGCGCAACCGCGCCGTTCTCGTCAGCGGCGGCGCCACCGGCATCGGCGCCAGCATCGTGACCCACTTCGCCGCCCAGGGCGCGCGCGTCGCCTTCGTGGACATCCAGGAGGAGCCGGCCCTGGCGCTGGCGGAACAACTGGCCGCCGAAGGCCATCCGAAGCCGTATTTCGTCCATTGCGACCTGCGCGACATCGAAGCCTATCAGGCCGCCATCGCCGGCATCGCCGCGAAGCTGGGCGGCATCGACGTGCTTGTGAACAACGCCGCCCATGACGACCGGCACGACTGGAAAACCGTCACACCGGAGTATTGGGAAAACCGGATGCAGGTGAACCTGCGCCACCAGTTCTTCGCCATCCAGTCCGTCGCCCCGCTGATGCAGGCGAAGAAGCGCGGCTCCATCATCAATTTCGGCTCGATTTCCTGGCACCTGAAATCGGGCGGCATGCCGGCCTACACCTCCGCGAAGGCCGCGGTGGAGGGCCTCACCCGCAGCTTCGCCCGCGATCTCGGCCCGGACGGCATCCGGGTGAACTGCA
>CAMDAM010000087.1 GCA_945888575.1 Asaia bogorensis | reverse complement strand
GCGCCCAGGGTCACCGTCGCCTGCCCGGCCGCCATGGTCTTGGTCGCGGCATTCCAGCTTCGGCTGGCACTCGCAACCCCATTCAGCTCCGCCACATCCGCCGCCACCCCGGCCGCACGCTGCGCATCCACATCCCGCCCGTAGGAGATCGCCCCCGCCTGCGCCGCAAGATCAGCCGCCAGCTGCACCCGCTGGCGCGCCAGCAGCGCCTCGCCCACGTTCAGCGCCACCCCGCCCGCCACCAGGAACAGCGGGATCGCCATCGCCAGCCACAACGACACCGTACCGGCACGGCACGCCGCGATCGTTCGTGGGGAAACCAAACGGAAAGCCGCACTTTGGGACATTGGTCACTCGCGGGCTCCGGGCACCCGCACTCCAGGCACCCGCCGTGTCTCGAAATGCCACAAAACTCCTACAGCCAGCTTACAACCCGCCCCAATCCTCGCCCGCGCGCTGGCCGCGGCGCCTGCCAGGCGATAGGCTTGCCGGGCATGAACCCGCCCCCGCCCGCAAACGACGACGCCGCCGTCGATCTCGGCCCGCTCGCCGCCATGCTCCACCATGCCCTGCGCGACGCCCAGGCGCAGGTGCTGGAGGAACTGCAGGCCAGCTTCGCCGCCGAAGACATGCGCCCCCTGCCCTTCGCCATCCTGGTCGTGCTCGCCCGCAACCCCGGCCTGCGCCAGATCCAGGTCGGCTTCGCCCTCGGCATCCAGCCCACCAATCTCGTGCCATTGATCGACGGGCTGGAACAGCGCGGCCTGGCCGAACGCCGCGTGGTCCCCGGCGACCGCCGCGCCCGCGGCCTGTTCCTCACGAAACTGGGTGCGGAAACCCTCGCCCGCCTCGAAGCCCGCGCCGCCGCGCACGAGGCAAGGCTGGCCGAACGCCTCGGCCCCGGCGGGCGCGAGCAGCTGCTCGCCCTGCTCCACCGGCTCGCCGCCCCGCCCGCGCCGGAATAGCCCGCTCGCGCGCGCGTGATTCGCCGCGCCGCCCCGCCATCGGCACGCTGCCCGCACAACCCACGTACGTGCCGAGCCGGGGACCGCCAGGCGAACGGCGCCTGCGCGCGCCCCATCACGATGGGGGACCCATGCGACACCTGCTTGCCGGCGCCACCCTGGCGCTCTGCCTCACCGCCGCCCCGGCCGCCGCGCTCACGCTCGGCCAGGCCGACACCTTCGGGAGCGGCACGACGCAAAACTGGTTCGCCGGCGGCGGCCCGTTCGGCGCCGTGCCCCCGGTGCCGCCGCAGGTGATAGCCACCGGCGGGCCGCAAGGCGCGGGCGACGCCTTCCTCCAGATCACCGCCCAGGGCGGCAACGGCCCCGGCAGCCGGCTGGCCGCGATGAACGTGGCGCAGTGGGCCGGCAACTACGCCGCCGCCGGCATCGCCGCCATCGCCATGGACCTGATCAACCTCGGCACCAGCGACCTCACGATTCGCCTGCTGCTGGAAGACCCGATCCCAGGCCCGCCACTCAACATCGCCGTCACCACCGCCGCGGCCGTGCTGCCCGCCGGCGGCGGCTGGACCCATGTGGTGCTGCCGGTGGACGCCGCCGCGCTGGCCACCCTCGTCGGCAACCCCGCCACCCTGCTCGGCAACGTCACGCTGCTGCGCCTCATCCACAGCATCGGCGCCGATGAACCAGACCCGGTCGCCGGCGTGCTGGGCGTGGACAACATCACCGCGCTGGCCACCCCGGTGCCGGAGCCGCTGTCTCTCGCCTTGCTCGCCCCAGCCCTGCTCGGCCTCGCGGTCGCGCGCAGAAGGACCTAGAGCCTGTTTGAGACCTCGCTCCGGCAAGTCAGAGGCGGTCGCTTTGACCGTCGGATGGCCGCCGGAGCAGAGGTATCAATCAGGCTCCTAACGCGGCGCCATCCGAAGCGCTCCATCCAGCCGGATCGTCTCGCCGTTCAGCATCCGGTTCGCCACGATGTGCATCGCCAGCGACGCATACTCCTCTGGCTGCCCCAGCCGCGGCGGATAAGGCACCGAATCGCCAAGCGACTTCTGGATCTCCGCCGGCAGGCTGGCCATCATCGGCGTCATGAACAGCCCGGGCGCGATCGTCACCACCCGCACGCCAAAGCGCGAAAGCTCCCGCGCCGCCGGCAGCGTCAGCCCCACCACCCCGGCCTTGGAGCTGGCATAGGCCGCCTGCCCCACCTGCCCCTCATAGGCGGCCACGGAAGCGGTATTGATGATCACCCCGCGCTCCCCGTCCGGCCCCGGCTCCGCCGCACTCATCTCGGCCGCCGCCAGCCGCAGCATGTTGAACGTGCCGATCAGGTTCACCCGGATCACCCGCTCATAGGCACCCAGCGCCAGCGGCCCGTCCTTGCCCACGATCCGCCCGGCGGTGCCAATGCCCGCACAGTTCACCAGCACCCGCGCCGGCCCATGCGCCGCCCGCGCTAGCGCGAAAGCCTGCTCCGCCGCCTCGGCATTGGCCACGTCGCACACCGCCGCGATCCCACCCAGTTCGCGCGCCATCGCCTCCGCCGCCTCGCGGTTCACGTCCACGATGGTCAGCTTCGCGCCCGCCGCCGCCATCGCCCGCGCGGTCGCGCCACCCAGGCCCGATGCGCCACCGGTCACGATGGCCGAAATGCCGTTGAGGTCCATGGTGATCTCCCTTGCTTCCCCCGCCTTCTGCCGCCGACCGCCTTGCCCCGCAAGCGCCGCGCGGGCACGCTCACGCCATGCAACACCCCGTCCCCACCCTCGAATTCGCCTTCGAGGCCGCCGTCTCCGTCTCGCCGCGCTTCTCCCTCGGCCAGGTCCATGGCGGCGAGCGCCGCGTCATCCCCATCACCGGCGGCACCGTCACGGGCCCGCTCCTCACCGGCCACGTCATCCCCGGCGGCGCCGACTGGCAGCTCGTCCAGCCCGACGGCCTCATCGACCTCACCGCCCGCTACACCATCGAAGCCGTGGACGGCACGCTGATCGGCGTCGTCAACCGCGGCCTCCGCCACGGCCCGCCCGATGTGCTCGCCCGCCTCAACGCCGGCGAAGCCGTCGACCCCACCCTGATCTACTTCCGCACCACCCCGGTCTTCGAAGCCCCCGCCGGCCCGCACGAATGGCTCGCCCGCCACATCTTCGTCGCCACCGGCCAGCGCCACCCCGATGGCGTGCTCATCCGCTTCTTTGTCGTTCGCTGAAGCCGGCGCATACTCCCTCCCAACCGGAGCGTGACTCTGGAGGGAACGCGATGCCCAACCACACTGATATCGACCACACCGAGGCCGATTTCGCCCGCACCGGCCTGCCCTACGCCGATCGCATCCGCGCCGTGGGCACGGAGGAACCCTTCCGCTGGCTCGCCGCCGGCTGGCGCGATTTCCGCACCGCACCCGCCGCCAGCATCGCCATCGGCCTCATCGTGGTGCTGGCCGGCTTCCTGCTCACCGCCGGCCTGGCGCTCGCCGGCTATTTCTACCTCACCGCCCCGCTGATCGTCGGCTTCCTGCTCGTCGGCCCCTCGCTCACCGTCGGCTACTACGCCATCAGCCGAGACGTGGAAGCCGGCCGCCCCCCCGCGCTGGCCGCCGCCCTTTCCGCCTGGAAAGCCAACCCCGGCCCCATCCTCTGCCTCGGCCTCGCCCTGGTCGCCTTCCTCGTGCTCTGGATGCGCTTCGCCGCGCTGATCTTCGCGATCTTCTTCCCCTACGCCATGCTCGATGTGCAGGCCCTGGTGAACGCCACCCTGTTCACCACCGAAGGCATCGCCTTCCTGTCCGTCGGCACCCTGGTCGGCGGCATCATGGCCACCATCGCCTTCGCCGCCGGCGCCTTCTCCCTGCCGCTGCTGCTGGATCGCAAGGTGGGCCTGCTGGAAGCCCTGGTCACCAGCGTCGTCGCCGTGGTGCTGAACGCGAAGGCCATGGCCGTCTGGGCCGCGCTGGTCGTCCTCTTCACCGGCGCAGGGCTGCTGGCCGGCTATATCGGCCTCGCCATCACCCTGCCCCTGCTCGGCCACGCCACATGGCACGCCTATCGCGCCACCATCCGCATGCCGCCACCAGGCCGGGACTGACCCGAAGGGCCCACCGCCCCGGCCAGCAGGCACTCAGGCCGCGCGCACCTCCTGCAGGAAGGCGGCAACCTGCCCCTTCAACGCCTCCCCGTTCCGCGACAAGCCATCGGCCGAAGCCAGCACCAGCGACGCTTCCTCGCCCGCCTTCTGCGCCGCCTGCCGAACCCCGCCGATATTGCCCGACACCTCCTGCGTGCCCTGGGCCGCCTGGATCACATTGCGGGAGATCTCCTGCGTCGCGGCCGACTGCTCTTCCACCGCCGCCGCAATCGCCGCCGCCGTCTCGTTCACCCGGCCGATGGTCTCCGTCACCCCCAGGATCGACTGAACCGCCAGCGTGGTCGCCTCCTGGATCATCCGGATCTGGGCTGAAATCTCATCGGTCGCCTTCGCCGTCTGGGTCGCCAGCGTCTTGACCTCGGAGGCCACAACCGCGAACCCCTTCCCGGCATCCCCGGCCCGCGCCGCCTCGATGGTGGCATTCAGCGCCAGCAGATTGGTCTGCCCGGCGATATCGCTGATGATCCGCACCACGTCGCCGATCTTCTCCGCCGTCTTGGCCAACCCCTGCACATGCGTGTTGGACTGGATGGTCTGCTGCACGCCCTGCTGGATCACGGTGCCGGCATGCGTCACCTGCTGGCTGATCTCCCGGATCGAGGCCGTCAGCTCCTCGGCCGCCGAGGCCACGGTCTGCACATTTTGCGTCGCCTGTTCGGAGGCCGCGGCCACCGTGGTGGAACGCTCCGAGGTCTCCTGCGATGTCGACGCTATCGATCGGGAGGTCGTCTGCAACGCCGCAGCGGATGAAACGACGCTTTCCACAATGCCACCAACACTGGTCTCAAACCGCGCGGCCAGCGCGAGCATGGCCTCGCGGCGCTCCAGCTCGGCAGCCCGCTTCAGGCCCTCCTGTTCGGCGCGCAGGCGCTCCGTCTCGATCATGGTGTCCTTGAACACCTGCACGGCCCCGGCCATGCCGCCCACCTCGTCCTTGCGCCCCACCCCGGGTATCGCCACCGAGGTGTCGCCGCGCGCCAACTGCTCCATCGCCGCGCGCATCGCCGTGATCGGCGTGGAAATCCCGCGCGTCAGCGCCAGGCTCGCGAGCAACGCGACCACCAGCGAAGCCACGCCGCCAACGATCGTCGTCAAAAAACTCATGGAGAATGCCGACTCCAGGGCGGCCGACCGCGAGGTGAGCAGCGCGCGCTCCACAGCGTCGATCTCCGCCACGCTGGCGCGCACGCTGTCCATCCACTGCTTCCCCGCGCCCGAGGCTTCCATCGCCCGCGCCTGCTCCCGCGTTTCGGGCTTCGCCATCAGCGCGATCTCCTTCTCGGCGATCGCGGTGCGCCACGTCTGCGCAGACTGGTTCATCTTGTCGAGGCGAAGCTGCTGGGCAGGATTGTCCGATGTCAGCTGCTTCACCTCGCGAAAGGCGGTGGCATACACCTCGCCCCCCTTGCGGAATGGCTCCAGGAAATGCTCCTCGCCAGCAATCAGGTAGCCGCGCACCCCCACCTCCTGGTCCACCATGGCGGCCATCGCGAGATTGAGCTTCTCGAGAACCGTATAGGTGTGCGTGGTCCAGCCGGTGCTTTGTCGCATATAGTCAATCTTGAAATACACCATGGTGCTGACAGTCGCCATCACGGCCACAACCAGTGCAAACGCAGCCGTCAACTTCCGGAAGATCGAGAGGTTGGCGAAAAATGACATATATCCCTCGTGGTTGTGCGAATTCAGCAACGCGACCCGCACCCCGGCTCCAGGATGCAACGGCATCCACGGCTCGGCAGGGCGACGCCAGTCTTGGAAATCCCACGCATCCACGATGAACGCCGGGGGTGGTGCAGTATCAATCACCGCCCCAGCCGCGTCTTGGATCGAAAGGATCAGAGGCTTCTGGCCCTTCTGGCCAAACCATCCATGCTGGAAACACGAAGCGCAGACGGCAACATGGATCCAGAAGGCAGAGATATCTGAGCCCAAGTTAACAAGGTATGTCCGAATACCGTGAAAGCCACCAAGATTAAGCCGATGCCGCATTCGCAAAGCTTTTGCATTCAACTGCGAGCGTCAGCGCACGCCACAATCGAACCGCCCCTCGGCCAAACCCGCCTGGCCGGGAGGTAGCGCCGGGCCCCGTCCCCCCCTATCATCCCGCAAAACCCAGGGTCGGCAGGGGCTTGTCCATCCTGCCGCCAACCGGGCCCACGCCGCGCAACGGAGCACACGCCATGGTCGTCCTGCAGATCAACTACCGCTTCCAGAACGTCACCGCCGAGGAATGGGCCAAGCGCTACACCGACGCCACCGGCCAGAAATTCCTCTCCGTCACCGGCCTGCAGTGGAAAATCTGGCTCGACGGCGAAGGCACCAATGTCGGCGGCATCTACCTGTTCGACACGCGCGCCAACGCCGAAGCCTACCTCGCCGGCCCCATCGTCGCCGGCATGAAGGCCAACCCCAACGTCGCCGACCTGCGCTTCACCCTCTCCGATGTGCGCGAACGCATGAGCGCCATCACCAACGCCCCGGTGCCCGGCCTGGCCCCGGTTCAGCAGGCCGCGGAGTAAGCCCAAGATGACCGACGGTTCCAACGCGAAGAAAACCGGCCTCCGCAAAGGCCTCGCCACCTACGGCGACGCCGAATTCTCCCTGTTCATGCGCCGCGTCTTCATCAAGGCCATGGGCTATACCGACGACGCGTTGGACCGCCCGATCATCGGCATCACCGACACCTACTCCGATTTCAACCCCTGCCACGGCAACGTGCCGGACCTGATCGAGGCCGCCAAACGCGGCATCATGCTGGCCGGCGGCATGCCGATGAAGTTCCCCACCGTCTCCATCCACGAAAGCTTCTCCCACCCCACCTCCATGTTCCTGCGCAACCTGATGGCGCTGGACACGGAGGAAATGGTCCGCGCCCAGCCGATGGACGCCGTCGTCCTCATCGGCGGCTGCGACAAAACGATCCCCGCCCTGCTGATGGGCGCCGCGAGTGCGGACATCCCCGCCATCGTGCTGCCCACCGGCCCCATGCTGGTCGGCCACCACAAGGGCGAGGTGCTCGGCGCCTGCACCGATTGCCGCCGCATGTGGGCCGATTTCCGCGCGGGCCGGATCGACGAGGCGGAGATCGACGCCATCTCAGGCCGCCTCGCCCCCACCAAGGGCACCTGCATGGTGATGGGCACCGCCAGCACCGTCGGCTGCATGACCGAAACCCTCGGCATGTGCCTCCCCGGCGCCGGCTCCGCCCCCGCCACCCATGCCGACCGCATCCGCCTCGCCGAAGCCTCCGGCGCCGCCGCCGTCGCGCTCGCCAAGTCCGGCCGCAAGCCCAGCGACATCATGACCGAAACCGCCTTCCGCAACGCCTTCACCGTGCTGCAGGCCATCGGCGGCTCCACCAACGCCGTCGTCCACTTCACCGCCGTCGCCGCCCGCCTCGGCATCAAGATCGACATGGAAGCCTTCGACCGCATGGGCCTCGAAGTCCCCGTGCTGGTCGATCTCAAGCCCTCCGGCGACCACTACATGGAGCATTTCCACTGGGCCGGCGGCGTGCCCAAGCTGTTGAAGGAAATCAGCCCCCACCTCGATCTCTCCACCCTCACCGTCGCCGGCGGCACGCTCGCCGACTACGCCGCGGGGGCCGAAGACATCCCCGGCCAGACCGTCATCCGCACCCGCGAAAACCCCATCGCCGTCGGCGGCGGCCTCGCCGTCCTCAGCGGCAACCTCGCCCCCGGCGGCGCCCTCATCAAGCGCTCCGCCGCCAGCGAAAAACTCATGGTCCACGAAGGCCGCGCCGTGGTGTTCGATGGCCTGGCCGACATGGCCGCCCGCCTCGATTCCGACGACCTCGATGTCGAACCGAACGACGTCCTCGTCCTCCGCCACGCCGGCCCCAAGGGCGCCCCCGGCATGCCCGAAGCCGGCTACATCCCCATCCCCCGCAAACTCGCCCGCACCGGCGTGAAAGACATGGTGCGAATCTCCGATGCCCGCATGAGCGGCACCGCCTTCGGCACCATCGTCCTGCACATCACCCCGGAATCCGCCGTCGGCGGCCCCCTGGGCCTGGTCCAGAACGGCGACCGCATCCGCCTCGATGCCACCAAACGCACCATCGACCTGCTGGTATCCGACACCGAACTCGCCCGCCGCAAGGCGGAATGGGTCCCGCCCCCGGCCCATCCGGGCTCGGATCGCGGCTACCTCAAGCTCTACATCGACGAAGTCACCCAGGCCGACCAAGGCTGCGATTTCGCCTTCTGCCTGCCGCCTGCCATGCGGTAGAGCGGACAAAGAAAAATAAGAAAGCAGTTCTTTTTTGAAAAAAAGAACCAAAAAACTTTTATGAACTTGTACCCGCGCCTCCCATCCGGCGCGGGTACAAGCGAATAGCGAATCTGCTATTTCTGGCCTTCGAAGATCGACGCACTATTATACAAGGGTCTGTCTCCGTCCTGGTCACCACTCCCCAGATGCTTGTTGAGGGCGGGAGAGCTTATGTCCCGCAGTCATCTTTGGGTCTTTCTTCGTCATCATTCTCGAAATAATTCGATGATTTCATTCTCCCCATGATCCGGCGAGCAGCGCCGGATGAAATGAGGAGCACGCAATGCGTCAACTGATCATGGCATGCGCGATTCTGCCGCTTGCCGGCTGTCTGGGCGTTCTTGTCGAGGCGCGCGGGCCCGATGGGATCACGATCAATCCGATGTTCGAAAACCTGCAGGCTGTCGAGGATGAAGCGGTGGCGCATTGCCAGCGCACCGGGCGGCGCGCACGAATGTTTGGCTCAATCCGGGGCAGCAACGGCCAAGCCTATCGATACGAATGCCTGTGACCGTTCGGGATCGGGCGCCGGTCAGCCTACTTCCACGGCCCTGAATGCGCGTGGCGCGCGCTGCGCGCCAAACCGCTTGCCGCAGTACGGCCAGAGGGCCCGCACCACCTCCCAGCCTGACGAGGCGTTATTTCCCGTAAAATATTTTTTTTCCTATTTTAACGTCTTTTTTCCTTTTCCATCGCCCTTGCACCCGCCATACTGCCCGGTGATGACCCATCAACCCGCCGCACCGAGCGAAGCCGACGCACCGCGCCCCTGGGCGCGGGCGATTCTGCACGCCCAGATTCCGGCCACGTTGAAACTCCTGCTGCTGGCCCTGCTCGCCGTCTTCTCAAAGGCCGAGCCCACCGCCCGCACGCGCCACCTCCTGCGCCAGGACTGGCTCTTCTCCGCGAACACCGATTTCGGCGACGACCTGGATTCCGCCCAGAACCCGTACGCCCTGCGCCGCATTCTCCAGCTCCGTGCCGAACTCGGCTGGCTCCTGCGCGGCACCCCCAACCGCGGCATGACCCTCTCGGGCCTTCAGGCGCCCGTACCGCGCCCCGCGCAGGCCGCCCGCGCCCCGCCATAGCCCCATCACACCCAAAATCACCCCGAATCCGTCGCCAAAACCCCGCGTCCCGCGGCGAAGACTCATGCCCGAACCGAGCCCGCACCACCCTGCGCAACGCCCGGGTCCTCGGCCTGCGCAGCACGATCGCGCCCTGAACCGTCACGAAACCCTTGCCTGTCGCCCCCGGGTCGTGCCCCAATCCGGCCAATCCCGGGAGCACAGAATGGCCACCTCCGATCGCGTCCTCGCGAATGACGAACTGCGCGCGCTCTCCGTCCGCTCCAACTGGCCGGGCGCCATCCGCCTTGCCATCCACCTCACCCTGCTCGGCCTCGCCGGCTGGGGCGTGGCGGTGGCGCAGGGCTGGTGGCTACTGCCGGCGCTGCTCGCCCTCGCCTTGGTGCAGGTGGCCCTCTTCGCCCCCTCGCACGAAACGATGCACCAGACGGTGTTCACCTCCACCCGCGCCAACCAGATCGTCGGCTGGCTCACCTTCCTGCCCGCGCTGCAATCCAGCCACTTCTACGCGGCCTTCCACTACATCCATCACCGCCACACCAACGTGCCGGGCCAGGACCCGGAGCTGATGCTGCCGGAGCCGAAGACGCTGGGCCAATACGCCCAGCGCATCATGGGCGTCGGCTATTTCCGCGCCCGCCTCACCATGATCCTCGATGCCTGGCGCGGCGACATGACGGGGCCGAAGTATTTCTACATCAACGACCGCCAGCGCCCGGGCGTGATCCGCAGCATCCGCGCCATGTCGCTCACCCTGGCGGTCCTTGCCATCGGCTCAGGCCTCATCTGGGGCTGGCAAACACCGTTCCTGTTCTGGATCCTGCCGCAGCTCATCGGCCAGCCCTTCCTGCGCGGCTACCTGTTGGCCGAGCACACCGGCTGCACGCTGGACCGCAACGGCCTCACCAACACGCGCACCACGCTCACCAACCGGATCGTGCGCCTGCTGATGTGGGACATGCCGTTCCACGCCGAGCACCACCTGTACCCGTCGATCCCCTTCCATCGCCTGCGCGATGCCCACGCCCTGCTGCGCGAGAAGCTCGCCTTCGTCCAGCCCGGCTACACCCACTTCAACGCCGGCTTCGTACGCAGCCTGCGCGGCGGGGAATAGCCTCAGGCCGCCACCGGCCGCTCCAACCGCGCCAGCACCCGTTCCACCAGCGCCAGCGTCTCGGCATCCTGGCGGAACACCACCGCCACGCTGTCGCCGGAGACGCGCGCCACCCGTGCCTGCACCGGGCTCGTCTCCCCCGGCAGCAGCACCGCCAGGGCCACGCCGGGCATCAGCGAATGGGCGCCAGCCAGCTTCAGCCCGGCACCGCCGCGCGCCACGTCGGCAAGCCGTACCGGCCGCGATGCGCTGCCCGGCAGCAGCAGCGTGCAGGGCAGGTCCAGGCCCAGGATGCGTTCCTGCCGGCGCCGGTCCGTCCCGGCGTCCTGTGCGGCAGCCAGGAACAGGTCCACCTCGCTCTTCAGCGTCTCGGCCACCTGCGCCACCTCCTCCGCGGAGGAAAGCACGGCATCGCCGGCGCGCATGCTGTCCTCGGCCATGTCGTGCAGGGAACCCATGGCATCGCGCACCGCCACGGTGCGGCCGGCCACGCCGTTCACCTGCCCGGCAATCTCGCGCGTGGCCGCACCCTGCTGTTCCACCGCCGCTGCGATCGCCGCGGCAATGCCGTTCACATGGCCGATCGCCTCGCCCACCTCGGCCACCGCCGACACGGCCTCCCCGGTGGCAGACTGGATGCCGCCCACCTGGCGGGAGATCTCCTCGGTCGCGCGCCGCGTCTGCTCGGCCAGCTGCTTCACCTCGGCCGCCACCACCGCGAAGCCCTTGCCGGCCTCCCCGGCCCGCGCCGCCTCGATCGTGGCATTCAGCGCCAGCAGGTTGGTGCGCCCGGCCACTTCCTGGATCAGCTGCACCACGTTGCCGATCTGCGCGGCCGCCTCGGTCAGGCTGCGGATACGCTCCGATGTCGCCTCCGCCCGGTCCACGGCACGCGCCGCAGCCTGGGCCGCGCCGGCCACCTGGCGGGCAATCTCGCCCACGCTCGCTGAAAGCTCCTCGGTCGCCGCCGCCACCTGCGTGAGGCTGTCGGTTGATTCCCGCGCGCCGAGGCTGCTCACCTCCGCCGCATCGCGCGTGCCGCGCCCGGCCATCGCCACCGTGCCCGCGGTCTCGCGGATCGCCTCCGCCGATTCCGTCAGCATCCGCATCACGCCGGAGACGGAGCCACCGAAATCCGCGGTATGCCGCTCCATCGCCGCCTGCCGCCGGTCCCGCGCCGCCCGCTCGGCGCGTGCCTCCGCCTCCAGCCGCCGCTTGGCAATACCATCCTGCCGGAACCCATCCAGCGCCCGCGCCAGCACGCCGATCTCATCGCGCCGCGCCTGCGCCGGCACTTCCGCGTCCAGGTCACCCCCGGCCAGCGCGGTGGTTGCCCCCGTCACCTGGCGCAGCGGGCGCACGATGCCGCTGGCGACCCAGGTCGCCAGCCCCGCCATCGTCACCACGCCCAGCAACACCACCAGCAGATCATGCAGCAGCGTCGTCCGCTGGTCGGCGCGCAGATCGTCCATGTAGAGGCCCGACCCGATCACCCAACCCCAGGGCGCAAACCCCTGGACATACGACATCTTCTCCACCGGCGCGGCGCTGCCCGGCTTCGGCCACAGGTAGTGCACCTCGCCATTGCCGCTGCGCTTCACCGTGGCCACGAACGCCTCGAACAGCCTAAAGCCGTTCGGGTCGGCCATCGCGCCGATCTCCTTGCCCTCCAGGTCCGGGCGGAACGGATGCATCACCATGCGCGGGGCCATGTCGTTCACCCACACATATTCCTCGCCGCGATAGCGCATCGCCCGCAGTGCCCGCACCGCCTCGCCCTGCGCCTGCGCCCGGGTCATCCGCCCCGCGGCTTCCTCGGCCTGGTAGGTGCCGGCGATGGAGACCGCGGATTCCACCACATGGCGCAGCACGGCCCGCCGCGCCGCATCCTGTTCGCTTGTGGTCTCCACCACGGCCAGCGTGCCGATGGACACCATGCCGAGCACGGCCAGCAGCGTGGTGGCGTGGATGCGCCAGGCGATCGGAAGGAATGAGAGCATGGTTGGGTCCGGCCGTTGCTGATCCCGCCCGCCATACGCCCTGCATGTTAACAAGCGGAAAAATCGCCACCCATCTGGCCGCGCTGCCCGGCGCCGGTTATCCATGCCGCCGGAGGATCGCCATGCCCCGCCTGCACTATGCCTGGGTCGTCGCCGGGGTCACGCTGTTGGTGCTCGCGGCCTCCGCCGGCATGCGCGCCGCCCCCGGCGTGCTGCTGCCGCCGCTGCAGCGCGAGTTCGGCTGGAGCGCGGGCGCGATCTCCTTCGCCTTCGGGATCAACCTGCTGCTCTATGGCCTGATCGGCCCCTTCGCCGTGGCGGTGATGGACCGCTGGGGCGTGCGCCGCACGGTGCTGGCCTCGCTGGTGCTGATAGTCGCCGGTGCTGCCGCCACGCCGCTGATCACCGCCACCTGGCAGCTCACGGTGCTGTGGGGGCTGGTGGCCGGGCTGGGCGGTGGCGTGATCTCCATGGTGCTGGTGCCGGTGGTCGCCGGGCGCTGGTTCACGGTGCATCGCGGGGTGGTCACCGGGGCGCTCACCGCCGGGGCCGCGGCCGGCACGCTGCTGCTGCTGCCACTACTGGCCTGGACCAGCGAGGCGTTCGGCTGGCGCGCCATGGTGCTGGCCATCGCCGGCGTGCTTGCCGCCCTCATTCCGATCACTGCCCTGTGGATGCGCGACCGGCCGGAGCAGATCGGCCTGCGATCCTACGGCGAAACCGGCCCGCCGCGCCCTGTGCCGCCGCCCGCCGGCAACCCGTTCGCCCGCACCATCTCGGCTCTCGGCGATGGGGTGCGCAACCGCACCTTCCTGCTGCTGGCCGGCGCCTTCGTGATCTGCGGCGCCACCTCCAACGGCTTCGTCGGCACCCACATGATCCCGGCCTGCATGGAGTTCGGCTTCACCGCGGTGCAGAGCGCCGGCGTTGTTGCCGCCATGGGCGTGTTCAACGTGATCGGCGCGCTCGCCTCCGGCTGGCTGACCGACCGGTTCGACAGCCGCGTGCTGCTCGTCGGCTACTTCGTCACCCGCGCCATCGCGCTGGCCTTCCTGCCCTTCAGCTTCGACAGCCCGGTGGGGTTCGCCATCGTCATCATGGTGAACGGTCTCGATTGGGTCGCCACCGTGCCGCCGATGGTGAAGCTTTGCACTCAGCATTTCGGGCCGGAGCGCGGCAGCCTGATGTATGGATGGATCAATGCCATCCACCAGGTGGGCAGCGGGGTAGCGGCCTTTGCCGGTGGCGTGCTGCGCGACCATCTGGGCAGCTACCTGCCGATCTTCCTCGCCGCCGGCGCCATCGCCCTGGTTGCCGCCCTGTTCGCCGGGCTGGTGCGCGGCACGCCCGATGGTGCAGCGCAGCAGCGTTTGGCATAAGGCGCGGCACAACCGCCCCGGGCACGCCGCGCCATGATCCGCCTCGACAACGTCACCAAGCAGAACGGCCGCCAGCTGCTGTTCATCGAGGCCTCGGCCGCCCTGCAGCGCGGTGAGAAGATCGGCCTGGTCGGCCCCAACGGCGCCGGCAAGACCACCGTGTTCCGCCTGATCACCGGCCAGGAGCAGGCCGATGAAGGCCAGGTGCTGGTCGATCGCGGCGTGACCATCGGCTTCTTCAGCCAGGATGTGGGCGAGATGCACGGCCGCAGCGCGGTGGCGGAGGTGATGGATGGCGCTGGCGACGTTTCCGGCGTGGCCGCCGAGCTGCGCGACCTGGAAGCCGCCATGGCGGATCCGGACCAGATGGACCGGATGGACGAGATCATCGAGCGCTTCGGCGAGGTGCAGGCGCGCTTTGAATCCCTCGGCGGCTACGAGCTGGAGAGCAAGGCGCGCGAGGTGTTGGCCGGGCTGTCCTTCAGCCAGGAGATGATGGACGGCGACGTGGGATCGCTCTCCGGCGGCTGGAAGATGCGCGTGGCCCTGGCCCGCATCCTGCTGATGCGCCCCGATGTGATGCTGCTCGACGAGCCCAGCAACCATCTGGATCTCGAAAGCCTGATCTGGCTGGAGCAGTTCCTCGCCGGATTCGACGGCGCGCTGATGCTCACCTCCCACGACCGCGAGTTCATGAACCGCGTGGTGGGCCGGGTGATCGAGATCGATGGCGGCACGCTGACGAGCTTCTCCGGCAACTACGAGTTCTACGAGCAGCAGCGCGCGCTGAACGAGAAGCACCAGCAGGCGCAGTTCGAGCGCCAGCAGGCGATGCTGGCCAA
>CAMDAM010000086.1 GCA_945888575.1 Asaia bogorensis | reverse complement strand
CCGGGGAGGCCAATCGTGCTGCCCGCGCGACTGGATAAACGCGTGGGCGCTGCTACAGTCCGCGCCATCCATTTTTCGCCCGGAGCGTTCCCCATGCTCGACATCGCCTTCGCCAAGCCCGCTTTGCCGAAATCCGGCGCGCTCGTGCTACTGTTGGAGGAAGGGGCGGCGGCTACCTCCCCTACCGGAGCGTTGCTGGCCGCGGCGGATGAGGCGACCGGCGGGGCCATCGGCCGGGCGCTGGCGGCGGCGGAGTTCAAGGGCAAGCGCGGGCAGATCGCGACGATCCTGGCGCCGGGTGCCGGGCTGTCGCGCGTGGTGGCCGTGGGGTTGGGCAAGCTGGACGGCATTGCCGCGCGCCAGATGGAGGATGCCGGCGGGCAGGCCGCGGCGGCGCTGGCGCGGGAGGCGGGGGCGAGCATCTCGGCCGTGGGGCTTTCGGGCCAGCAGGCCGGGCATGTGGCGATGGGGCTGGCGCTGCGCAGCTACCGGTTCGATCGCTATCGCACCACGGAGAAGCCGGAGGACAAGCCGAAGCTGGCCAAGGCCACTGTGCTGACCACCGAGCTGCCCAAGGCGCGCGATGCCTGGGCCGACCTGAAGGCGGTGGCGGAGGGCGTGTTCCTCAGCCGCGACCTGGTGAGCGAGCCGGCCAATGTTCTGAACCCTGCCGAGATGGCCGAGCGCTGCCGGAAGCTGACGGCGCTGGGGCTGAAGGTGGAGGTGTTCGGGCCGAAGGAAATGACCAAGCTGGGCTTCGGCGCGCTGATGGGTGTTGCCATGGGCAGCGCCAATGAGCCGCGCATGGTGGTGATGACCTGGAATGGCGCGGGCGCCGCCAAGGGCAAGGCGAAGGCTGCGGCCAAGCCGCTGGCCTTCATCGGCAAGGGCGTGACCTTCGATACCGGCGGCATCTCCATCAAGCCCGCGGGCGGGATGGAGGACATGAAGTGGGACATGGGCGGCGCCGGCACGGTGATCGGGCTCATGGCAGCGCTCGCCGGGCGCAAGGCGAAGGTGGATGTGATCGGTCTCGTCGGGCTGGTGGAGAACATGCCCAGCGGCACCGCGCAGCGGCCCGGGGACGTGGTGAAGAGCTATTCCGGCCAGACGATTGAGGTGATCAACACCGATGCCGAGGGCCGGTTGGTGCTGGCCGATGTGCTTTGGTACTGTCAGCAGAATTATGATCCGCGTTTCATGATCGATCTCGCCACGCTGACCGGCGCGATGATCGTGGCGCTGGGGCATGAATACGCGGGCTTCTTCGCCAATGACGACACGCTGGCCCAGCAGCTTCATGCCGCCGGCGAGACCACCGGCGAGAAGGTGTGGCGGATGCCGCTGGGCGAGGCCTACGACAAGCAGATCAAGAGTGACATCGCCGACATGAAGAATGTCGGTGGCCGGCCGGGCGGGGCGATCACGGCGGCGCAGTTCATCCAGCGCTTCGTCAACGGCAAGCCGTGGGTTCACATGGACGTGGCCGGGACGGTGTGGAGCGGCAAGGATTCGCCGACGGTGCCGAAGGGGGCGACCGCGTTCGGCGTGCGGTTGCTCGACCAGATGGTGGCCGAGCACTACGAAGGCTGAGGGCGCGCGGGGCGGAGCGCCGCCATGCTGGAAGTTCGCATCGGGCGCACCGCCCCGGCCGCAACGGCCACCGCCCTGCCGGTGGCCAGCCTCGACGCGTTGCCTGACGGGCTGCGCGCGGCGGCGGCGGCTGATGGGTTCACCGCTTCTGCCGGCACGCAGTGCGATGTGCTGGGCGGCCAGGGGCGTACCCTGTTGCTGGGCATTGGCGCCCCTGGCGAGGAAACGCTGCGGCAGGCCGGGGCGCGGGCGGCCGCTTCGCTGATGGGTGTGGCGCATGTGGCGCTGGATGCGCGTGGGCTGCCGGCGCCGCTCGCTGCCGCCTTTGCCGCCGGGGCCTGCCTGCGTGCTTGGCGGTTCGAGCGGCTGCGTGGGCGAGTGGCGGAGGATGCGGCGAAGCTGATCGCGGTCGATCTGGTGACCGACATGCCGGATGGGGTGGCGGCGGCGTGGCGCGATGCCTCGGCCGGGGTGCGCGGGGCGCTGTTTGCCCGTGACCTGGTGGCCGAGCCGGGCAATGAGCTGACGCCGCAGGAATTCGCCGTCCGGCTGCAGGCGCTGTCGCGGCATGGCATCGCCGTGGGCATTCTGGGCCGGGCGGAGCTGGAGCGGCAGGGGCTTGGGGCGCTGCTCGCCGTTGGACAGGGCTCGGTGCATCCGCCGCTGATGGCGGTGCTGCGGTGGAAGGGGCGGCTGAAGGCGCCGCCGGTGGCCTTCGTGGGCAAGGGCATCACCTTCGATACCGGTGGGCTGTGCATCAAGGGCGCCGAGGGCATGGAGAACATGCGCGGCGACATGGCAGGCGCCGCGGCGGCGGCCGGGGCGATTCTGGCGCTGGCGCTGCGCAACTCCCCTGCCCCGGCACTCGCCGTGCTGCCGATCGCCGAGAACGCCACCGGGGCGGCAAGCTACCGGCCCGGCGACGTGCTGCGCAGCTTCTCCGGCAAGACGATCGAGGTGGTGGATACCGATGCCGAAGGCCGGCTGATCCTGGCCGATGCGCTCGCTTGGACGGCGCGGCAGCACAAGCCGCGCGCCATGATCGATCTCGCCACGCTGACCGGCAGCATCGTCGTCGCGCTCGGCCACCACCATGCCGGGATGTTCGACAACAACGGCGCCCTGGCCACCAAGGTGGCCGCGGCCGGACAGGCGGTGGGTGAGCCCCTCTGGCGCATGCCGATCGGCGAGGGGCATCGGAAGGACCTCGATTCCGATATTGCCGATATCCGCCATTGCCTCTCTGGCCGGATGCAGCCCGATGCCTGCCACGGGGCGGCCTTCCTGCGCGACTTCGTGGGCGACGTGCCCTGGGCGCACCTGGATATCGCCGGGGTCGCCAACCGCGCCACCGCCGACACGCTGCACGCACTCGGCCCCAGCGGCTTCGGCGCGCGGCTGCTGGACCGGCTGGTGGCGCGCGACTTCGAAGCTGCCTGATGGCCGAGATCGGCTTCTATCACCTGACCCGCAGCGGGCTGGACGACGCCCTGCCCCGCCTGCTCGGCCGCACCCTGCAGGCCGGCGAGCGCGCCGTGGTGCGCTGCGGCAGCGCCGAGCGCCTGGCCGCGCTGGATACCGCGCTCTGGGTCTGCCCGGAGCCGGACTGGCTGCCGCATGGTACGCCCACCGCCGGCAATGCCGACCTGCAGCCGATCTGGCTCACGACGGAGGATGAGTCCCCGAACGGGGCGCGGTTCCTGTTCCTGGTGGATGGCGCCGAAAGCGCGCGGCTGGGCGAGTTTACCCGCGTGTTCGACCTGTTCGACGGCAATGACGAAGGCGCGGTGGCGCGGGCGCGGGAGCGGTGGAAATTGGCCAAGGCGGCTGGGCATGCGCTCAGTTATTGGCAACAAGGGGTTCGGGGGTGGGAGAAGAAGGCCTAGAGGGAAGAAAGGAAGCGGTTCTTTTTTGAAAAAAAGAACCAAAAAACTTTTCTGACTAAGCGAAGGATAGGCGTGAGTCATCGTCCCCAGCTTGGGGCGATTTGGCGCTGATTGGGGTGTACGAAGATGCTCCAGGGTACGGGGGGGCCGCGCGCGATGCAGGCGCGCAGCACAGGTACGGCGCGCGAGAGCGGGCGCATGCCGCGATTGCGGCGGGTGCCGAAGAGATAGAGCAGGCGACGGAGTTGCAGCGGCAGCTCGCACGCGAGGATGTCGTCGAGGGCCAGCTCGGAGTCAGACTCCGGGAGGTTGATCCACCCATCCCAGGAGGTGTCGCACGCCGGCAGCCCGAGGGGATGGGCGGCGTGGCGGCGGCCGAGGAGGGCTGCAAGGAGGGAGAGGAGGAGGGTGCGCAGGATGTGCTGAAGGCGCAATTCCCCAGCCGCGCCTGGGGCGCGGGAACAGGCGGGGCTTTGCGCCCGGCTGTTGGGGGAAATCTCCATTTCGTTAGTTTACACCGATGACGCAAACCGGCGCAAAGGTTTTTTTGCTTATCTTGGGTGGGGTGACCCGCGCCAAGGCGCGGGCTACGGCTTCGGTTTGGATGGAGGTTGTTGGAGGAAGGAAGAAGGATTCGTTCTCAGTGTCGCTGTTGAGCGGCGGCGCTCTGGATCACTTCGCTTGCGCTCGCAGTGACAGTACTGAGGGGTTTTGGTGCCCCGGCCTATCCGCACCTATAAATGAGGTTTTTTTGCTTCTTTTTGTTCACAAAAAGAAGATTCTTCCTTCCTAAGCCGCGAGCGTCGTCGTCGCGTCCAATCCCAGGGTTTCCGCCAGCCGGTCCAGCCGTCGGGTAACGGACTCTCCCGCAAAGACGCCGCTGCCTTCGGCGAGTTCCAGCGTGAGGCGGGTGCCGAGGGCGAGGCGGGTTCCGGTGAGGAGTTGGGCGGTGCCGGCGGAGAGGGTGTAGGCGAGGCGCAGGGCCACGCCGAGCACGATGGCGCGGCGGATGGCCTCGGGCGAGAGCAGTTGGCGGGCTGGCTGCAGGTAGGGTGCTTCGGGCTCGGCTTCGTAGCGCAGGGCGAGGGCGAGGCCGAGGAAGGCGCGGGCCTGGTGGTCCAGGCCGATATTGGGCTGGCGCAGGATGCGCAGGAAGGCTTGTTCGGCGCGGTATTCCGGGTGGTCCCGGCTGCCGATGTCACTCATCCAGCAGGCGGTTTCGCGCAGGCGCCGGGGTTCGCCGGTTTCGTTGGGGAAGAGCGGGTCTGTCCAGCGGAGCAGGGCGGGCGGCAGTGCGGGATCGCGGGCGAAGCGGCGGGCGTATTCGTGGCCGGCGGCCAGCAGCGGGTCTTCGTTGCGTTGGGCGGCGGCGACGTGGCGCATGTACCAGCCTTCGCGCAGGCCATTGGCGCTGAAGATGACGCGGCGCACGCCGGAGATGCGCAGCAGGCGGCGCAGCACCACGGCGGCGAAGGGCAGGTCGTCTACCCGGCGGCGCGGGATGCCGGGGAGTTTTTCCAGTTGGCGGCGGCTGGCGGTGGCGACGAGGCCGGCGAGGTCGCGGGCTTCCTCGCGGCTGATCGTGTAGTGGTGCAGCAGGGTGAGCGGGTAGTTGGTTTGGGCGATGTGGATGCGGGCCAGGGCGCGCCAGGCGCCGCCCACGGCATAGAGGTCGCGCCCGGCCATTTCGGGCAGCCAGGCTTCGGCGGCGAGGTCGGCTTCGGCGATGGCGCGGCCGCGGGCGGGGTCGCCGCCGGCGCGTTCGGCCAGGCGGATGACGCCGAGGCGCAGGGTGCGGGCGTGGGTGCGGCGGCCGCGGTCCAGTCGGACAAGTTCCAGGGAGCCGCCGCCGATATCGGCCAGCAGGCCGTGCGCGTCGGGGATGCCACAGAGCAGGCCGGCGGCGGAGAGTTCTGCTTCTTCCTCCCCCGAGAGCACGGTGATCGGCACGCCGGGCAGGCGGTCTTGCAACTGGGCGATGAATTGCGGGCCGTTCTGGGCATCGCGGACGGCGGCGGTGGCCAGCACCTCGAACGGGTGGGCCTGCATGGCGCGGGCGATGGCGGCGTAGCGGTTCATGACCGTGAGGGCCTGGGCGGTGCCGTCTTCGTTCAGTTTCCCGGTGGCCTGCAGGCCGCGGCCGAGGCGCAGCACCGCTTTTTCGTTGAAGATCGGCACGGGGTTGCGGCTGCTGCCTTCGAACACCACGAGGCGCACGGAGTTGGAGCCGAGATCGACCACCGCGCGGCGCGTGGTGTCGGGGGTGCGGATCACCGCCTCTGGAAGCATCAGCGAATCCACTCGGGTCAGTCCTGGGTCAGTCGGTCGGGGCGGCGCGCAGGGGCGACGAGGGAGGCGGAGGCGGGGCCGTGCAGGGCGGAGCCGCGGCCGGAGAGCGAGGGGTTGGTCATGAAGTAGTCGTGCGCGGAGGTGCGCTTCTTGCCGGTGCCGGCGGCCACGCGGCGCCAGCGCCCGTCGGGCCCGAGTTCCCAGGACTGCATGGTGTCGCGCAGGTTCACCACCATGATCTGGTCGAGCACCTGGGCGTGCACGGTGGGGTTGAGGATCGGCACGAAGGTTTCCACCCGCCATTCCATGTTGCGCGTCATCCAGTCTGCCGAGCTGATGTACACCCGCGCGTGGCGGCTGGGCAGGGGATGGCCGTTGCCGAAGACGCAGATGCGGCTGTGTTCCAGGAATCGGCCCACGATGGACTTCACCTTGATGTTCTCGGACAGGCCGGGCACGCCCGGGCGCAGGCAGCATATGCCGCGAACAATGGCCGAAACCTTCACGCCGGCGCGGGAGGCTTCGTAGAGCTTGTCGATCAGCTTGTCGTCCACCAGCGAGTTCATCTTGAGCCAGATCGTGCCGGGCTTGCCTTCGCGGGCGAACAGGATCTCCCGGTCGATCAGCTCGCAGATGGCGCTGCGGGTGGTGAGCGGGCTGAAGGCCAGCGCGTCCATCCGTTCCGGGCGGGCATAGCCGGTCATGTAGTTGAAGAGGCGGGCGGCGTCCCGCGTCATGGCTTCGTCGCAGGTGAAGAAGGAGAGGTCGGTGTAGATGCGCGCGGTGATCGGGTGGTAGTTGCCGGTGCCGAAATGGGCGTAGCTGCGCATGGCGTGGCCTTCGCGGCGCACGACGAGGCTGATCTTGGCGTGGGTTTTCAGCTCGGTGAACCCGTACACCACCTGCACGCCGGCGGCTTCCAGGGTGCGGGCGAGGCGGATGTTGGCTTCCTCATCGAAGCGGGCGCGCAGTTCCACCATGGCGGTGACGGATTTGCCGGCCTCGGCGGCCTCGATCAGGGCCTTGACGATCGGGCTGTCGCGGCTGGTGCGGTAGAGGGTTTGCTTGACCGCCACCACGGCGGGGTCTTGGGCGGCCTGGCGGAGGAACTGCACCACGACGTCGAAGCTCTCGAACGGGTGGTGGACGATGATGTCCTTGGCGCGGATGGCGGCGAAGCAGTCGCCGGCGAAATCGCGGATGCGTTCGGGGAAGCGCGGGGTGTAGGGGGGGAACAGGAGGTCGGGGCGGTCGTCCACGATCAGCTGGTTGACGTCAGCGAGGCCGAGGATGCCTTCGTGGACGTGGATTTCCTGGGCGGTGGCGTCCAGCTCGTCGATCACCAGCTCGCGCAGGTCGGCGGGCATGGAGGCGTTGACGGAGAGGTGGATGGCCACGCCGCGGCGGCGGCGCTTGAGGGCGGTTTCGTAGGAGCGGACGAGGTCTTCGGCCTCTTCCTCGAACTCCACGTCGGTGTCGCGGATCAGGCGGAACATGCCTTCGCCGGTGACGCGGTAGCCGGGGAAGATGCGGTCCAGGAACAGGGTGACGAGCTGTTCCAGCATGATGAAGCGGATCGAGCCGCCATCGTCGGGCAGGCGGATGAAGCGTTCGATCAGGGACGGTAGCGGCACCAGGGCGCGCATGAAGCTGGCGTCTTCCTCGCGCGCCAGGCGGAGCACCAGGACGAGGCCCATGTTGGGGATGAACGGGAAGGGGTGGGCCGGGTCGATCGCCAGCGGGGTGAGGACCGGGAAGACGCGTTCCATGAACCAGGCATCGAGCCAGAGGCGCTCGCCGTCGCTGAGGCGGGCGGGGTCACTCATGACGATCCCGGCCTGTTCCAGCTGGCCGCGGAGTTGCTGCCAGACCTTGAGCTGTGCGGCCATCAGGGATTCGGCGCGCGCCTCCACCTCCACCAGCTGCTGGGCGGGGGTGCGGCCATCCGGCGAGGGGGTGGTGACGCCGGCCTTGGCCTGGCCGATGAGGCCGGCGACGCGGACGGAATAGAACTCATCGAGGTTGGCGGCGGAGATGGAGACGAAGCGCAGCCGCTCCAGCAGGGGGTGGCGGGTGTTCTCCGCCTCCTCCAGCACGCGGTGGTTGAAATCGAGCCAGGACAGCTCGCGGTTGATGAACCGGTCTGGGTTGGCGGCCACCGGGTCTGCCAGGGGGTCTGGCGCCGGGTCGGGCAGCGGGGTGGCGGGGCTGCGGGCAGCCAGGTCGTGGACATTCATGGTGCGGCTCGCTGATGCAGGCAGGCGGCATGCGTGGGAGCGTGCATCCTAGAGCAGTCCGTTCGCGGAAGGCGACGGCGACACCGAAACTTCATTGGCGGGATCGGGAGGGTCTGGCAGGTCGGCCAGCAGGTCGGGCAGCACCTGGCGGGCCAGGGCGGGGGCGATGGGCACGGCGAAGGCCTGGGCGGCGCGATCCAGCCGTTCCACCGCCTCGGCCAGGGCGGCGTGGGTGCGGGGGAGGCGGGCGAGGAGCCAGTGGAGCGTGGCCTCGCTGGGGCGGAGCTGGCGTTCGGCGAGGAGGCGGGGGAGCAGGGCGTGCAGGAGGTCGTCTTCCGGTGGTTCGATCGCGACCGCGGTGGTGGCGCGCAGGCGGCTGGCGAGATCGGGCAGGGAAACGGGCCAGCGGGCGGGCGGGGTGGTGGCGGCGAGCAGCACGGGGTGGCCGGCTTCGTGGGCCGCGTTCAGGGTGTGCAGCAGGGCGAGGGTGGGGGCGCGGTCGGCGTCGTCGATGGCAAGCGGGGTTTCCGGCGGGGTGAAGCGCAGGGTGGCGCCGTGGAGGCGTTGCGCGCCGTTTCGCTCGGCCCAGGCGGCGAGAAGGCGGGTCTTGCCGCTGCCCTGGGGGCCCCAGAGGGCGAGGCGGCGTGATGGCCATTCGGTGGTGCGGGCCAGCCAGGCGCGGGCGGCTTCGTTGGAGGGGGCTTCGATCACCGGGGCGGCGAATTCGCGGCGCACGGGGGCGAAGGGGAGTGGGAGTTGGGCGAGAGCGGCGCTCATGGTGCCGCGTCGTCTTGCGGGGGGTCGAGGTAGAGCTGGCTTTGCAGGTAGCGGCGCAGCCAGAAGCGGCTCAGCACGCCGATGGTGGCCGCGGCCGGGACGGCCAGGAGCACGCCGAGGAAGCCGAAGGCGGCCCAGCCAGCGAAGAGCGCGAAGATGACCCAGACCGCGTGCAGCTCCACCCTGTCGCCCAGGAAGCGCGGGTAGATGACATAGCCTTCCAGGATGTTGCCCAGGATGAACACGCCCACCACCAGCAGCACCCCCATCCAGGTGGGGAACTGGGCGGAGGCCAGGCCCACCGCGACGATCAGCCCGGTGATGCTGCCGACATAGGGGATGAAGGACAGCAGGCCGGAGGCCATGCCGACGATCAGGCCGAGATCCAGCCCCACCAGCGACAGCGCCACGGCGTAGTAGATGATCAGCGCGAGGCAACACATCGCCTGGCCACGCAGCCAGGCGGAGAGGATGCGGTCCACCTCGTGCGCCTGAGCGCGCAGCACGCCGGCATAGCGGCGGGGCAGCCAGGAATCGACGTGGCGCACCACGGCGGGCCAGTCCCGCAGCAGGTAGAACCCCACCACGGGCGTTACCACCAGCAGGGTGAGGACGTTGAACAGGGCGAAGCCGCCGCCGATCACGCGGGTGACGGCGGTGACGAGGAAGGCCAGGACGGCGCCGGCCTGGCTGGCCACGAGCTCGCGCAGCCGCTCGTCCACGAATTCCGGGCCGAGCTGGGTTTGCAGCTGGGCGAGCAGGTCGTCCGCCGCGGTGCGGGCGAGGTTCACGTAGATGGGCAGCCGGGTGATCAGGATGGCGAGCTGGGCGAGGATGAGTGGATAGAGCAGCAGGACGAACAGCAGGGTGAACAGCAGCACCGCGGCCAGCAGCAGCAGGGCGGCCAGCCAGCGCGGCACGCCCAGGCGCTGCAGGCGGCTGGTGGGGGGATCGAGGAAATAGGCGATGCCGGCCGCCACCACGAAGGGCAGCAGGATGGAGGCGAAGAGCTGCAGCGCCAGCCAGGCCACCACCAGCACCCCCACCAGCAGGGTGATGCGCTGGGTGCGCGTGGCGGCTGCCACCGGGCCGAACGGGGGCGGCACCACGGTCATCGGCCGCGGGCCAGCTGGCGGACATAGGCGCCGAGCGAGATCAGCGTGCTGGCCGCCACGGTGGTGATCAGCACCGCATCCAGCACGGGCCAATCGAGGCGCAGGCCCTCCGCGAGCAAGGTGGCGGCGACCATGACGATCTGGATCACGGTGTTGAGCTTGGAGATCGGCAGCGGGCGGATCGCCACAGCCTGGCCCATGACATAGAGCAGCAGGACACCGCCGACGATCACCACATCGCGGAAAATCACCAGGATCGCCAGCCAGTCCGGGATGACGTGGACCACGGCCAGGATCAGGAACATGCTGACCAGCAGGGCCTTGTCGGCGATCGGGTCGATCATGGAGCCCAGCCTGGTGGGGCCGTTGCGGCGGGCGAGCCAGCCATCCAGCGCATCGGACAGGCCGGCGGCGGCGAAGAGCCAGAAGGCGGCCAGGAACTGCCCGCGCAGCACCAGCCACACCGCCACCGGCACGGCGCAGAGGCGCAGCATCGTCACGACATTGGCCAGGGTGAAGGTGGCCGTGCCGAGCGCGGGCGGGGGGGTGGTGCCGTCTGGCATGGCGCCAGTATAGCGGGGCCGGGGGGTGGGAAGCCACAGCATCGCGGCCTGTTGGTTGCGCCGGGCGGGCACCCGTGGTTGTTTCCGCCGCATCGGACCGGAGAGCCGCATGACCAGCATGACCTACCGCGCGGCCGGCGTGGACATCGACGCGGGCGACGCGCTGGTGGAGCGCATCAAGCCGCTTGCCCGCAGCACCAACCGCACCGGCGTGATGGGCGGGCTGGGCGGGTTCGGCGCGCTGTTCGACCTGAAGGCCGCCGGGTTCACCGACCCCGTGCTGGTGTCCTCCACCGACGGGGTGGGCACCAAGCTGAAGATCGCCATCGACACCGGCATCCACAACTACGTGGGCATCGACCTTGTTGCCATGTGCGTGAACGACCTGGTGGTGCAGGGGGCGGAGCCGCTGTTCTTCCTGGACTACTTCGCCACCGGGCGGCTGGAGGTGGAGCAGGCCGCGCGCGTGGTGGCGGGCATCGCCGAGGGCTGCCGCCAGGCCGGCTGCGCGCTGGTGGGCGGCGAGACGGCCGAGATGCCGGGCATGTATCAGAAGGGCGACTATGACCTCGCCGGGTTCTCGGTGGGCGCGGCCGAGCGCGGCAACCTGCTGCCGAAGGATGTGGGGCCGGGGGATGCGATCCTGGGGCTGGCGAGCAGCGGCGTGCATTCCAACGGGTTCTCGCTGGTGCGGCGCATCGTGGAGGCGGGCAATGCCGGCTGGGCCGCACCGGCGCCGTTTGGATCAGGCACGCTGGGTGATGCGCTGCTGGCGCCGACGCGGATCTATGTGAAATCGCTGCTGGCGCTGCATCGCGCCGGGCTGCTGAAGGCCGCGGCGCACATCACCGGCGGCGGGCTGCCCGGCAACCTGCCGCGCGTGCTGCCGGCCGGGACCCAGGCTGTGATCGATGCCGGCGCGTGGGAAATGCCCGCGGTGTTCCGCTGGCTGGCCCGCACCGGCAATGTGGAGGCGCAGGAGATGCTGCGCGTGTTCAACTGCGGCATCGGCATGGCGGTGGTGACCGCCGAGCCCGAGCGGGCGCGCGCGATCCTGGAGGCCGAGGGCGAGACTGTTTCCAACATCGGCCGGATCGAGGCCGGGCCGGCCGAAGACGTGGGTATCCGTATCGACCTGCCCGCGGGCTGGCCGGGCTGAGGCCAGCGCCGTGAAGAAGAAGGTCGGTATCCTGATCAGCGGCCGCGGCTCCAACATGGCCGCGCTGCTGCGTGCCGCCGCGGACCCGGCGTTCCCGGCCGAGATCGTGCTGGTGGCCGCCAACAAGGAAGAGGCCGGGGGGCTGGCGGTGGCCGCCGCCGCCGGGATTGCCACCGCCGCGGTGCCGCACAAGCCGTTCGGCCGCGACCGCGCCGCGCATGAGGCCGCGCTCTCGGCCCGGCTGGAGGCCGCCGGCGTGGAGTTGGTGTGCCTGGCCGGCTACATGCGGCTGTTCACGCCGTTCTTCGTGCAGCGCTGGGCGGGCCGGATGCTGAACATCCACCCGAGCCTGCTGCCCTCCTTCCCCGGCGTGGACACCCATGCCCGCGCGCTGGCCGCCGGGGTGAAGCTGCATGGCTGCACCGTGCATGTGGTGACCGAAGGGATGGACGAGGGCCCGATCCTGGCCCAGGCCGCCGTGCCGGTGCTGGAGGGCGACACGGAGGACATGCTGGCAGCGCGCGTGCTGGCGCAGGAGCACCTGCTGTATCCCGCAGCACTCCGTCGCTTCATCGTCGGCGGCGGTGGGGCGGCGGCCGAGACTGCTTGCTTGCGGAATCCGCAGGGGTAGGCGGGAAGGATTCTTCTTTTTGTGAACAAAAAGAAGCAAAAAAACTTCATCCGTTTGCGGCGTGAAGCTCGGGACTCTCCGCATCAGGCGGGGAAAGTTTTTTGGTTCTTTTTTTCAAAAAAGAACCGCTTGCTTCCTGACCGCCCCCAGGTTCCCAATCCGCCCGGGCTGGGTTAGATAGCTCCCAACGTCCGCAACCGAACCAGATCGAGAGCGTCCATGGCCCACGCCCCGTCGAACACCCCCAACCCGGTGACCGCCGAAGCCTTCACGGCCGACCGCGAGCGCATGTTCGCCGGCTTCTGCTCGGCCACCACCCTCTCCGTGGTGCTGTCGGTGATCACCCTGGCGCTGATGGCGTTCTTCCTGGTCTGAACCGCCGACACACACACACCAACGACAAACGGCCCCGGAGCATCGCTCCGGGGCCGTTTTCGTATGCGCCGAAGCCGGGGCGCGGCAAGCGCGCCCCGGTGCGGATCACTTCGCCATGTGGGCCAGGATCGCCAGCAGCAGCAGCGCCACGATGTTGGTGATCTTGATCATCGGGTTCACCGCGGGGCCGGCGGTGTCCTTGTACGGGTCACCCACGGTATCGCCGGTCACCGCCGCCTTGTGCGCGTCGGAGCCCTTGCCGCCGTGGTTGCCTTCCTCGATGTACTTCTTGGCGTTGTCCCAGGCGCCGCCGCCGGAGGTCATCGAGATGGCGACGAACAGGCCGGTCACGATGGTGCCCAGCAGCATGGCGCCCACGGCGCTGAACGCAGCGCCCTGGCCGCCGACGGCCTTCACCACGAAATACAGCACGATCGGGGCGGCGACCGGCAGCAGCGACGGCAGGATCATCTCCTTGATCGCGGCCTTGGTCAGCATGTCCACCGCGCGGCCGTATTCCGGCTTCTGGGTGCCCTTCATGATGCCCGGCATTTCCTTGAACTGGCGGCGAACCTCCACCACCACGGCACCGGCGGCGCGGCCCACGGCGGTCATGCCCATGGCGCCGAACAGGTACGGCAGCAGGCCACCGATGAACAGGCCGATCACCACCCAGGGGGACTGGAGGGTGAAGTCCACGGCCACGTTCGGGAAGTAGTGCTTCAGGTCCTCGGTGTAGGCGGCGAACAGCACCAGCGAGGCCAGGCCCGCGGAGCCGATGGCGTAGCCCTTGGTCACCGCCTTGGTGGTGTTGCCAACGGCATCGAGCGCATCGGTCACCTTGCGGACGTCGGGCGGCAGCTCGCTCATCTCGGCGATGCCGCCGGCGTTGTCGGTCACGGGGCCGTAGGCATCGAGCGCCACGACCATGCCGGCCAGCGCCAGCATCGTGGTGGCGGCCACCGCAATGCCGAACAGGCCGGCGGTGAGGTAGGAGACGATGATGCCGACGGAGATCACGACCACCGGCAGCGCGGTGGATTCCATCGAGATCGCCAGGCCCTGGATCACGTTGGTGCCGTGGCCCGTGGTGGACGAATTCGCGATGCTGCGCACCGGGCGGTATTCGGTGGAGGTGTAGTACTCGGTGATCCACACCAGCAGGCCGGTGACGGCGAGGCCGACCAGCGCGCAGGTGAACAGGTTCATGCCGGTGATGGTCATGCCCGTGCTCATCTTGAGCGAGCCGCCGAAGCCGGTGGTCATGGCGATCGTGACCGCGATCAGGATCGCGGAGATGATGCCGGTGACGGCGAGGCCCTTGTAGAGCGCGCCCATGATGTTGTTGGAGCTGCCGAGCTTCACGAAGTAGGTGCCCACGACCGAGGCAATGATGCACACGGCGCCGATCAGCAGCGGCAGCAGCATCATGGCGTCGGCATCGGCGCCACGCACGAAGAAGATCGAGCCGAGCAGCATGGTGGCGACGATCGTGACCGCATAGGTCTCGAACAGGTCGGCGGCCATGCCGGCGCAGTCGCCCACGTTGTCGCCCACGTTGTCGGCGATGGTGGCGGGGTTGCGGGGGTCATCCTCGGGGATCCCGGCCTCGACCTTGCCCACCAGGTCCGCGCCCACGTCCGCACCCTTGGTGAAGATGCCGCCGCCGAGGCGCGCGAAGATGGAGATCAGCGAGGCGCCGAAGGACAGCGCGACGAGCGCTTCCAGCACCGGGCGCATATCCGCATCCGGCGCCATGCCGGAGCGCAGCACAAAGTAGAAGATCGCAACGCCGAGCAGGCCGAGGCCCACCACCAGCATGCCGGTGATGGCACCGGCCTTGAAGGCGATGTCGAGGCCAGCCGCGAGGCCCTGGCGCGAGGCCTGGGCGGTGCGGACATTGGCGCGGACGGAGACGTTCATGCCGATATAGCCGGCCACGCCCGACAGGATGGCGCCGATGGCGAAGCCGATCGCCACCGTCATGCCCAGGGTCGCGGCGAGCAGGACGAGGATCACCACGCCCACGCCGCCGATGGTGATGTACTGGCGGTTCAGGTAGGCGCGCGCACCTTCCTGGATGGCGTTGCCGATTTCCTGCATGCGCGCGTTGCCGGCGTCTGCCGCCAGCACCTGCCGCGATGCCACCAGCCCGTAGAGCAGGGCAAGCACCCCGCAGGCGATGACGATGATTGTGGCCAAGGCCATGTCGGTGAATCCCCCTTGCGTTCAACGGGCGTCTGGACACGCCCGGCCGGCCCCCGGACAAGTCGGAGCTGTTCGGCAATACGGCCGCGGCATATGACAGAGA
>CAMDAM010000085.1 GCA_945888575.1 Asaia bogorensis | reverse complement strand
AACGTGTCGCTCTACAACGAGACCGAGGGGCGGCCGATCCTGCCGACGCCGGCGATCGGGGGCCTGGGCGTGCTGGAAGATGCGGCGCAGGCCGTGGGCTATGGGCTGCGGCCGGGGCTTTCGCTGGTGCTGGTGGGTGCCACCGAAGGCTGGCTCGGCCAATCCCTGTGGCTGCGCGAGATCGCCGGCCGCGAGGAAGGGGCCCCGCCGCCGGTGGATCTGGCGGCGGAGCGCCGCAACGGCGATTTCGTGCGCGGCGAGATCCTGGCCGGGCGCGTGGCGGCCTGCCACGACGTGGCCGATGGCGGGCTGCTGGTGGCGGTGGCGGAAATGGCGCTGGCCGGCGATACCGGCGTCACGCTGGAACGCGGCGGCGACGCGGCCTACTGGTACGGCGAGGACCAGGGGCGCTACGTGCTGGCGACCGAGGATGCGGCTGGCGTGCTGGCCCGCGCCCAGGCGGCAGGCGTGCCGGCGCGGCTGTTGGGTTCCACCGGTGGCGCGATGTTGACTCTGCCCGACGGTGACACCATCTCCCTGCCCGAACTGCGGCGGCTGCACGAGGCTTTCCTGCCGGCGTGGATGGACGGCCGTACAAGCTGAGGGGAACAAGCGCATGGCGATGCCTGCCAACGAGATCGAGGCGCTGATCAAGGCCGGACTTCCCGACGCGCAGGTGACGATCGAGGACCTGGCCGGCGATGGCGACCACTACGCCGCCAAGGTTGTCAGCGAAGCATTTCGCGGCAAGTCTCGCGTGCAGCAGCACCAGCTGGTCTATGCCGCGCTTCGCGGCCGCATGGGGGGCGAGCTGCACGCCCTCGCCCTTCAGACCTCCGCTCCCGATTGAGGAACAGCACGATGGCCAACCCCGTTTTCGACCGTATCCAGTCCGAGATCTCCGACAACTCGGTGATGCTCTACATGAAGGGGACCGCGATGTTCCCGCAATGCGGGTTCTCCGCCCGCGTGGTGCAGATCCTCAGCCACATGGGCGTGCCCTTCAAGACCGCCAACGTGCTGGAGGATGCCGAGCTGCGTGATGGGATCAAGCAGTTCAGCAACTGGCCGACCATCCCGCAGCTCTACGTGGCCGGCGAGTTCGTCGGCGGCTGCGACATCGTCACCGAGATGTTCCAGTCCGGCGAGCTGAAGACGGCGCTGGAAGAGAAGGGCGTGCCGGTCTCCAACGGCTGAGCCGCCGACCCTTACGAACCGATCCACCGGGCGGCGCCAGCCGCGCGGTGAGAGGCGGCCGGGCCAGCGATGGCCCGGCCGCTTTTTTTGTCCCGGGCCGGGCAGTCATATGGCGACCGCTCCCCGCAGATTCGGCACGGCCGGCATTCCGGCATGAGTCGCCGCCGCGCGAAGCGGGGCTTTGGCGACGGATTCGGGCTGATTTCGGGCGCGCGCCTTCCATGGCGGCGCGCGGGCGGCACGCGCCGGGCACGGTTCGGGCGCGCGCCGGCCAGACAGGGCCGTGCCCTCGGCGGGGTGGCAGCGCAGAATCCAGCCGATCCAGGCGCGCTGGCGACGGATGCGGCGCAGGGCACGGTCGTCCCAGAGGGAATCCGGGTGTTCGGCGGCGTCGCGTTCCGGGGAGGGATACCAATCCTTGCTCGGGTGGTGCCGGGTGCGGCGCGCGACCGAAATGGCCGCGAGCAGGGCCAGCAGCAGCAGCTTCAGGGCGGGGGGACGCCGGGGCCCCTGCCCCGGCGCCGCCTTCAGTTACCTTTCAGGAGCATGCCGACGATCGCGTCGAAATGCGCATCCGCCATCGCGCGCAACTCGTCGTCGGTGCGGTCCTGCACCGGGTGCGGGATGAACACGCAGGCCGGGTCGGTACCCAGCGCGCGGGCCTGCACCTCGGCCGCCTCGATGAACTCGGTGGTGGCCACCACCATCGCCGGAACGCCGCGGGCCTCAAGATCTGCCAGGTCATGCAAACTGCACGACGTGCAAGACCCTCAGTCCGCGAGCCCCTGGATGACGGCCTGAACCTCGGTGCCGATCTGCTGGCGCAGGGGCAGCGGGGCGGGCCGGGTCATGGTGGGCTTCATGTAGCGGCGGGTGGCGATGCCGCGTTCCTGCAGACGTTCGTCCAGCCTGTCGAGAAAAACATCCCCGCGCGGCTTGGAGATGTCGACCAGGCCGATGGTGAGGCCATCGAGCGTGTCGGGCCGCCCCAGCCTGGGGCGGATCGTCGGACTTCGCTCCGACGTCGGGTCAAGCAGCGCCGTCATTCCCTGATCTCCTTGGTTACCGGGGCCGACCCGCGCTCGCCGCTGGCCGACCATCCGCCGATGATGCCCGAGAACATGCCCGCACCGCCACCGGCGCGCACGACCATCAGCCCGCCTTTGCGGAATTTTCCGATGCGCCGCCCGGCATAGGAAGGCGGGCCGCCCTCGGCGATGCCGTGCGCGCCGGCGAGGATGTCGTCGCCGTTCATTTCCGTGAGGCGGTAGAGCTCCTCATAGACACGCTGCTTGCTCCAGCCGGCGTCGCGGTAGGTGCGCTCGTGCTCCGGGCACATCACCAGGATGGCGTCGCAGGCCGGGGCGAGCTTGGTGTTGAAGATCGCCTTCATGTTCTCGGCGAAGCTGCGGCTGAGGCTTTCCGGCGTGCGCGACTTCTGGTCCACCACGCCCTGCAGGCCGTAGCCGGCGAAGGCGGTGACGGCGGATTTGCCCGGGGCGATGCCGCGCTCCACCGACAACGGCTCCCAGCAGGAGCCTTCCTCATCCTCGGCGAAGCAGTAGGTGTATTTGCCGGGGTTCCCCAGCGTGGCGCGGTCCACTTCCTGCGGGCGGCCGCCGCCGATGTTGCGGATCACCAGCTGCACGGCGCGGCCGATGGTGGCGTTGGCGCGGTTGCCCTGCCCCAGCGCGTTGCCGCGCGCGTTCATGCCGATCTGGCGGCGGACGGGGCCGTTCACCACGATCACCGGCCCGACATACATGGTGGTGGCGAGCACGCCATGCATGGCGAAGGGCTCGTCCAGCACCGCTTCCACCGCGGCCAGCACCACGGGCAGGTATTCCGGCTTGCAGCCGGCCATCACGGCGTTGATGGCGATCTTTTCCACCGTGGCGGGCACGAGGTCTGACGGCACGAGGCCGATCACCTCCTGCGGGTCGCGCGCGGTGCCGGTGAGCATGCGCAGCACGCGTTCCTCGGTGGGTGGCACCAGCGGCAGGCCGTCGGACCAGCCACGATCGTACATCGCCTCCATCTCGTCCTCACCAGTGCCGAGCGAGATGCGGCGGGCGGTGATGCCGGTTTCGCCGTGCCGGATCTTCAGGCGCTCGATGATGCCCGGCTCCAGGTTCTTGGCGCCACAGCCCGGGCGCATCGCCGGCAGCCCGGCGCCGATCTCGGCCTGGCCAGTGAGGCGCTGCCATTCGGCACGGTCCCAGCCATAGGTGCGCTCCACCTCCTGCCCGTTCTCGAAGCGGATCAGGGTGGGCACGATCTCGATGCGCAGGCGGTGGGAGGTATCCAGCTCGCCATCGTAGATGCGGCTGGCGACGTTCTCCGGAAAGCCGGGGTCATCCTGCGAATAGACGGTAACGCCGGGGATCGCCGCCAGCACCGGAGCGGTCAGCACACAGGTGGGGCAATCGCGCTTGACGACGGCGACGAGGCCCTGGTTCGGCATGTCCATGCTGGTTTCCCCCGGATGTTCCCGGGGATTGAAGCATCAGCGGCGGCGGCGGGACAGCCCCAAGGCGGCGAGGCCGGCGGCGAAAGCGAGGGCGGAGGCCGGTTCCGGCACGGCGGCGCTGGTCACACGCCAGGAATGCAGGTCATGCGCCATGTAGCCGAGCCCGGTGCCGGCGCCGAAGCCGAGATAGGCATTGGGGCCAATCGCGGCTTCCAGGTTCACGGCGAAGCCGGAGATCACGATCTCGGCGGGGTTGTCGCCATCCTGCACCGTGACGGTGAGGGCTTGCCCCGCCGCATCGTAGGCGACGGTGGCAGTCCAGACCGCGCCGTTGGCGAGGCAGCCCGGGATGGTGGGGGTGTCGCAGTCGGTGACGTCATAGGGGTTGGTGGCGGCGAGGTCGCCGAGCACGCCGTTGAGGTCAATGGCGACATGGTTGGCGCCGGGGTCGTCGCCGTTGTCGTAGGTGTCGAACTCCACGGCGACGGTGCCGGTGACACCCTCGAACCCCATCGAGCCGCCGTAGCGCGAGGAATCGCCCAGCCCGGTGGGGTTGGCGGCGAGGAGAAAGGCGAGACCGTCGGCGCGCCAGCCATCGGCCCCTTCGCCGAGTTGGAAGGTGAAGACGGAGACGAAATCATGGGCGGTGGAAAGCTGGGTGGGCGCCCAGGCGGCGCCGGCCTGCTCGGCAGCGGCGGGCACCAGGCGCAGCACGCTGCCCTCGGTGGCGGTGGCACCGGCGCAGATCATCGTGGTGCCGCAGGCACCGGTGAAGTCGGTGATGGTGAGCCAATCGCCGGCTGACGCGGGCAGCGGCGCGGCAAGACTACCAAAGGCCAGAAGGCCCGCGGCAAACGCGCCGGGGCGGCGGCTGAAAGCGAGGGGCATGATCGGACCCGATGTTTAAAATACGCGTCGGAGCCTGGGTACACGCCCGGTTGGGCCGGAGCGGGAGCAACAGGCTGCTTTTAAGAGACCTCAGGTTACAAAAGCGCGACGCCCGTGTCCATGGCGCCGTGGTGGGGTCAGGATGCGATGCCCTCCGCGAACAGCCGGTCGATCTCTGCAGCATCCAGCCCGCATTCGGCCAGCACCTGGCGCGAATCCTGCCCGGCGGCCGGCGGCGGGGTAAGGGCGGCGTCGCTCTCGGCCGGGGAGCCGGGGGTGCGGGGGACGTGGAAATGCTCGATCCCCACCGGACTGGAGGCGCCGACAGCCTTCACGTGCTCGTTGGCCAACCAGTCGCCGGAGGTGTTGACGGTGTCCGAGATCACGTCGTTGGCGCGCAGTCGGTCCAGCCATTCGCCGCGGGTGCGGGTGCGGATATGGGGGCGCATTTCCGCCATCAGCGCATCCTGGTTCTCCACGCGCAGGGCGAAGCTGCCATAGGCGGGGTTCTCCAGCCAATCCGGGCGTTCCAGCGCGAGGCAGGTGCGGCGCCAATCGTCTTCGCGGACCAGGGCGATGGCGAGCCAGCCATCCGAGGCCTCGAAGGACCCGGCGGGGACGTTGAGCTGCGGCGGGTTGACGTTGCCGACCTGGAATTCCGGCACCTTGTGCCCCATCACGGCCGCACTGCCGGCCATCAGGCTCACGTCGATATGCCGCCCGCGGCCCGTGGTCTGGCGCGCGAACAGCGCGGTAGCGACGGCGGCGTAGGCATACAGGCCGGTTGGCACATCCGCCGTCAGCGCGCCGGAGCGATGCGGAACGCCATCCGGGCCACGGTTGGTGTCCATGAAGCCGGAGAAGGCCTGCGCGGCGGTGTCTGTCACCGGGCGTTGGGCATAGGGGCCGGTCTGGCCGAAGCCGCTGACAGAAAGGTAGATGAGCTTGGGGTTCTCCACCGCCAGGCCCTCGTAGCCCACGCCGAGCCGGGCGGCGACGCCGGGGCGGAAGCCTTCCACCAGCACGTCGGCCTTCAGGGCGAGGTCGCGCAGGATCTTGCGGGCTTCCGGGCGCTTGAGGTCGAGGCGGAGCGCGCGCTTGCCGCGGTTGAAGGTGAGGGACATCGGCGTGTGCGTGCCGCCGGCCAGCTTCTGGCCCAGCCCGCGCGACCAATCGCCCTCCGGCGGCTCCACCTTGATCACGTCAGCCCCATAGAGCGCGAGCAGCATGGCGCAGTAGGGCGAGGCGACGCCCTGGCCGAGATCGAGCACCCGCAGGCCGCGATAGGGGAAAGCGTGGCTCATCTCGTTCCTCCACTTGGTTGGCGCTACCCTAGCGCCGCGGCGCGGGAGGGCAACGGTGGAACAGGACGAGGCGAGAGCGTGGGATGCGGTGGCGGAGTGGTACCACGGCTTCTTCACCGGCATGGTGCTGGCCGCGGTGTCTCGACGAAGCGCGGCGGATGCGGAGAATTTCGTGTTCGCGGTGTTCCGGCGCCAGCAGCAGGCGCTGTTCCTCCCGGGCTTGAAGAAGCTGGGGCTGGACCGGCTGCCACATGCGGTGGCCTGCGCGCAGTATCACTATTTGTCGAACGCCATCGGCGGCGTGAGCGTGGAATGGGTCGGCGAGACCGATCGCAAATCCTGGGTGCGCTACCCGCCGCCGCGCTGGATCTGGGCGGGCACGGCCATCGCCGGCGTGCCGGGCCTGGTTTCGGCGGCAATGATGCGCGGCTGGCACGCCCATAACGGCGTCGCGCTGGGCAATCCGCGGCTGGGCTTCGTGTGCACGGGGCAGACGGTGGAGGGCGATCCCGGCCTGGAGGGCTACTACCAGGAAGTCGACCGCGACCTGGCCCCGGAGGAGCGGTTGCGATTCGCCCGGCATGAGGAGGCACCGCGCTTCGATCCCGCCCAGGCGCCGGTGCTGGCGAGCGATTCCTGGCCCGAAGCGCGGATCAAGAAGGCGAAGCGGAACTACGCATTGGCTTATGTCCGCACCGCGATTCCCGCCGCGATCCAGCTCTGGGGCGCGGCGGAGGCGAGCGCGCTGCTGGGGCTGACGGGGAAGCTGATCGGGATGCAGCTGTATCGGCAGACGGCCGAGGCGCTGCCGGCGGCGGATTTCGCGGGGTTCATGGTGGCGCTGGCACGCGCGCAGGGGGACGAGGCGGAGGTGGTGGCGCCGGGCGTGGTGCGGCAGCGCAGTTGGGCGTTGATGCAGGGCGTACCGGACCCGCACCCGGCGGCCTTCACCTGCTGGAACGGGCTGCTGGAGGGGGCGCTGGCGGCGCATGACCGCTTCGCGGCGTTGCAGGTGGCGGCGCGGCTGGACCTGGGCGAGCCGTGCTTCGAATGGCGGATCGTGCCGCGCCGGTCGGCCGATCGGGCTTGAGGTGGCGCGCCCGCCGGGCCACCATCGCGCCCGGCCACTGGGAACCACGCCGCCATGGACAGCGACCTGACCGAGTTCCGCCGCCTGCTGGAGGCCGCGCAGAAGGTGGTGGTGTTCACCGGCGCCGGCATCAGTACCGAATCCGGCATCCCGGATTTCCGGTCGCCGGGCGGGATCTGGAACAAGATGAAGCCGATCTACTTCCAGGATTTCGTCGCCTCCGAGGAGGCGCGGGTGGAGGCGTGGCGGCGCAAGTTCGACTCGGACCCGGTGATGCGCGCCGCCGCCCCCAATCGCGGCCACCGCGCCGTGGCGAAGCTGGTGGCGGATGGCAAGGTGCCCCATGTGGTGACGCAGAACATCGACGGGCTGCACCAGGCCAGCGGCATCCCAGACCACCAGGTGATCGAGCTGCACGGCAACTCCACCTACGCCCACTGCCTCGATTGCCAGCGGCGATACGAACTGGAGGCGATCCGGCCCGGCTTCGAAGCCACCGGAAAATCGCCGCGCTGCGACGAGTGCGGCGGCTACGTGAAAACCGCCACCGTCGCCTTCGGCCAATCCATGCCGCCCGCGGCGATGATCCGCGCCGAGGAGGCGATCCTCGCCTGCGACCTGTGCCTGGTGGCCGGCTCCTCGCTGGTGGTGTATCCCGCGGCAGGCTTCCCCGAACTGGCCAAGCGCCGCGGCGCCGGGCTGGTGATCCTCAACCGCGAACCCACCGACATGGACCCGATCGCCGACCTGGTCCTGCACCGTGAAATCGGCGACACGCTCGGCAGCGTCGTCGGCAACAACTAGGACGAACCATGCGCGACACCCGCCTGTCCGTGAACCTCAACAAGGTCGCGCTGCTGCGCAACTCGCGCCGCACCGGCGTGCCAGACCTGTTGCAGTTCGCCCGCATCGTGCACGACGCCGGGGCCGACGGGATCACCGTGCATCCGCGCCCCGATGAGCGGCACATCCGCGGCAGCGACCTGCCGGCCCTGGCCGGGGTGATGGCGCCGTGGCGGCCCAGCTTCGAGCTGAACGTCGAGGGCTATCCCGACGACCGGCTGATGGAGATCGTGAAAGCCACCCGCCCGGAGCAGGTGACGCTGGTGCCGGATGCCCCGGGCGCCTTCACCTCCGAGGAAGGCTGGCACCTGACCGACCCCGCGCAAGTGGCGCTGGTGACGGACTACCTGCGCGAACTGAAGGCGCTGGGCGCCCGCACCGTGCTGTTCGTCGATCCGCTGCCGGAAGTGGTGGCGCGGGTGAAGGGCGTCGGCGCGGACGGGATCGAGATCTACACCGGCGAATACGCCGCACAGTCCCGCGGCGGCGCGCATTCCCCGCTGCTCGCTGCCATCGCCGCCACCGCGGCCGAGGCGGCACGGCTGGGCATGGTGGTGAACATGGGCCACGACCTGAACCTGGAGAACATCCCGGCCATCGCCGCCGCCATCCCGAACATCGCCGAAGCCTCGATCGGCCACGAGCTGACGGCCGATGCGCTGGTGATGGGTTTCGACGCCGCCACCCGCGCCTACCGCCGCGCACTCAGGGGGGAGTAGCCCCCAGCACCTCATCGGGATCGCCCAGCATGTGCCGCAACTCGCCGGTGCGGCGGGTGAGGCCGAGCACGTCGAGGAATTCCAGCACCTCGATGGCCACATTGCGGCCGATGCCGGTGCGGCGGTTGTAGTCGGCCGCCGTGAACCCGTCCGGCTCCGACAGGACAGCTGCCTCGCGCGCTAGGGCGACGACCGTCTCCGGCAGGAAGAAACGGTTCGGCGCCACCCGCAGCACGCGGCCGAAGCGCTCGAAGCGGGCCAGCAGAGCTTCGGCCGCCTCAGGCTCCAGCGCCATCACCTCCGCGACCTCCCGCACGCGCGGCGGGCGCAGGGCGCCGGCAGCAAGCAGGGCCTGAAGCTGCGGCCACTGCGCCTCGTCAGCCGGGGAAAGGCGCGGGCGGTGCGTCGGCAGGCGCAGCACCATGCCCTGCGGCACCACCGCACCCTCGGCCAGCAGCTCGCCCAGCATCGCCTCGGCGATGGCGTGCTCCGTGCCGGCCGCGGTCAGCAGGGTGGCGCGCGGCAGGCCGCCGAGATCGGGGTGCTCCGCGTGATGGCGGGCCAAAGCGGCGACAATGCGCGCACGCACCTCGGTCCGTGCAACCGCGGCCAATGCCACGCGGCGCTCAGCCGGGCCGAGCAGGGTGGCCCCAAGCGCCTCCGGCAACGCTTCCAGCGCGGCGGGATCGCGGTTGCGCGCCCGGGCCAGGTTGGCGAGGTCGGCCCAGCCATTGGCGGCCAGCAGCCCGGAGACCGCCTGCAGCGGGTCTGGCGCCGCCAGGGCGGAGAGTTCGGCCAGGCGATGCAGCCGGGGCCGGCGGCGTTGCGGCGGGAACGGGTCCACCACATGGCCACCGGCCACCACCCGACCGGTGGCGTCGTCGCGCAGCACCACGCGGTCGCCATGAAGGGCGGGCACGGCGCGGGCGAGTTGCAGTCGCACGAAGCCGCCCTGCGCATCCTCGTCCCAAACGCGCAGCCGGGCGGGGATGGAATCGGCGCCGTGATGCAGGTGCACTGGGCCGCCATGGCGCAGCACCCGCCCCTCGGCCAGCCGTACATGGGCATCCAGCGACGAGCTTGGGGCGTGCAGATCCGGCGCCACCAGCCAATCCCCGCGCCGCAGCCGGGCGCGCTCGATGCGGGCGCCGGAAATCGCCAGGGCGCAGCGGTCGCCAACCCCAGCACTCTCGGCCGGCCGATCCTGCACCCGCAGGCTGCGCACCCGGGCGGCCAGACGCGACGGCGAGAGCAACAGCCCGTCCCCGGCGCGGATCTCCCCGGCGGCCACCGTGCCGGTCACCACCGGGCCGATCCCCGGCAGCACGAAGCTGCGGTCGATCGCCATGCGGAAGCCGCCCTTGCCAGACCGAGGCGGCGGCGGCGTAGCTTCGATCCAGCGCCAAAGCGCCTCCAGCCCCGTGCCGGCCAGGCTGGAAACGGCATGGACCGGCGCCTCGTAGCCCGCGCGCAGGGCCAATGCGGCTACTTCCGCCGCCACCGCCGCCACGCGCTGCGCCGGCACGCGGTCGGTCTTGGTCACCGCCACGCCCAGCCGGGGCACGCCCACCAGGCGCAACACCTCCAGATGCTCCAGCGTCTGCGGCATCGGCCCGTCATCGGCAGCCACCACCAGCAGCACACGGTCCATCGCCAGCACGCCCGCCAGCATGTTGTGCAGGAAGCGCTCATGCCCCGGCACGTCGACAAAGCCCACGATCCCGCCGGGCACGGCGCCCTCGCGCACCGCATAGGCGAATCCGAGGTCGATCGTCATGCCGCGGGCGCGCTCCTCCGGCAGCCGATCGGTGTCGATCCCGGTCAGCGCACGGATCAGCGAAGTCTTGCCATGGTCGACATGGCCGGCCAGTCCGACGATCATTGGCGCCAGGCGCCCCCATTTTGACCGGAGCATACACATGGAACTCGGCAGGTTAGGAGTCTGGTATCCAACCGACCGGCTGGACGGCCCGCAGCTGGCCTCGCTGATGGCCACCGTGGAGGGCCAGGGCTACAGCGCGTTCTGGTATCCGGAATCGCGGCTCTACGAATCGCTCTCCCTCGCCGGGTTCCTTCTGGGGGCCACGAAGCGCCTGATCGTCGGCAGTTCGATCGCCAACATCTACGCGCGAGACGGGTTTTCCGCCCGGCGCGGCATGATGACGCTGAACCAGCTGTACGGAGATCGCTTCATCCTCGGCCTCGGCGTCTCGCACCGCCCGGCGGTGGAAGGGGTGCGCGGCCACCGCTACGAAAAGCCGCTGCCGTCGATGCGCGGCTATCTCGATGCGCTGCAAGGCCCCCCTGGCAAACAGGAGGAAGGGGCGCAGGCCTGGCCGGTGATGATCGCCGCCCTCGGCCCGCTGATGCTGAAGCTCACCGCCGAGCGCACCATGGGCGCCCTGCCCTACAACGTCACGCCCGAGCACACCCGCCAGGCCGCGGCACTGCGCCGGCCGCACCAATGGCTGGCGGTGGAACAGAAGGTCTGCATCGAGCCTGACAAGGCGCGCGCCCGCGCCCTCGGCCGGGCGGAATTGTCGCGCTACATGGTCCTGCCCAACTACCGCAACAACTGGCTGCGGCTGGGCTTCACGGAGGCGGAACTGGAGAATGGCGGCAACGACCGCTTCATCGACGCGATGGTAATCTCAGGCACCGTGGACCAGGTGAAGGCCGGGCTGCGCGCGCATTTCGATGCCGGCGCCACCCATGTCTGCCTTCAGCCGGTGCATGCGGAGGGCGACTGGGCGCATCGGGATGCCATGATCACCGCTTTGGCCAATACATGAAGGCGCTGGTTCTCGCCGCCGCACTGCTGCTCGCCCCCGCGGCGGCACAGGCGGCCGGCGACCCGTTGGAGCCGGTGAACCGCCACGTGCACGGCTTCAACCTGCTGGCCCAGCGCCACGTGCTCGGCCCCGCCGCCTCCGTCTATCTGGCCTGGACACCGGCGCCGGTGCGCGAGGGGATCGGCAACGCCATCGCCAATCTGGGCGAGCCGGTCACCGCGGCCAGCGCGCTGCTGGCCGGCGAGCCCCGGATGGCGGCCAAGGCGGCGCTGCGCTTCGGCATCAACACCACGCTGGGCCTGGGCGGGGTTCGCGATGCGGCGGCGGAGATGGGCTATCGCCGGGCGAGCCTGGGCTTCTCAGACGCGCTGTGCCGGTGGGGCGTGCCCGCCGGCCCGTATCTCGTTCTGCCGCTGCTCGGGCCCAGCACGCTGCGCGATGCCGGCGGCATGCTTGCCACCTCGCTCGCGCTGTCCCAGGTGGTCGGCGCCGATGCCGTGCTGGCCTGGAGCGCCGGCGCGGGCTTCGTGGACTATGCCGCATGGCACCCGGAACTGGACCGGCTGGAGCGCGGCGCGCTCGACGGCTACGCCGCGCTGCGCAGCATCCACCGCCAGCGCCGTGCCGCCATCTGCGCCAAGGACCCGCAGATCGACGAGGAGGAAGAGGAGGGGTGATCCGGCACGAAAGCAGGTGGCAATACCTCGTTAACCTTTGCGAAACCTTCGGCGGGCACACGGGCGCCATCCGCAACATTTCCCGAGGATACCACCATGCTCACCCGCCGCGCCCTCGGCCTCGCCCTGCCGGCTCTGGCCCTTGGCCAGTTGGCCCTCTCTCGCGCCGGCCGCGCCCAGGCCGCGCCGTTGCCCGCCCCGACCGGCCCGGTGATCCTGACGCTGAAGGGCCGCATCGCCCGCACCAATGCGCCTGGGGAGGCACGGCTGGACCGCGACATGCTCGCCGCCCTGCCGCAGGGCCGCTTCACCGGCGAAACGCCCTGGACCAAGGACACGGTGACCTTCACCGGCCCGCTTGGCTCCGCCGTGCTGGACCTGGTGGGCGCCAGCGGCACCACAATGAAGGTGGTGGCCCTCAACGACTATGCCTCCGACGTGCCGGTGGCGGATTTCCGCCAGCATGCCGTGATGCTGGCCACCCATCGCGACGGCACGCCCATGTCTGTGCGCGACCGCGGGCCGCTGTGGATCATCTACCCGATGGATCGCGATGCCTCGCTTCGCAACGCCATCGTCTACGCCCGCTCCGTCTGGCAGATCCGCGACATCGAGCTGAGCTGACCACCCCACTCAGGCCGCAGCCATGAGCCCCCCGGCACAGGCCAAACGGCCGAAAGCCCGGCGTGCGCCCATGGCCGTCGTGCTGGTGCTGGCGGCGTTGGCGCTGGCCTCGCTGATCGCCACCGGCATCGCGCTGGTCCGGCTGGAGACGATCCAGTACAGCCTCGGCAACCAGAAGCACGAAAGCCTCGTCTGGACCTTCATCCAGATGGAGCGCGAGGTGGAGCGCGTGGAGCGCGCCCTCTCCCGCCTGCATGACCCCGCCGACCGTGCCGCGCGCGCGGAGATCGTGGATCGGTTCGACATCGCGTTGAGCCGGGTGGAAATGCTGGAGCTGAGCCCGCTGCTGCATATGGGCGACGAAGGCGGCCGCATGCGCGACATGCTGGATTCGGCCCTGAGCAAGCTCGGCGCCGTCACGCCCTGGTTCGACCGGCTGACCGACACCGTGCCGCCGGCCGACGAGGTCGCCGGCATGCTGGTGTTGCTCGACGGCACCATGTCGCGCCTGGGCACGGTGGCGAACTTCGCCAACCAGATGAATGCCCAGGTTCGGCACAGCCTGACGGACGGCTACAAGGCCACGTTCAACGGGCTGGTCGGCGCGGTGGCCACCCTGCTCGGTACCCTGGCCATTGCCGGCATCGTGCTGGCGCGCCAGTGGCGCGGGCTCAGCGCCGCCCGCCACGCGGCCCAGGCCGCCACCGCCGCGAAAAGCGCCTTCCTCGCCACGATGAGCCACGAGATCCGCACGCCGATGAACGGCGTGATCGGCTCCGTCTCGCTGCTGGCGCAAAGCCCGCTTTCGGCCGACCAGAAGCGCCTGGTGGAAACCATCGATTCGTGCGGTACCGCCCTGCTGGCCCTGATCGACGACGTGCTGGACATCAGCCGCATCGATTCCGGCCGCGTGGAGCTGGAGGACCGGCCCTTCGACCCCCGCGCCCTGGCAGGTTCCGCCGCCGACATCCTGGCCCTGCGGGCCCGCGACCGCGGCATCGACCTCCAGGTGCACGTGGCGCCGGATGTGCCGGCGATGCTGCACGGCGACGGCGCGCGGCTGCGGCAGGTGGTGGTCAACCTGCTGTCCAACGCCGTGAAGTTCACCGACCACGGCGGCGTGGCCCTGCGCCTCGAAGTCGCCGGAGAAAAGTTGCGCCTGTCGGTGCAGGATACCGGCATCGGCATCTCCGCGCAGGCCCAGGCTACCCTGTTCGACGATTTCACCCAGGCCGATGCCTCGATCAGCCGCCGCTTCGGCGGTACAGGGCTGGGGCTGGCGATCAGCCGCCGGCTGGTCACCGCCATGGGTGGCACCATCGGCGTCGATTCCTCGCCCGGGCAGGGCAGCCTGTTCCATGTCACCCTGCCCCTGCGCCCCGCCGCACCGCCACCAGCCGCGGTGGTGGCGCAGGTTGCCACCCCGGTGGCAAAGGCACCTGCACAGGCCGCCCCGCCGTCCCAAGCTGCCGCCGCCCCCCTGCGCGTGCTGGTGGCCGAGGATACAAGGGTGAACCAGGAGGTGATCCGCGGCCTGCTGGAATATCGCGGCCACCTCGCCACTGTGGTGCCGGATGGCGAGGAAGCCGTGCTGGCCGCACAGCAGAACCGCTACGATCTGGTGCTGATGGACATGCAGATGCCCCGGCTGGATGGGCTCGGCGCCACCCGCGCCATCCGCGCCCTGCCCGGCCCGGCCAGCCGCGTTCGCATCGTGGCCCTTACCGCCAACAGCTTCGCGCACGACCGTGAGGCCTGCCTGGCCGCCGGCATGGACGGCTTCATGGCCAAGCCGATCACCCTCGCACGGCTCGATGCCACGCTGGCCGAGGCCGCCGCCCTGGCGGCGCAGCCGGGCGCGCACGCCGCCGCGCATGCCTGACCGCCACGCCCCCCACCACGCCGCCCCTGCTTATTTGATTCCGTCGGCGCCCGCGCTGCGCTAACCCGGCGCATGCGGCCCGCACGGCGCGGCGCCGCGCAAGGAGTGCGCCGATGCGCGGCATGCGGGGCTTGTTGGGCGATGTCTGGCGGCTGGCCAAGCCATACTACGTCTCGGAACAGCGCTGGTCCGCGCGCATGCTCCTCGGCGCGATCGTGGCGCTCGATCTCAGCCGCGTCGGCATGACCGTGCTGCTGAGCTTCTGGAACCGCGCCTTCTACAACGCCCTGCAGGACAAGAACTGGGACGACTTCATCGGCCTGCTGCTGTTCTGGCGCCAGACCAGCGAGGGCTTCTACCCGGGCTTCGTGATCGTGGCCGTGGTCTACATCGTGGTGGCGATCTACCGTACCTACCTCGCGCAATGGCTGGAAATCCGCTGGCGCGGCTGGATGAC
>CAMDAM010000084.1 GCA_945888575.1 Asaia bogorensis | reverse complement strand
GTGCCCAAGCTGGATCAAGACCCGCTCGGAAAGGCTCAACTCGTGATACCCGACCATCCCAACCTCCAGTACAACGCAAACATCAAAGGCGTTGCACCCGGAGTTGGAAACTGCCGTCTTTTTGCTTCTTTTTCTTCAGAAAAAGAAGATTCTTACTTCTTCCTAGCCTTGCGCGCCGCATAACGAGCGTCACGAGCAGCCTTCTGCTCGGCGGCGATCTGCAGCTGCTTGGCGCGTTCCTCGATGGCGCGCTTGCGCGCTTCCTCCGCGGCACGGGCTTCCTCGACCGCGCGCAGCTTTGCTTCCTCGGCCTTGCGGGCTTCTTCCTCGGCCTTGGCGATGGCACGTTCGGCCATGCGGGCCTCGCGCGCTTCGGCGATGGCCTTGCGCTCGGCGGCCAGCTGCTGGATTCGCGGGTCGTCCGGCTTCGGCATGGCCTTGAATTTCTCGGCCAGCTTCTTGCGGGCCTCGGCAGCGGCGGTCGCACGGTCCTTGAAGTTGTCGCCCTTGAAGGCCATCAGGTTCTGCTCATGGATGTGGGGAGCGCGGCATAGCGCAAAACGGCCGCCGCTCCAATCCGCCTGGACGCAAGGCACCGTTCAGCGAAACGGAGGGGCGGGCGGTTATTCAAGCGGCAGCCGCTTCATCGACAGCAGGGTGTAGCTGTTCGGCAACAGACGCAACCCGCCCCCGGTGCCGTCGGCCTGCGGGGCCACCACCACGTATTCCGCCGTGGCCAGCAGCAGCCGGCCGGTGCGCCCATCGGCCACGCCGAAGCCGGCCAGCGGGCGGGTGCCGGCGGTTTCCAGCGCCTCGTAGCGATACGCATCGGGCTGACGGAACACCGCCACGGCCGAGGTGGCGGCACTGGCGGCATAGACCAGGCGCTGGACGGGGTCGTGGATCAGCGATTCCGTGCCGGCGGGGATCGGCAGGCGGCCCAGCACCCGGCCGCCGAGCGGGTCGATGACGAAGGCGGCTTCGCGGGCCGGCTCGGCATCCGGGCGCGCGCCCTCGGCCCGGCCGCCGCGGCAGGCGACGATCAGGCGCATGCCCACGCTGTCGAACACCATGGCCACCGGCTGGCGGCAGCCTTCCGGCCGCCAGATCGTGGCGACCTCGCGCGAGACCAGGTTGACGACCGCCACCGCATCCTGGTCCGCCAGGCTGGCGAACAGCCGGCCGCGCCGATCGGCCGCCAGCGCGGTCACGCGGCGGCCCTGCAGCGGGATCGTGCCGGTGATGGCCAGCTTGGCGGGGTCGATCAGCGTCAGCACGCCTTCTTCGGTCGCGGCGGCGAGCTGCTTGGTGGCGGCATCGTAGAGCAGATGGCGCACGCGCAGCGCCTTCACCGGCTCCGGCACGTTGGGGATGGGCTTGAAGCCGCGTTGGTTGAACACCGTGATGGCGCCGGCGCCCGGGGGGCCGTCCGCCCCGGCATCGGGCCTGCCGGCGGAGAAGCCGCGCAGGGTTTCGGGATCCAGCGCCACGACGAAGCTGCCGGCTGTCTCCGGCACATCGGCGACCGGCTTGAACCCGTCCAGCGACAGCACGGTGAGCCCGGCGGGGCCGCGTGGCAGGTAGATGCGGCGGTTCAGTTCGTCCACCACCGGGGTGCCCCAGCGGCCGGTGGGGCCGCGCAGGGTGATGTTGCCCTCCATCCGCAGCGCCAGCGGCTTCTCCGGCGCCGGGGTCGCGGCCGGCGCATCGGCGGCGGGTGGGCGGGGGGCTGCGGGGCGCGCCGGGGCCTGGGCATGCGCCGCGCCAGACAGCGCCAGCAGCAGCACGCCGGCGAGGCGGAAAGCGTTCATCATGCCGCGCCCATGTGCCGGGTGAAGGTCGCCAGGTCGGTGTTGCTGCCGCACAGCAGCACGCCCACGCGCTTGCCTTCCAGCCGCGCGCGCAGCGGGCCGCAGGCGGCGGCCGTGGCGGCGGCGCAGGCGGGCTCCACCGCCAGCTTCAGCTCCTCGAACAGCAGGTGCATGGCGCCGCGCAGGTCGGCGTCGGTGATGGTGACGAGGTCGGTGATGGCGCGGCGGCAGAGGCCGTAGGAATAGGCCTCCGTGTGCGGGGCGCAGAGGCTGTCGGCGATGGAGCTCATGGCACCCATCTTGATCGGCCCGGCCTCGGCGAAGCTGCGCGCCATGCCGTTCGCGCCTTCCGGTTCCACACCGTAGATGGTGAGGCCGGGCATGGCCTGCTTGAAGGCAGTGGCCACGCCGGCGGCCAGCCCGCCGCCACCGATCGGCAGCACCAGGGCATCAAGGCCGGCGCTCTGCTCGGCCCATTCCGCCCCCAGCGTTGCGGTGCCCAGCACGGTGCGCAGGCCGTTGAAGGGATGGACGAAGAATTTTCCCTCGCTCGCCTGGATGTCGGCCACCATGGCGAACCCCGTGGCCCCGTCCGGCGCCAGCAACACCTCGGCCCCACAGGCGCGGGCGAGGGCGAGGCGGGCGGGGTTGGCGCTGGAGAGCATCACCACCTTGGCGGGCACGCCGAGCTTCTGCGCCGCGTAGGCCACCGCGATGGCGTGGTTGCCGGCGGAGATGGCCGTGACGCCACGGGCCTTCTGCGCTTCGTCCAGCGCCAGGATGTTGGCGAAGGCGCCGCGCGCCTTGAAGGTGCCGGCGTTCTGCAGCAGCTCGAACTTGAATTCCAGCGTCGCACCTTTCGGCCCCGCCGCGATGCCTTGCCGGGCAAAGACGGGCGTGGTGGCGACCCAAGGCGCCAGCTCCCGCCGTGTCGCGGCGATCATCTCCGGGGTGGGGATGGCGATGCCGTCGATGGCGCTCATCTCGTTCATGTCGTCTCCAGTCCCAGGGCGGGCGCGAGGGCCGCGTCGATCACCGCGGCGCGGTAGTGTTCGCCGATATGGGCCCGCCCGGCGGCACCCAGCCGGTCCACCAGGGCGGGGTCCTGGTGCAGGCGCACGATCTCGCGCGCCATGGCGCCGGGCTCGTCCTGCACCAGCAGGGCGAGTTCGTCGGGCAGGTGCAGCCCCTCGGCGGCGATGGAGGTGCACAGGCAGGGAATGCCGGCCGCCAGGCTGTCCAGCACCTTGCCCTTGATGCCCGCCCCGAAGCGCAGCGGGGCGGCAGCGACCAGGGCGCGGCCCCAGAGATCAGCCAGCACCGGGATCTGGCCCAGCACCTCCACCGGGCCCTGCGCCTTGCGCGCCGCTTCCGCCAGTTCGGCCGGCATGCCGCTGCCGGCGAGCAGGAACGGGATGGTGGGGTCTTGCGCCCAGACCAAGGGCATCACCGCCTCCAGCAACTCCCACGCCGCATCGCGGTTGGGGGCGTGGCCGAAGCTGCCCACGAAGGCCACGCCGCGGCGGCGCAGGGCGGGGCCCACGGGTGGCGGCAGGTTCACTTCCCACGGCACCACATGCGCGCGCACGCCGGGCAGCAGCGCGGCCAAGCGCGCCTGCTCGGCGGTGGAATGGGTGATCGGGCCGTCGGCGGCGGCGATGGCGGCCAGCTCGGCCTCGCGCAGTGCCTCGATCTCCGGGCTGCCGGCGATCCCGGTCACCAGCGCGGCCTCCCGCTCGGCGCGCAAATGGTGCAGGTCGGCGACGCAATAGACGAGGCGGGCGCGCGGGCACCAGCGGCGGATCAGGGCGCCATATTTCAGCATCGGGGCGAGGCGGTGGACATAGACCACCGCGTAGCCCTCGCCGCCGTGGCGCAGCACCTCCTCCACCGAGGCGGCCCAGGGGGCAACCCAGGCGGTGAAGCCGGCCGCCTGCATGCGGGCAACGGCCTCTGGCGCCGCTTCCATGGCGTAGCCGGGTACGATCTCCACCGCGAAGCCCAGGCGCTGGAGGGAGCGCATATGGGACAGCAGGGCCGAGGAACCGGCATCGCGGCCGGGATCGGGGATGGATTCGTCGATGACCAGGGCGCGGGGGGGCCCTTCCGCCAGGGGCGGGGCGGCACCGAGCCGGGCCAGCAGGGCGGCGTGATGGGCGGGCGGATGGGGTTCGCGGGCCTGGATGGCGCGCACCAGCTCGCCGACCAGCGCCTCCAGCGCCGCCGGATCGGCGCCCAGGGCGGCGGCTTCCACGGCATCGTGCAGGGCGCGGCGGGCGCCCTCACCGGCCAGGGGGGCGCGGGGCAGCACCACGGGGGAGCCGGGCACGATGGCGCCATCGCTGGCGCGGCGCAGTTCCAGCACCCGCTCGGCATGGCTGGAAAGCCCACCGGGAATCTGCAGCTGGAAGGCGTGACGGCCATTGCCCATCGCGGCCTGTTCCAGATCGGCGCGGTAGCGGTCGGCCGGGAAGCTGCCGACCACCTCGCCATCCAGCACCAACTCCAGCAGCACGGGCTCGCCAGGGCGCGCGGGGTCCAGCGCCCAGCCGGTGACGGAATGCCGGTCGGCCTGGTCGATATGGCCCGAGAGGGTGGGGGGGCTGGGATCGGACATGGATGGCGGGACTCATGGCCCATGGGGCGCCGCCGGGCAAGACATCCGGCAGACGCCCTTGCGCGCCGGCACCGGATGAGATGCACTGGCGCCATGCGCGGCGCATCCCCCATGTCGACCACCGGTGCCACCCATACCCTTCGCGGGCATGGGGCACGGAGTCGCGCGGGGCGCTAGCCCGTCCGCAGACCCCCGAGCCCTCGCCGCATAGCGGCCGGGGCACGGAACCGGCCGCTCCCCGGCACACCCAGGAGCCCCAACTACATGGACGACACACCCCCCACGATCCGCGCCGCCCGCCCCGCCGACGCGGAGGCGATCGCCGCGATGCAGGCGCTGCCCGGCTTCCGCCACGGCACGCTGCGCCTGCCCTACCCCAACCCGGACGCCACACGCCGCTGGCTGGAAGCCCCGCCCGAAGGCTGCGTGCTGCTGGCCTTCCGCGGCGAGGCGCTGGTGGGCATGATCGACCTGCACCGCTACCCCGGCCGGCGCAACCACGCCGCCGGCCTCGGCATGGGCGTGCACGACAGCTGGACCGGCCGCGGCATCGGCACCCGGCTGATGCAGGAGGCGATCACCTACGCCGACCGCTGGCTGGGCCTGCGCCGGCTGGAACTGACGGTGTTCACCGACAACGCGCCCGCGCTCGCGCTCTACCGCCGCTTCGGCTTCACGGTGGAAGGCACCCATCGCGGTTTCGCCCTGCGCGACGGGGTGCTGGTGGATGCCCACTGCATGGCGCGGCTGACAGAGCCGGCGGCGTTGGCGGGGTGAGGGGGAAGGGGAGGAAGAAGGCGAACCGCCAAGGCGCCAAGAGCGCCAAGGGAACGCCAAGGTGCTCGGGCCTTGCTTCCAGCACCTTGGCGCATGTCTTGGCGTCCTTTGCGCCTTGGCGGTTCGCTTTCTTCTGCGCCTTCCCTACGCGCTGGGATGGAAATGCGCGTACACCAGCTTCGCAATCGCCTTCGACACCCCCGGCGCCGCCTCCAGATCCGCCAGCCCGGCCTGCTTCACCCCGCGCGCCGAGCCGAAATGGTTCAGCAGGGCGCGCTTGCGGCCGGGGCCGATGCCGGGGATTTCGTCCAGCTCGCTGGTCACCAGCGCCTTCGAACGCCCGGCCCGGTGGGTGGTGATGGCGAAGCGGTGCGCCTCGTCGCGCAGGCGCTGCAGGAAATACAGCACGGGGTCGCGCGGCGGCAGCTGGAACGGCGGATGGCCGGTGCGGTGGAACCATTCGCGGCCGGCGTCGCGGTCCGGGCCCTTGCTGATGGCGACCAGCAGCACGTCCTCGATGCCCAGCTCGTCCAGGATCGCCTGTGCGGCGGTGAGCTGGCCCAGGCCGCCATCGATCAGCACCAGGTCGGGCCATTCGGTCTCCTCGCCAGCTTCCTCCTCCTTCAACGCGCGCGCGAAGCGGCGGGTGAGCACCTCGCGCATCATGGCGAAGTCGTCGCCGGGAGTGAGGGCGGATTTGATCGAGAACTTGCGGTAGGCCTGCTTGCGGAAGCCCTCCGGCCCCGCGACGACCATCACGCCATAGGCGTTGCTGCCCATGATGTGGGAGTTGTCGTAGATCTCGATCCGGTCGGGCGGGCCGTCCAGGCTGAACAGGGTGGCGGTGGCCTCCAGCAGCTTGGCCTGGCCGGCGGTCTCGGCAAGTTTCCGCTCCAGCGCCTCGCGCGCATTGGTCTCGGCATGGGCCACCACGGCGGCTTTTTCCCCACGCTGCGGCACGGCGATCTCCACGCGCTTGCCGGAGCCGAAGGTGTTCGCCTTGATGCCGAGTGCCTCCGCCACCAGCGCCTGCTCGGCCAGGGCCTCGTTCAGGAGGATGACGGGCGGCGGCGGCTTGTCGTCGTAGAACTGGGCGATGAAGGCGGCCAGCACCTCCGGCCGGTCCTCACCCTTGGTGTGGGTGGGAAAGAACGCCCGGTTGCCGTTGTTGCGGCCGCCGCGCACGAAGAACACCTGGATGCAGGTCTGCCCGGCGATCTGCCAGGCCGCGATCACGTCGGCATCGGCCAGGCTGGCGGGGTTGATCACATCCGTGCCCTGCACGCTGGTCAGCGCGCGGATCCGGTCCCGCACCGCCGCGGCGCGCTCGAACTCCAGCGCCTCCGCCGCCTGCTCCATCTCGGCCGCCAGCGCCTGCTGCACGCCGCCGGCCTTGCCGGAGAGGAACGCCTTGGCCTGGTCCACCAGCGCGCCGTAATCCTCGGTGGAGATGCGCTCCACGCAGGGGGCGGAGCAGCGCTTGATCTGGTGCAGCAGGCACGGCCGGGTGCGGTTGCGGAACACCGTGTCCCGGCAGGAGCGCAGCAGGAACACGCGCTGCATCGCCGTCACGGTCTGGTTCACCGACCAGGCGGAGGCGAAGGGGCCGTAGTAGCTGCCCTTGCGAGTGCGCGCGCCGCGGTGCTTGGCGATCTGCGGATACGGGTGGTCTTCCGTCAGCATCAGCCACGGGTAGCTCTTGTCATCGCGCAGCACGATGTTGAAGCGCGGCTTCAGCCGCTTGATGAGGTTGGCCTCCAGCAGCAGCGCCTCGGCCTCGGTATGGGTCGTCACGATCTCCATCGAGACCGTCTCGTTCACCATCCGGCGCAGTCGCTCCGGCAGGCGGGCGAGCTGGCTGTAGCTGGTGACACGCTTCTTCAGCGAGCGCGCCTTGCCCACGTACAGCGCATCCCCGTTGGCGGCGAGCATGCGGTACACGCCGGGGGAGAGCGGCATGGTCTCCAGCGCGCGTTCGATCACCGCCACGCCCTTCTCCGGCTGCGGTGATGACGCGCTGTTGTTCTCGGGGCCCGGAACCGGGCCGGTGGTGGTGTTCATATCCTGGCCTGTATGCCCCTCTTGCAGGCTGCGTCTAAGCCCTGCCGTAGAAGTACGGATTCATCCACCGAATCTGTGGATAACCTTGTGGGCAACCCCCCACGCCATACCTGCAAATCCCGCAGAATCAGAGGCTCCCTCGAAATGCCCAGAATTTGGGCACACCGACTAAGTCATTGAAATGATTAATCTGCTTAATGACATTACTGTTATGCTGTGAGGAAAAGGCCCCAGGCCCGGGTAAGCCCGGCCGAATCTTGCGCCAAGTGGACAAAATCAGCGCCGAACCCGCTCCACAGCCACCCCGGCACTTGCTGCATCTGCGAAGACGTCGAGTTTCTCGACGGTTACCTTAACCTTTTTCACACGTTCGTGATCCAGGCAGGCCACCGCGATCCGCTCCGCCAGTGTTTCCACCAGCCGCACATGCCCGGCCGCCACGATGGCCCGCACGCGGGCCGCCAGCCCCTCGTAATCCACCACCCTGGCCAGTTCGTCCGCTCCCACCGAGGCGGCAGCGCCCGTGGCGCCCTGGTCTTCCACGGCGAGATCCAGGTTGATCCGCACGCGCTGCGACGCGACGTGCTCGTGCGGATGCACACCGATGCGCGCGGCCAGGTCGAGGTCGCGCAGGAAGACATGGCGCAGGCCCTCGGCCGCGCTGGCATAGCTCACAGGCGGAACCTCCAGGGCATCATTCGTCGAGGTCCGCGCCATGCGCCGGGGTGGGCGCCCATTGCAGGTGCTGCCCGCCATCCAGCGCCAGCATCTGGCCCGTCACGCTCGGCAGCGCCAGCAGGGCGAGCGCGGCCTGCGCCACCTCCTCCGGTGTGGTGCCGCGGCGCAGCGGGGTGGAGGCGGCCTGGCGGTCGAACTGTTCCTGGGTCTGGCGCGCATTGGGCAGCGCCGGGCCGGGGCCGATGCCCACCACCCGCACGCGCGGGGCGAGCGCCAACGCCAGGGACTGCGTCAGCGCCCACAGCCCGGCCTTGCTCACGGTGTAGCTGACGAAATGCGGCGTGAGCGACCACACCCGCATGTCGATCATGTTCAGCACCACGCCCTCGTGGCCGGCCGGAAGGGCGCGGGCGAATTCCTGCGCCAGCACGAAGGGCGCGCGCAGGTTGGGCTCCAGATGCAGGTCCCAGCTCTCGCGGGTGGCGTTGTGCCACTCGTCGCGCTCGAAGGTGTTGGCATTGTTCACCAGCACGCCGACCGGCCCCAGCGCCGCGGCCGCCGCCGCCACCAGCCCGTGCATCGCGGCTTCCTGCGCAAGATCGGCCTGCAGCACGACCGCCTGCACGCCCAGCGCGCGGATCTCGGCGGCGGTGGCCTCCGCCTTGTCGCGGCTGGCGTTGCAGTGGATCGCCACCGCGAAGCCTTCGCGGGCCAGGGCCAGGGCGATGGCACGCCCGAGGCGCACGGCGCCGCCGGTCACCAGGGCCGCACGCGGGATGGAGGCTGGGATCATGCGCCGCTTCTACTCCGCCGGCGGGGGGCACGAAAGGGTGCAGCTTCCGGTTGCGCACCAGGCAAAACGGCACCACCCCCCCGGGGCACACATCAGGCAGACCCCCATGCAGCTTTTCCGTCTGGCGGCCGTGTTCGCGCGTCTCCTGACCCTGGCCGCCTGCACCGGCCCCGGCATCACCAACCCGCCGCCTCACATGGGCGACGGCACGGACATGCTGTAGCGCAGGGCGATCAGTCGAAGTCCAGCAGGTCGGACAGGAAGCCCTTGCGCTTCTTGCCATAGGGTTGGCCGTGCTTGCGGTGGTGATCGTCGTCGTCGTCGTCGCGCTTCCAGTGCGGCTGCTGCGGCGCCCAGCCGGATTGCGGCGGCGGGGCATAGCCAGGCTGCGGCGCGGCATAGCTGGGCGCGGGGGCGGCGAAGCCCGCCGGCTGGGGTGCGGGCTGCGGGGGCGGCGCCGGCACCGCCTTGGCCTCCAGCGCCGCCGAGCGCTCGATGATCTTGTCGATCTCGCCGCGGTCCAGCCACACGCCACGGCATTTCGGGCAGTAGTCGATCTCCACGCCCTGCCGGTCGGTCATCACGAGGTCAACGGCGCAGATCGGGCACTTCATGGCGTCCTCCAGGCTGAGACCCACAGATGGCCCGCCCCCGCCGCCGATCAAGCAACCGCCTGCAATACTTGCCGATTTGTCATCGTAAGGCTGGATCACCCGAACTTCAGCACCCCGATCCCGCCCACATCCAGCAGCCCCGCCGCCGGCATCTCCGCCACGCTGCGCCCGGTGAAGGTCACCACCGTCTCCACCGCGCCGCTGCCGTCGATATCGGCGAAGAAGGTGGCGCCGAGATAGCCCGGCAGTCCTGCATTCTCGCCCCAGGCCCCCACGCTCACACCCGGCGTCCAGCCCCAGATCGTCAGGCTCTCGCCGATCTCCCAGTCCGTGATGCAGGACCACACCGGCACGGCAAACCGCCCATCGATGAAGAACTGGTCGCTACCCGCGCCGCCGGTGAGGAAGTTGGAGCCGCCGCCGCCATCGATGATGTCGCGGCCCGCCCCCATGTCCGCCGCATCGTTGCCGCCGGCCAGGTTCATGAAATCGTTAAGCGACGTGCCCGCCACGGTGTCGTCGCTGTCCGTGCCGGGATAGACATAGGCGAGGTCGAGCGGCCCGGTGTAGCGCGTCGGCAGGGCGAGCACCTCCTGGGTGCCGCCGGCACCGGTGGTGAGGAAACGCATCAGCTGCACCGTCTCCGGCTGGCCGCGCAGCGTCTCCAGCGTGATCGCCGGCTCCGTGCCGAACTTCACCCACTCCACGTCCGACAGCGCATCGGCCCCATCCGGCCCCTGCACCCGCACCTCGCTGCCGCGCACGCCAATCTGGTACGCCGCCCGCCCGGCGGAGAACCGCACCAGGTCGCCGCCGTCGCCCATCGCGAAGCGCTCATCCGCCGCCATGCTGTCCGCCACCTGGGCCGAGCCGCCATCATCGTTGATGATCAACCCGCCTGCGCGCCCAACACCGACCACCCCGGCGGACGGATTTGCCAGCACCACCTCGAACGCCTCATGCCCTTCCGCCGCCGCATCCCCGGCTACAAACACGGTCACCGTCGCGCTTGCCTCGCCCGGCAGGAACTCCACCCGCCCAGACGGCAGCACCCCGGCCGCGAAATCCGCCCCCGTGACAGCCGCCCCTGTGACAGCCGCCCCCGCCACCGCCCAATCCACCGCCGCCGGCGTGGAGACATTGCCGGTGCGCCGCACAGTGAAGCTGACCACCGTCTCCGCCCCCACCGCCCCTTCGGCCACATCCGCCGCGGTGGCCGCCACGGAGACCAACGACACGTCGTCGTTCAGGATCCGGCCGACCGCGGCCGGCTGCACCGAAATCACCTCGCCGAAGTCATTGGCCATCGTCACGGTGAAGGTCTCGTCGCCCTCCACCAGGTCGTCGCCCAGCACCTCCACGGACAGCGTCTTGCTTACCTCCCCCGGTGCGAAGCTCAGCACGCCCTGCGGCATGGTGAAGTCCTTGAAGTCGGTCGCGATCGCCCCGTCCGCCGTCAGCCCCGTTGCCGTCCAGCCGATCGAGCCCGACCCCACCGTGGCCCCCAGCCGCGTTACGGTGAAGCTCACCACGGAGGTTCCCGCATCCCCCTCCGCCACCGCCGCCCCGGCCACGATCGAATAGGCCGCGCTGGACGCCGCCAGCGTTCCGCTCGCCGAGATCGTGCCAGACACGGATATCCCGGACAGCACGCCGCTGAACGTGCCCGACCCATTGGTGGTCACCGAAAGCCGGGCGGCATCGAACGCCGTCGTCTCGCTCCACGCGATCGCCAGCCCCGGCACCGCCGCGCCGAACGGCACCTTCGGGTCGTTGATCGGCGTGTTGAAGCTTTGGCTGTCCAGCATCAGGAACTGGTTCACCGTCTGCCCGCCCACCGTCACCGCCAGCGTGCCGTTGCCGACCAGCGTGGCCCACAGCGTCCCGTCCGGCGTCAACGTGGCGTTCCACAGATCCGCCGTCACCGGCATCACGGCGGAGAACGGCCCGTAGCCCTGGGCCTCGCCGCTCAGGAAGATCGTGACCGTCCCGCGATACGTCGTCATGCCCTGCGGTTCCGCGCCTGCCTCCCTTACACTACCCCAAAACCCGCGCCACCGCCCCACCCGCATTCGCCCGCGCGAACATGTCGTGCATCGCCAGCACCTGCCGCCCCTGCTCCCCGGTGAACACCATCTGCGGCTGCCGCCCCGCCAGCACCTCCAGGTGGTGCAGCGTGGAAAGCCGGAACGAATTGCCCCAGTCACTCTCAATGTTGTGGAAGCTGCGCACCTCGCCGTCGCGGTAGAGCGTGAGTACCGGCTCGTCCAGCAGGCGGTCGGAGCAGCGCGTTACCTGCAGGATCCCCTCCTCGCCCTGGATCTCGAAGCGCTCATTGTCCGGGTAGAAATCCGTGCGAAGCGCCATGCGCGGCGCCGCGCTCACGTCCCACATGCCGTGCACCGGCGCGATCCCCTCGCGCGGGGCGTGGCGCCATTGAAGCGAGGCCGGCGCGTCGATCCGCCGGCCGCTCGGCAGCAGCGTCTCGTCGATGCGCGCGAACCCGTCCACCACATCCCCGAACAGCCACAGCGCCACGGCCATCATGTGGTGCCCATGGTCGAACACCAGCGGCCCGCCCGCGCCTGAAGCCGCCACCGCCTGCCGCCACGCATTGCTTTCCACCGGCACGTACCAGGCCTGGCTGGCATCGCCCAGCACCACCTTCATGCGGAAATGCACCGGCCGCCCGATCGCCCCTTCCGCCATCAGCTGCTTCATCCGCACCAGCGGCGGGTAGAACACGAAATTCTCGAACAGCTTCAGCCGACGCCCCGTCTCCTTTGCCGCCGCGATCATCACGTCGCACTCGGCCAGGCTCATCGCCATCGGCTTCTGCACGCTCACATCCGCCCCGGCCCGAAGTGCGGCCACCGTCATCTCGGCATGCAGCGGATGCGGCGTCAGCACATCCACGAAATCCAGGTCCTGCTTCAGGAACGCGGCGAAATCATCCGTGATGAACGCGCCGGGAAACTCCCCCGCCCGCTGCGCCCGCCACTTGTCAGAGGTATCGCACAGCGCCACCACCTCCGCCTCGGGATGGCCCAGATAGCCCCGCACATTCAGGTCGAAAATCCGCCCGAGCCCGACAATGCCGATGCGCCGCTTGCGTGCCATGGTGGCGTCCTCCCGTTTGCCGGAAGGCTCGCCCGCCCGGCGCCCGCCGGCAAGGGGCGCCTACCCCCGGCGCCGCACCGCCAGCGCCGCCAGCCCCACCCCCAGCAGCGCCAACGACCCCGGCTCCGGCGTGGTGACCGGTGTGTTCACATTGGCCGAAAGCGTGATCCGATAGCGCTGGTTGCCCAGCGTATCGGCCGCCTGCGGGTCGATCAGCTCCTTGGTCCAGTTGTTCCCGCTCAGCGCCAAAGACCCCACGATCCCCGGCCCCGCCACCTCCAACGAAACCGCGGCGTTGTCTGCCAGACCGTCCAGCACATCCATCCGGTTACGCCAGTCGAACACCGCGCTGTTGCAGGCATTGGGCTCCGGGTCGAACAGGAAGCCGAAGCTGTCGCCGGGGTCGAACCCGGTGGTGGCGAAGTTCACCGGGTCGCACCCTTCGTTCTGGTCCGTCGTCGCCACCTGCGTGCCGCCCTGCGCCGCCCAGGTTCCGCCCGCCGGCCCCTGGATCAGCCGGTCCGGGTTGCGGTTCTGCACATAATCGATGAACCCGTTCGTCACCTGCAGATCCGTCACCAGGTAGCCGCTGTCAGACAGGTTCAGGAACGTGATGAACGGGGTCTGGAACACGGTGATCAAATCGTTGACGATAGGCTGCACCACGGTCACATCCACCGTCACCGTCGCTGCCCGGGCATCGCCGCCCACCAGCAACGGCACCGCAACGCCCGCCACCGCAGCGGCCCTCAGAACGCCGGCCAAACGGGCCATCCCACTCTCCAAATGAAACAATCCCAAGGCGTTTGCATCGCATCGCGGCAGGAATCCCGGCAACTTACCGTTCGGTAACCTTTACCCCCGCCCCCACACCCTGTTGCCCCCACGCGCCGCCGCGCTACTCTCCCCCCAACAGAAGCGCCCCCAAGGGCACAGCCAACAGCCAGGAAACGCCCGAAGATGGACAACCAGGTCGTCCCGCCCACCATCCCCACCAACCCGGTCACGCCGGAGATCCTGGCCAAGCTCCGCGCCATCGTCGGCGACCGCGGCCTGCTGGAGCAGGACCAGGACATCAAGCCCTTCGTGACCGACTGGCGCGGCCAGCTCTCCGGCAACGCCGCCGTCGTCGTCCGGCCAGGCTCCACCGAGGAAGTCTCCCAGGTGGTGAAGCTCTGCTACGACAACGACATCGCCATCGTGCCGCAAGGCGGCAACACCGGCCTGATGGGCGGCGCCACCCCCTGGCCCGCCCATACCGGCATCCTGCTCTCCCTCGGCCGCATGAACCGCGTGATCGAGGTGGATGCGAAATCCTCGACCATGACGGTGGAAGCCGGCTGCGTGCTGCAAACCCTGCAGCAACTCGCCGCCGACAACGACCGCCTCCTGCCCCTCAGCCTCGGCGCCCAGGGCAGCTGCATGATCGGCGGCAACCTCTCCACCAACGCCGGCGGCGCCCAGGTGCTGCACTACGGCAACACCCGCAGCTTCGTCCTCGGCCTCGAAGTGGTGCTGCCCAACGGCGATGTCTGGAACCGCCTGCGCAGCCTCAAGAAAGACAACACCGGCTACGACCTCAAGCACCTGTTCATCGGCGGCGAAGGCACGCTCGGCGTTATCACCAAGGCCGTGATCAAGGTGTGGCCGAAGCCGAAGGATGTCGCCACCGGCTGGCTCGCCATCCCCTCCGTGCAGGCCGCCGTGGACCTGCTGAACGAAAGCCACGCCGCCTCCGGCGACACCGTCACCAGCTTCGAGCTGATGCACCGCCTGAGCCTGGACGGCGTGTTCAAATACGTCCCCGGCACGCAAGACCCGCTGCCCCACACCGCCAGCCGCGAAAGCCCCTGGTACGTCCTCACCGAATGGTCCTCCGCCAGGCCTAAGCCCGAAGGCGGCGAAGGCATGGCCGACCGCATGGAAGCCTTCCTCGGCGACATGATGGAAAAAGGCCTGGTGGAAGATGCCGTCATCGCCCAGTCCGAAGCCCAATCCCGCGGCATGTGGGCCATCCGCGAAGGCCACGCCGAAGCCAGCCGCAGCGAAGGCCCCGCCCTCAGCTACGACATGTCGGTGGCCACCTCGAAGATCCCCGAATTCGTCGCCCTGGGCGAAGCCGCCGCCAAAGCCGTCCTCCCCGGCATCCGCCTCTCCCCGGTGGGCCACATCGGCGACGGCAACCTGCACTACGGCTTCAAGGCCCCGGTCGGCATGACGAAGGAGCAGTTCACGCAGTACAAACCCGCCATCACCCGCGCCATCAACGACCTGATCCGAGACTTCGGCGGCTCCATCAGCGCCGAACACGGCATCGGCCAGGAAAAGCTGGACGAGCTGGCCTACTACTCCTCGCCGGTCGAAATGGCGGCGATGCGGGCGATCAAGCAGGCGCTCGATCCGAAGAACATCATGAACCCTGGGAAGATCATTCGGATGATGGGGTAGCCCCCCGCGGTGGCGGACCGCGAAAGGGTTCCGCCACCACAGCCGCCGCGCAAAACAACCACCGCCAAATCGTCATTGTGAGCCCTTGCGAAGCAATCCAGCTTTGCCGCCGCACGCGCAATTGGAAGAAAGAAAGGCAGGTCTTCTTTTTGTGAACAAAAAGAAGCAAAAAAAACTTCTTTTTATCTAATTTTATTCAATAAATATAATCGCATCACAACTATAAATCGGCCATGTTCAATAGTATTATTCTATCGATAGAAATTTCATATTGAAATATTTTTAAGAGATGCCCTACGTAATTCAACGATGGACCGAGGCCCGAAAGATCCTGCACGACACGAGAATCAGTTCAACTGGCAGCAGTATGGCGAATCGGGAGCCTCTGCGTTACGCATTTGAAAAATCAGCTCGCTCGACACAATTCCCCTCGACTGGGTGAGCTACGCTCTCCGTTCACGTAACGAGCTAGCGAAGGACGGCAAACCGTGACCGACCTCCGAAAAATACTCGACCAGCAGGCTGCCATCCGGCGCGCAGCCGAGCGCACTGAGGGCCTACATTTGCGAGCGAGTGGCCCAATGCAGCTGTATGATAGATTGATGGACATCACCACTCCCTGGAAAAACATAGAGGGTCTATCTAAGCATCCGGCACTGGTTGCTCTCGAAGCTGAAAGCAGGCTATCGCGGCAGTTACAGAATTTAGAGCGTGTTTGAGAAGAGGATTCCGGCGCGGCGAAAAGTCTGATTCATGGGATGTCGCCCTACAGGACGATGTCCCATGCCACGCCGCCGCCGCCGAGCTTACGCGACTGACCTGACTGACGGCCAATGGGCTGCCATTGCAGATA
>CAMDAM010000083.1 GCA_945888575.1 Asaia bogorensis | reverse complement strand
GGCGTGGCAGTGCGCGAGGTGCCGCGCGGGATCATGGTGGAGGTGGATCTGGTGCCGGCGGCGCTGCGGCGGCACATGGCGCGGCGGCGGAGCATGGCGGGGCGCACGGGGTGCGGGATCTGTGGCATCGAGAGCCTGGAGGATCTGCCTGACGCGCAGCCGGTGGCGTCTGGGCCCGCAATCGCGCCGGCTTCGATCCGTACGGCGCTGCTGGGACTGGAGAGGCTGCAGGTGCTGAACCAAGCGACGCGTGCGGTGCATGCGGCGGCGTGGTGCGATGGGGCGGGGGCGATCGTGGCGCTGCGCGAGGATGTCGGGCGACACAATGCGCTCGATAAGCTGATCGGCGCCTGCCTGCGCGGCGGGATCGGGCCGGTGGGCGGCTTCGTGCTGCTGACCAGCCGGGCTTCGTTCGAGATGGTGGAGAAGGCGGCATCGTTCGGTGCGGGCACGGTGGTGGCGATTTCCGCTCCCACCTCGCTGGCGGTGGAGCGGGCGGCGGCGCTGGGGGTCGCGCTGGTGGCGGTGGCGCGGCCCGATGGGGCGGTGCGGTTCACGCCGGGAGAACGGGAATGACGGAGGTGGCGCGGCTGGCATGGATGGCGGGCCGGATCGCAGCCGCCTTCGATGCCCTGCCGGAGGAGCAGGCGGCGGCGGCGATCGCGGCGCACATCAACCAGTTCTGGGCGCCCCCGATGCGGCGCGGGCTGCTGGCGGCCGACCCCGCCACGCTGGCGCTGCGTGTGCAGCGGGCGCTGGCGCTGGTGCGGCCGCCAGCCCGGACTTAATCTCGGCGACGGGGGCGGTCTTGGCGGCGGTATCCGTCGTCGTCGTGTTGTCGTTGCGACTGGTCGTAGAGATAGCCGCCACCGGCGCCGACGCCGGCACCGAGCAGGGCGCCCAGCCCGGCATTGCCGCTGAAGGAGCCGAGCAGGCCGCCGACGCCGGCGCCGCCCAGGGCGCCGATACCGGTTCGCTGCTGGGTGGCGTTCATGCCTTCACAGCCGGCCAGGCTGAGGCCGGCGGCGAGCACGGCGGCCATTCGCAGGGTTCGGGTCATGGGTTTCTCCCTCTCAGCGCTGGCGGGCGGCGCGGCCGGCGGCGACCGGCGGGCAGGGGTAGCGGGCCTGGCCCCAGCGCAGGAAGCCATCGAGTGCCGGCTCCTCCGCGAAGCGCGGCGTGGTGCGGGCCCATTGGGCGAAGTCCACGCCGGATTCGGCGACGCTCGGGCGGCGCTCCGGCAGGCAGAAGAGCGGGCGGAGCGGCGTGCCGGCGGGGTGGGTGAGGGTGTGGTACTGGCCGGCGGCGGTGATGAAGCCCTGGCAGTAGGCGATCGCCTCCAGCCGCGGCACGCCGCCCCAGGCGGGATCGCAGACGGCGGCGAGGTCGCGCACCGTCTCCACATGGGTGGTGGGGCTGGCGCCCGGCGGTGGCTGGGCAAGGGCCGGGGTGGCGGCGAGGGCAAGCAGCGCGGCCAGGCTGGGACCGAGGCGCATGGGCGGTTCCTCCACGGGGTTCCCGGTGGAAGCGCGCCTGGGCCCTTTAGGTTCCCCGGCTAGATGAACTGGCCCCGCAGAAAGCCCAGCGCCGGCAGGGGCTGCCAGCCGCGCGGCAGGTCGGCGCGGCGCATGGGGGCGACGGAGTAGCGCGGCGGGGGCTGGCGGCTGCCGCTGAGGAAGGTGGAATGGGCGGCCACCTGGGCCTCCCGCCAGGCGCGGTCTTCCAGGGCGGCGGCGCGGCTGGGGTAGATGTTGGCGACCTTGGACAGTTTGCCGATGGAGGCGATGACGGCCCACATCGTGTCGTCCCGGGCGCGGGGAAGGGCGACGACCTCGCTCATGGCCTCGCCCCGTGGATGTTGAACCGGGGCGCGCTTGCCTCCGGGGTATCTCCCGCACTCGGACCTGGCATCGGCACCTCGTCCATCGTCCTGTCACAAATGATAGCGGCGGGCACCGTGGCGTCCAGCGTTATCAGAGGCCGGAGATGGGGGGCATGGTGGCCTGGAACAACGGGGTGGCGGTGGCGGCATCGAACCAGGCGGCCAGCGCGGGGCGGCCGTGGCGCCAGGCCCAGGCGGTGTGGCGGCGCTCGCAGTAGCCCAGCGCGCAGGCCAGGGCGAGGCGGGCGGTTTCGTGATGGGGCAGGGCGGCCTCCAGCCGGTCGGCGGTGCGGTTGGCGCGGGTTTCCTCCAGCGCGATCACGCCGGGGGAGCGTTCGTGTTCCGGGCGGCGCAGCTCGCGGTTCCACACCGCGATGCCGTCCAGCAGGCCGATGGCCTGGCCGAGCTCCGCGAGGCCCGCTTGGGTTTCGGGGATCAGGCGCGGGCCCGCGTGCAGGCGATCGAGGTGGGTGAGGATCAGCAGGGTTTCGGTGAGCGCGGTGCCGTCGGCCAGCACCAGCGTGGGCACGCGGCCGACGGGGTTGTGCGGCAGCAGGGTGGAGACGGGGTCGCGCAGGGTGGTTTCCTGCTCCGTGATCCCCGCGATGCCGCGCTCGCGCCAGGCGATGCGGACCATGCGGGCATAGGGGGAGCCCTGGACGTAGTGGAGGCGCATCAGGCGGCGAGGGCGCGGCCGAACACGTCCGGGTCGATGTTGCCGCCGCTGAGCACGAGGCCGACCACCTTGCCCTTCGCATCGAACTTGCCGGCGAGCAGGGCGGCGAGGCAGACGGCGCCGCCGGGTTCCACCACCAGCTTGAGGTGGGCGAAGGCGAACTTGATGGCGGCGAGCACTTCGGCGTCCGTCACCGCGAGGCCGCCGGCCAGGCGGGGGCGGTTGACGGCGAAGGTGAGCTTGCCCGGCGAATGGGCCAGCAGCGCGTCGCACAGCGTGGAGCCGCCGGGGGTGTTGGTTTCGCGGTTGCCGGAGACGAGGGAGCGGCCGGTATCGTCCCAGCCTTCGGGCTCCACGGCGTAGAGGCGGGTATCCGGCGAGGCGCCTTCCACGGCCAGGGCGCAGCCGGCGATCAGGCCGCCGCCGCCGGTGCAGGCGAGCATGGCATCCATGGTGAAGCCGGCTTCGCGCGCATCCTCCACCAGTTCCAGGGCGAGGGTGCCCTGGCCGGCGATGACGTGCGGGTGGTCGAAGGGCGGGACCATGGAGGCGCCGGAGGCTTCGGCGTGGGCGCGGGTCATGCCCTCGCGGTCGTCCTTCATGCGGTCGTAGCGGCGGATTTCGGCGCCCCAGCGTTGGGTGCTCTCGACTTTGATGGCGGGGGCGTCGTCCGGCATGAAGATGGTGGCGCGGGCGCCGACCGAGGCGGCGGCGTACGCGGTGGCCTGGGCGTGGTTGCCGGAGGAGTGGGTGACGACGCCGTTGCGGCGCTGGGCCTCGCTGAGCTGCAGGATGGCGTTGCTGGCGCCGCGCAGCTTGAAGCTGCCGGTGCGCTGCAGCGGTTCCGGCTTCAGCAGGATGGTGCCGCCGGTGATCTTGTCCAGCCAGGGGTTGCGCAGCATGGGGGTGCGGACCACCAGCGGGGCGATGCGGGCGCGGGCGGCCTGCACGTCCTCGTAGGTTGGCATCTCGTCGAAGCTGGCGGGCTGCATCATGGGCGGGCTTCCCGAAGGGGGGCGTGCGGGCGCGGCATCAGCGCGGCGGGCTGCTCGCCCTGGCGGCCGGTGGCACGATACAGGCGGAATTGCTCGGCCGCCATCCCGTCCCGCCCGCGGGTGAGGGTGGCGATCTGCTGCGGGGTGGCCAGGGCATCGGTGTGCAGGCGTTCGTCACGCCGGGCGCTGTGCAGCAGCAGCAGGGGGCGGCCGGCGAGGGCGGGGCGGGCATCCGGCAGGCGGAACAGGGCCCAGCGGCCTTCGAGGCCCACCACGGCGATGTCGGGTGGCAGCAGGCGGGCGAGCAGGGCGGCGTGGCCATAATTGGTGGTCGCGACGATGGTGATGCCCTCGCGCCGGGCCGTGGCGGCGATGTCGGCGGCCAGGGCATTCCATCCCGCCAGGCGCAGCAGGGTGGGATCGAGCGGTGGGGGCAGGGGCAGGGGGGCGAGCGTGGCCTGCGCCCAGGTGGCGGCGGTGATGGCGAGGCCGAGGGCTAGGCCGGGGCGCACCCAGCGCTGCCAGCGCACGGCCAGGGTGGGGACGATGGCGGCGGCGGCGATGCAGGCGGCGGGGTAGGCGATGCCGGGCCAGTTGGCCTGCACGCGCTCGCCCAGGGCATGCAGCGTGAACACCACGGCGGGCATGCCCGAGAGCCCGGCGAGCAGGACCCAGCCGGGCCGATCCCGCGCGCCCCGGCGCAGCGCGGCAAGCAGGCCGGCGGCGCAGAGCACGGCGATCACCGGGGTGGCGAGCGCCAGCTGGCCGGCCACCAGCTCGGCCAGGAATTGCAGCGCGCGCAGCGGTGGCCCCTCGCCGCCACGGGCGCCCTGCTTGAGGATGCTGGCCCAGCCATGGGTGGCGTTCCAGGCCAGCACCGGCGCCACGACGGCAGCGGCCAGGGCGGCGCCGGCCCAAAGCGGCCAGGAGAGCAGCCAGCGCCGGTGGGCGGGGATGGCCAGCACCCAGAGCAGGATGGCCGGGGTGATCAGCAGGGCGGAATACTTGCTGGCCCCGGCCGCGCCGATGAACAGCCCGGCGGCGAGCCACCAGCGCGGATCGGCGCCTGCCTGCAGGCGGCCCAGCGCCCAGATCGCGGCGGTCCAGAAGAACAGCAGCGGGGTGTCCGGCGTCATCGTCACGCTGCCGGCGCCGAACAGCAGGGTGGCGTTCAGCAGGGCGGCGGCCAGCACGCCGGCCTCGCGCCGTGCCGTCTCCTCCCCCGGCAGCAGGTCGCGCGCCGCGCGGGCCAGCATCAGCGAGCCGAGCAGGGCGGCGGGCGGGGCGAGCAGGCGCACGCCCAGCGCGCCCTCCCCGGCCAGGGCGGTGCCGGCGGCGATCCAGAGCGCCACCATGGGGGGATGGTCGAAATAGCCGGGGGCCAGGGCGCGGGACCACACCCAGTAATAGGCCTCGTCCGGCAGCAGCGGCATCCAGGCCGCCACGACGAGGCGCAGCGCGGTCAGGCCCAGGAGGGCGGCAAGGCCGAGGCGTTCGATGCGCAGCAAGGGAGGGGCGGGGCCGCCGGGGGCGTTGTTGTCAGAGCGGCACGCCGGCCAGGCTGCGGCTGGTGCGGATGGTTTGCAGCGTTTGCACGCGGGCGACGGCGGCGGCGCCGGTGAGGCGTTGCGTCAGCTGGTTTTCATGCGCGGTGTCGCGTGCCACCAGCTTCAGCAGGAAATCGCCGCCGCCGCGGATCATGTGGCACTCCCGCACCTCCGGCCATTCGGCGACCATCGACTCGAAGGCGGCCAGCACGGCCTCCTTCTGGCTTTCCAGCCCGACGATGGCGAAGAAGGTGATCTCCCAGCCCAGCTTCTGCGGATCGGAATCGGCGTGGTAGCCGCGGATGATCCCGGCCTCCTCCAGCCGGCGGACGCGGCGCAGGCAGGGGGGCGCGGAGATGCCGGCGCGGCGGGCCAACTCCACGTTGGTCATGCGCCCATCGGCCTGGAGCTCGGCCAGGATGCGACGGTCGATGGCGTCCAGCACGGGGACGTCGGAGGGCAATTTCATCGGTGGACGTATCTTCCCCAAGGGAGGAGGCAGTTTATGGCGGGCAAGGCGGTTGCCGATTGGCACGGCATGACGAAATATTATTGCACAACGGCGGCGGCACAAGGCCCGCTTCCTTGAAGCGCAACGCCGCTGGGCCCTATTGTCCAGCGCTCACCGCTGGAATCGCCCCGCATGGCTGCCACCACCCACCGAACCCGCCTGCTGATCATCGGTGCCGGCCCCGCCGGCTACACCGCCGCGATTTATGCCGCGCGCGCCAGCCTGGAGCCCATGCTGGTGGCCGGGCTGCAGCCGGGCGGGCAGTTGATGATCACCACGGATGTGGAGAACTACCCGGGCTTCGCCGAGGCGATCCAGGGGCCGTGGCTGATGGAGCAGATGCAGAAGCAGGCCGAGCATGTCGGCACGCGCATCGCCTATGACCTGATTACCAAGGTGGATTTCTCGCAGCGCCCGTTCCGCTGCCAGGCGGATTCCGGGGATGTGTACATCGCCGACTCCGTGATCATCGCCACCGGGGCGCAGGCGCGCTGGCTGGGGCTGGAATCGGAGAAGAAGCTGCAGGGCTTCGGCGTTTCCGCCTGCGCCACCTGCGACGGGTTCTTCTTCCGCGGCAAGCGCGTGGCCGTGGTGGGCGGTGGCAACACCGCTGTGGAGGAGGCGCTGTACCTGGCCAACCTCGCCAGCGAGGTGACACTGATCCACCGGCGCGACAGCCTGCGGGCGGAGAAGATCCTGCAGAAGCGCCTGTTCGCGCATCCGCGGGTGAAGGTGGTGTGGAACGCGGTGGTGGAGGAGATCACCGCCAGCAGCGCCCCGGTGGGGGTGAACGGCGTGGCGCTGCGCGATACCGTCACCGGGGCGGCGACGCAGCTGGATCTTGACGGTGTGTTCATCGCGATCGGGCATTCGCCGACCACCGAGGTGTTCCGCGGCCAGGTGGAGCTTGATACGGAAGGGTACGTACTCACCCCACCGGGATCGACCCGAACTTCGGTGCCCGGGGTGTTCGCTGCGGGCGATGTACAGGACAAAGTGTGGCGACAGGCGGTCACAGCCGCAGGAACAGGTTGCATGGCAGCCCTGGAAGTCGAAAAGTGGCTGGCGGAGCATGCGGTCGAGTCGCACGCGGCCGGGAGCGATATGGATGCGCCCGTGCCGTCGTTGGCGGGCGGCCGATAGGAAGCGGAATCGTCCCTGTTTCGGTGAGGCGGGGACCAAGCAAATCGTTGTCCCGCTACGGGCGGGGTAACAGGGGAATGGCTGCATTATGGACTGGGACAAGTTGCGTGTGTTCCACGCCGTTGCCGAGGCAGGCAGCTTCACGCATGCCGGCGACACGCTGAACCTGAGCCAATCTGCCGTCTCGCGGCAGATTTCGGCGCTGGAGGAGGCCCTGCAGGTGCCTCTGTTCCACCGCCACGCGCGCGGGCTGATCCTGACGGAGCAGGGCGAGAGCCTGAACCGGACGGTGCGCGAGGTGTTCGCCAAGCTGGCGATGACCGAGGCGTTGCTGACCGAGAGCAAGGAGCGCCCGGCCGGGCGGCTGAAGGTGACCACCACGGTGGGCTTCGGCTCCTCCTGGTTGGCGCCCAGGCTGCACGTGTTCCTGGCGCAATACCCGGACGTGACGATGCAGCTGCTGCTGGACGACACCGACCTGGACCTCGCCATGCGCGAAGCCGACGTGGCGATCCGCATGCACGCGCCGAAGCAGCCGGACCTGGTGCAGCGCCACCTCACCGCCATCGAGTGGCATGTGGTGGCCTCGCCCGAGTACCTGAAGCAGCACGGCACGCCCAAGACCGCTGAGGACCTGGACAACCACCGGCTGATCCTGTTCGGGGAGCATCACCCGCCGGTGCCCGATATCAACTGGCTGGCCGAGGTTGGCCGGCGGCCGGGCAGCCCGCGCAAGGCGGTGCTGGAAACCAATTCGCTGCGCGCCATGCTGGCCGCGGCACGCTCAGGCCTCGGCATCGCCGCCATCCCCGACTACATGCACGTGGATGAAGGGCTGGTGCAGGTGCTGAGCGAGGTGAAGGCGCCGAAGGTGGATGTGTATTTCGTCTATCCGGAGGAACTGCGGAATTCGAAGCGCGTGGCGGTGTTCCGCGACTTCCTGCTGGGTCAGCTCGCCCAGCGCAGCTGATCTCCCGTTTGTGATGCGGCACGGGCCGGCGCCAGGGATGGTGCCGGCCCGATGCGTGTACGGGCTTCGCATGCCGCCATATGTGCGTGGGGTTGCCGTTGGCCCGGGTCGGGCCCGCCAGGGCGATTTCGTCACGCTACTTTAACATCCCAGCCATGGAAACTTCGCAAAATACTGCGAAATCAACAGGGATGCCGCGTGATTTGCGCGACCGGCATGGCCGCGTCCGGCATTTCGCCATGGTCCGGCACCGCAGCGCACCATAGCTTCCGGCCACGGGTTCGGACGGGCCCGGGGCTCTGCCACGCAGGCCGGCCCCTGGTTCCTCCCATCGGTTTCCCGGCCTCTGCGCCGGGGAAGGGGGCCTTCGGGCTCCTGCGTCTCCCAGACGTGAAGCCTCCCTGTACACTTGCCCCGCGGCTTCGGTCGCGGGGCTCTTTTTTGGGCCCCGTGCGCTAGATGGGCAGGATCAGCGTGGCGCGCAGCCCGCCGGTGGGGCGGTTCTGCAGGGTTACGTCGCCGCCATGGGCACGGGCGATGTTGCGGGTGATCGGCAGGCCCAGCCCCATGCCGCCGGTCTCCCGGTTGCGGCTCGGCTCCAGGCGCTGGAAGGGCAGGAACACGCGCTCCAGATCCTCGGGCGGGATGCCGGGGCCGTCATCGTCCACATGCAGCACCACCTGGCCGTCCTGCGGCGGCATCAGCGTCACCTTTGCCGTACCGGCGTAGTTCAGCGCGTTGGTGACGAGGTTGGTCAGCGCGCGCTTCAGTGCCACCGGGCGGGTGGTGATGGTGAAGCGGTCTGGCCCCGCATAGCCCACGGCCTCCGGCGGCAGGTCCGGCCGTGCGTCCCCGGCCTCGGTCAGCACCGTGTTCACCAGGGCGGCGAGATCCACCGGCACGGCCGGCTCGCTGGTGGTGGCGTCGCGCCCAAAGGCGAGCGTGGCGCTCACCATCGTCTCCAGCTCGTCGAGGTCGGACAGCATGCGGGTGCGCTGGTCGTCATCCTCCATGAACTCCGCGCGCAGCCGCAGCCGGGTGATCGGGGTGCGCAGGTCATGCCCGATGGCGGTCAGCAGGAAGGTGCGGTCCTCCACGAAGCGGCGGATGCGCGCGGCCATGGTGTTGAAGGCCGCGGCCGCGGTGGCCAGTTCGTCGGGCCCGGTCTCCGGCAGGGGGGGCGCGTTCACGTTGCGTCCCAGCGCCTCGGCCGCGTTGGCCAAGGTGGCCACCGGCTCCACCAGCCGCCGGACTGCCCACAGCGTGAGCAGCGCCGCCACCGCCGACATGATGCCGAACGTGGCCAGGAAGGCATTGGAATGCCAGGGCCAGATCGGCCGCAGCGACAGGTCGGCCACCAGCCACTGGCCCTCCGGCAGCTGCATGCCCACGGCCACGCGGGCGCGGTCTTCCGTGCCGTGCACCAGCATCTGGCGTGGGCGCAGGGATGGCGGCAGCGGGACGATCAGGGTGTGGGATTGCATGTGCCGCTGCAGCGCCGCCGAGGCGAGCGGCAGGGTGAAGGCCGGCGCCGTCTCGCTCAAGGACAGGGCGATGTCGCCCGGCACCCGCGCCTGGTCGATCAGGTTGGCACGCTGTTCCGGCCGGGCCAGCACCAGGCTGCGGTAGGTGGTCATCAGCCGGCGCGCCATTTCGTGTTCCTGCGCCGAGTTCAGCATCTCGGCACGGTCGAGCGCGTGCAGCATCAGCCCGCCGATCTGGGACAGCAGCAGGCCGCCCAGCAGCACCAGCGCGGTGCGGGCCGCGAGGCTGGCGGGCCAGATCCGCAGGGCGCGGATCCGGCTCAGCACGGCAGCCGGGCGTTCAGCCGCGCGTCACTTCGGCGGCCAGCACATAGCCGCCGCCGCGCACGGTCTTGATCAGCTGGGCGTGGCGCCCGTCGTCTTCCAGCTTGCGGCGCAGGCGGCTGATCGCCACGTCGATCGCGCGGTCGAACGGCCCGGCCTGGCGGCCGCGCAGCAGGTCCAGCAGCATGTCCCGCGTCAGCACCTTGTTGGCGCGGTCCAGCAGCGCCACCAGCAGGTCGTATTCGCCGCCGGTGAGCGGAACCTCCGCACCCTCGGGGTTCAGCAGCCGGCGGCGGGCGGATTCCAGTGTCCAGCCGTTGAAGAACAGCGTTTTGCTGCCGCTTTCGCGCTTCTCGCCGCCTTCGCTGGCACGGCGCATCACGGCGCGCATGCGGGCCAGCAGCTCGCGCGGGTTGAACGGCTTGGTCAGGTAGTCGTCCGCGCCCAGCTCCAGGCCGATGATGCGGTCGTTCTCCTCCCCCAGCGCGGTGAGCATCAGGATCGGCACGTCGCTCTCGGAACGCAGCCAGCGGGCGAAATCGAGCCCGCCCTCGCCCGGCAGCATCAGGTCCAGGATCACCATCTGATAGGTGGTGGTAGGCCACATGCGCCGCGCCTCGCGGGCATCGCGCACGGCGGTGACGCGGAAATGCTGCCGTTCCAGATAGCGCGCGAGCAGGTCGCGGATTTCGCGGTCGTCGTCGACCACAAGGATATGCGGGTTAACCGTGATGGTGGCTGTTTCCATAAGCGAGAGACTATCCATGTAACAGCCGCGTCGGCAAAGTGCCTCAGTGTCGGTGTTGCAGTTTGCAATCTCGAAGGCTTTCTTCCGCTCCCTGCGCCGCTCTGCTAGTCGGACGGCGTGACATTTCCCCACCCCCCCGCCGCCGCGCGCGCGGCGCTGCACCTGCTCGTCGCGGCCGATCCGGACCTCGCCGGGATCGAGGCGGCGGCCGGGCCGCTGCCCTGGCGCCGGCGGGCGGCGGGGTTCGAAGGGCTGCTGCAGGCGATCGTGGGCCAGCAGATCAGCAACCAGGCCGCCGCCGCGATCTGGGGCCGGCTGCGCGCGGTGCCCGGGGCGCTGCAGCCGCAGGGGCTGCTGGCGCTGGACGAGGCGGCGCTGCGCACCGCCGGGTTGTCGCGGCCGAAGGTGGCCCATGCCCGCTCGCTCGCCGCCGCGTTTGCAGACGGCACGCTGGAGGAAGGCGCGCTGGCAGCCATGGAGGACGAGGCGGCGATCGCGGCCATCGCCTCGGTGCGCGGCATGGGGCGCTGGTCGGCGGAGGTTTACCTGCTGTTTGCCCTGGAACGGGAAGACGTGTTCCCGGCCGGCGACCTCGCCCTGGCTGGGGCGGCGGCGGACCTGAAGGGGCTGGCCGCGCGGCCCGGCCCGGTGCCGCTGCGCGCCCTGGCGGAGGGGTGGCGGCCCTGGCGCGGGCTCGCCGCCCGGTTGCTGTGGCATCACTGGCGCTACCTGACCGGCCGGCCCGCTTTCGACGATCTGTCCGTGGGGCCGCGCTGACGCGCTGTTGTCAAGGCGCTGTTCATCTTTTGTCGTTTTATTCTGGCCCCGAATAGTCAGGCACTCGGCATGTCCGCGCATACCAGCGCAAACATCACGCTCCCCAAGCCGGTTCTGGGCTACCACCCCGGCACCTTCCTGGAACGCGGCGCTGCGGTGCCGTTCATCACCCCGCAGCTGAACGGCGCGCGGGCGCGGCCGGGTTCGCGGGGCGGGTTGGAATTCACCGTGCCGAACCCCTCCGGCGGCAAGGGCATCTACATTGTGCCGTGGGAAGGGCTGTTCACCCTGTGCCGGCCCACGGTGCATGATTGCCGGCTGATCTCCCTGCTTTCCACCCAGCGCGCCGTGACACCCGGTTCGATCCGCGAGGCGGCCCGCGCCATCGCTGCCGAGGGGCTGGCCGGCCGTGCCGCCCGCGCCGCGGCGGAAGTGGCGATCGCCGCGGACGCGAAATCCCGCATGGTGGCCAATTTCCAATTGCTGCTGGAGCTTGTCGGCCAGGTGGAGGCGGAAGAGGGCAAGCCGCTCGGGCGCGCCTCCCCCGCCGACCTGGAACTGCGTGCCCGCCGCGTGGTGGCGCAGATCGCGCCCGCGCTGGGCCGCACCAGCGAGCAGCTGGCCGCCATCCTGGAGGAGATCTCCGGGCTGTTCGCCCCGATCGGCCTGCGCCCCAGCGATGTCGCCGGCAGCGTCGGCCGCACGCTGACCGGGCTCGCCACGCTGCGCGACGAGATGGTGGAATGGGCCCGCCAATACCCCGACGAAAGCGGCGGCGATGCCGCGCGGGTGGCCGAATCCGCCGATGTCACCCTGATCTGCGCGCGCTCCGTGCTGGCCGACGTGCAGTCTTTGCCCGCCAACATGGAGGCGCTGCTGGCCGCCTGGATCGCCGACCCCGCCACGGTGGCCGCGCGCATCGCCCGGCCGGAATGGCTGCTGGACGGGTGGGAGCGGATCATCATGCTGTGGCAGACCGCCGAGCGGCTGGGCCGCGCCGTGACCCTGGCCGAGATGGCCAGCCTGATTCCCGTGCTGCCCAAGGAGGCGGCCGAATGGGCCCGCATCCGGGTGCCCTCCACCAGCGACGCCCCGCGCCGGCGGCTGGTGGCCATGATGGAGGATTGGCGCACCGGCATCACGATGCACGACCTGATCGCGCGCAACGAGCACCTGCGCGCCGTCTCCCCCTGACATCAGAGAGCGGAGAAGCCAAAATGTCCCAGGCCACCGGACCCTCCCGCCTCGCCGAGATCAGGGCGCTCAACCGCCATCTCGTCTCCGCCCAGGATGCCAAGATCCTCAAGGTGGTGGCGATGGTGGATGCGCTGCCGCACCGCGGCGAGGCCGACAACCTGATCGAGCCGCTGCGCGCCCGGCTGGCGCAGCTGCGGCCCGGCCGGCCGTTGGCGGTGGGGCGGCTGCTGTTCATGCCGCTCGATCCCGTGCTGGTGCCGGCGCCGCAATGGCAGCGCGGGGCGCTGACCGTGCCGCGCACCGTGGTGCCCTGCCTGATCCGGCAGGTGACGGCGATGGACCCTGCCCTGGTGGCCGAAATCGGCGCCCAGGTGGCCGGCGGGCGCACCGACGACCTGCCATTGATCCTGCGTGCCGGGCCCTCCCTCTGGGCGCGCGCGGCCGACCTTCTGGCCAACTCCCGTCCGCCGGCCGATTGGGTCGATGCCACTGGCCTGCAACTGGCCGACCATGCCGCGCTGCGGCGCATCGTGGTTTCCGTGCTGCGCCAGGCCCCGGCCATCGCACTTCAGGTGCCGCGCCGCCCGCCCGATCGCGCCGCCATCGGCGAGTTGCTCACCGAGGCCGCCGCGGAGCCGGAGACGCTGGGCGTGCTGATCAGCGTGATGATGCACTGGATCCCCAGCGCCGCCACGATGATCCTGTCCATCACCTCCGCCCATGCCTCCCCCACCGGCCTGCCCGGCCGCACCGCCACGGAACGCGCGGTGGAGCACGTGCTGGACACCATCGAGGCCGACCCCGTGGTGGCGCCCGACGGTGCCCCGGGGCTGGACAAGCTGCGCCGCACCGTGTCGATGCTGGATGAGCTGTCCGAGGGCTCCGCCGACCGCCCGGCCCGCAGCGCGCGCATCGCCGCCACCCGCGCGCGCATCGACACCACCTGCCGCAGCCGCTTCGAAACCTCCCTGCAGGCCCGCGTGCTCGCCCCGCTGGCAGCCCCGCTGCCGCAGCAGGCCGAGGCGAGCGAGGCGCTGGAGGATGCCGCGCGCGACCTGCGTCGCTTCGAGCAGGTGGCACGGCGCATCAACAATTCCGACGCCTATGACCGCATGCTGCGCAACACCCGCCCGCTGCTCTCCCCACGCGCCGACGACGACGCCCAGGCACGGGTGGACCGGCTGCGCCTGGCGGAGATCCTGCTCGGGCCCGAGCAGGCGCTGCAGATGCTGGTGGAGGCGGAGAAGGAGCCCGCCTAGCTCTCGCCGAGAAGCTCCCGCGCCAGGGCCTGCCACTCCTCGTCCAGCGTGGTCTTCGGCATCGTCCGGCCGGCGCGGGCATACCAGTAGCCGGCATTGCCCAGGTCGCCCTCCTTGCGGTGTAGATAGGCGTGCACGGCGGCCCCGATCCGGTCGTCCTGGTCCTGGGCGCAGCCATGGGCGCGGGCCCAGTCGCCCTTGCCATCCCACCACAGCCCCTGCACCGCCAGGGACAGCCCCGGCGGCGGCGCGGCGGCGGTGAGCGAGGCCTGGAAGTCCTCCAGCGTCATCACGCGGCGCCCAGCAGGCGCTTCAGCTTGCGCACGGCGCTGTCCGGCGTGGTCAGCACCGGCTTGCCGGTGGCCCGTGCCACCGCCTCGGCCGCACGGGCCAGGCTGAACTGAGACAGCGCGATGGCGTCGCAGTCCTTGAGCGCGGCGGCGGCCAGGGCGGCCAGCCGGTCGTGCTCCGCCCCGTCGCCGCGATCGAGTGCTGCCAGCGATCCCTCGGCCAGGCACGGCACCAGCGTCATCCCTGGTGCGGCGGCGGCGAATTCCGGCGGCATGGAGGCCAGGGTGGGCGCGAAGCTGGCCATCAGCCCGATGCGGCCGGTGGGGCCGGCCAGGGCCAGCGCCTCTTCGATCATCGCCTCGTTCGGCTTCAGCACGGGCATCGGCGCGAGGGCTTCGGCACAGGCCTCGATGCAGGGGCCGAAGGCGGAGCAGGTGAACAGGATGGCATCGGCGCCCGTACCAACGGCGTAGCGCGCCAGCGTCAGGAACCGCTCGGTCATCGCCGGTGTCAGCGCGCCGTCGCGGGCGAGGTCGGCCGAGAGGCTGTCATCCAGCAGGTTGGTGCGCCGCACCTCGGGCCACAGCCGCGCGAAGGCGGCTTCGATCGGCGGGGGCGAATGGGCGAGGGCGTGGATGAGGGCGATGCGCATGGCGCGACGATACAAGCGGGCCCGCGCCGTGCAAGGTTGAACCGCGGCAGCGCGCGTGGCACAGGACACCGCATCCGGAACGGGAACCCCACATGCTCAGGCGCTTCTACGATCGCGTGCTGGCCCTGGCCGGCAGCCGCCGTGCCCCGGTTTGGCTTGCGGTGATCAGTTTCGCCGAAAGCAGCGTCTTCCCGATCCCGCCCGATGCGCTGCTGATCCCGATGTGCCTCGCCCGGCCGCAGCACGCCTGGCGCTTCGCCCTGATCTGCACCGTCAGCTCCGTGCTGGGCGGGGCGCTGGGCTACTACATCGGCTACGCGCTGTTCGAGGTGCTGGCCCAGCCGATCATCGCGCTTTACCACTATGAGGCGGCGTTCGAGCGCTTCAAGGCCACCTATGCCGAATGGGGGCTTTGGGTGATTTTGGTGAAGGGCGCCACGCCGATCCCGTACAAGATCGTCACCATCGCCTCCGGGGCCGCGAGCTTCAACTTCGGCGTGTTCATGCTGGCGAGCATCGCCACGCGCGGCGCGCGCTTCTTCCTGGTGGCCGCCCTGCTGCGCTTCTATGGCGAGCCGGTGCGCGTCTTCATCGAGCGGCGCCTGACGCTGGTGACCACCGTGGGCGTGCTGGGCATCGTCGGCGGCTTCGCGCTGCTGAAGCTGCTATGACCCTGGCCCATCCCGGCCCCGCGTTCCCGGTCGGGGCCGGGACGAGAGGCCTTGCCCCCGGGCACCGGGGGGGCTAAGCCCCGCGCTTCCACACCGCCTGCTCGCTGCGCTGCAACAAGGTTGCCCAGATGTTTTCACGCCTGCTCGGGTTCATGTCCGCCGACATGGCCATCGACCTCGGGACCGCCAACACGCTCGTGTATGTGAAGGGCCGCGGCATCGTGCTGGACGAGCCCAGCGTGGTCGCCATCGCCGATGTGCGCGGCAAGAAGCAGGTGCTGGCGGTGGGCGACGAGGCCAAGCTGATGCTCGGCCGCACCCCCGGCAACATCTCCGCCATCCGCCCCCTGCGCGACGGCGTGATCGCCGATTTCGAGGTGGCGGAGGAGATGATCAAGCATTTCATCCGCAAGGTGCACAACCGCCGCGGCTTCGCCTCGCCGATCATCATCGTCTGCGTGCCCTCCGGCTCCACCGCTGTCGAACGCCGCGCCATCCAAGAGAGTGCCGAGAGCGCGGGTGCCCGCAAGGTGCTGCTGATCGAGGAGCCGATGGCCGCCGCGATCGGTGCCGGCCTGCCTGTCACGGAGCCCAGCGGCTCCATGGTGGTGGATATCGGCGGCGGCACCACGGAAGTGGCGGTGATCTCGCTCGGCGGCATCGTCTATGCCCGCAGCGTGCGCGTGGGCGGCGACAAGATGGACGAGGCGATCATCAGCTACATCCGCCGCCACCATAACCTGCTGAT
>CAMDAM010000082.1 GCA_945888575.1 Asaia bogorensis | reverse complement strand
GACCTTCTTGCGACGAACCGTCCCGCAAACATGGGACAACCTCTGCGACGCAGTGACTGATAACTTCCGCATCAGGGAACCGGCAAAATTCCGGATCCTCAAATGAACTGAGTATTGGTTCTTTTTTTCAAAAAAGAACGCGCTTGCTTGCTTCAGATCAACTCGGACGGGGTGATGCCGAATTCGGCGAGGAACGGGGCGGCGTGGTCGATCCGGCCGGTCATCGCCTTGGGGTCGCGGGTGGCGATCTGGTAGCAGGCTTCGGCGATGTTCTCGATCGGCGAGACGCGGTGCTTGGTGTTCTCGTTGATCAGGCCGTGGACGGCGACGCCGGGGGTGTCGACGAGGCCCGGGGAGATGGCGTTGACGGAGATGTTGTCGGCGTAGACCTCGGAGGCCAGGCCCGTGCTGAAGCGTTCCAGGGCGGCCTTGCACATGCCGTAGACGGTGCCGCCGGGGCGCACGCCTTCGAAGGGGCGGGCGGGGTGGATGGCGGCGCCGCTGGACAGGGTGATGATGGCGCCGCCCTTGCGTTCGCGCATCTTGGGCAGGACGAGCTGGCTGAGGTGCAGGGCGGCCCAGACCTGGACTTCCATCATCAGGTCGAAGCGCTTCGACGGGAAGGTTTCGATGGGGATGAAGAAGGTGACGGCGGCGTTGTTCACCAGGATATCGGGCGAGCCGTAGGCGGCCAGGGTTTCCTCGTAGAGGCGTTCGCGGTCGGAGGCCTGGGCGAGGTCGGCCTTCACGCCCACGGCCTTGCCGCCGGCGCGGTTGATGCGCTCCACGGTTTCGGTGAGGGTGCCGGGTAGGCGGCTTTCGGCTTGGTCGGTGGTGCGGGCGGTGCACACGACCTTGGCGCCTTCCATGGCGAGGCGGGCGGCGACGGCGGCGCCGATGCCGCGGCTTGCGCCGGTGACCAGGGCGACCTTGCCCTTGAGGGTTCCGTTCGGATTCACCACAGCCGCCATCTGACGCTTCCTTGAGTCGTTGCCTGGGATCGTTCCCTTGGGCCGGAGCCTAGGCACTGGCTGGGGTGCTGGCAATCGGCCGCGCCTTGCGAGGCTGGAACGCGGGCCGGGAGAGGCGCGTTGGCACGGGGCTATTCCACAAAAGGTTCGCAATGCCGCTCCAGCAACTCTCCCCGCCGCTTCCCATGACCACGCCGCACGGGCCGGGCCTTGCCCATTTCGTGGTGGATTACGGGCCGGAATCCCACCTGATGTGGGTGGTGTTCCTGGACGCCGATGGGGCGTGCTGGACGGTGCCGAACCCCGAGGTGCGGATGGCGGCGAACTGGACGCTGGGGCGGCGGCCGCGCAAGGCCGCCGATGCGCTCAGAACGGTTGGGTGAGGGCCGCGGATTTCTCCAGGGCCGAATTCAGCTCCGCGCCCAGCAGCACCACGTAGGCCGAGACCCAGAACCACAGCATGACCGCCGCGACGGCGGCGAGCGGGCCGTAGACCGAGCCGAAGCTGGCGAAGTGGGTGGCGTAGATGGTGAACAGCACGCTGGTGATCAGCCAGAGCAGGGTGGCCAGCAGCACGCCGGGCAGCACGCGGCGGCGGTGGCCGCGCATGCGGGAGGGGCCGGCGGCATAGAGGAAGGCGAGCGAGGCGAAGACGAAGCCCACCAGCACCAGCACGCTGGCCCAGTGAACCAGCCCCGCGGTGCCGGTGGGCAGGGCCAGGATGTCGATCAGCCGGGGCAGGGCCACCAGCACGCCCACGGTGACGATGGCGCCCATGATGGAGGCGAAGGTCATCGCCAGGCCCACCGCCTGGAAGCCGAGGATGCTGCGGCGTTCCTCCTCGTCGTAGGCGAGGTTGAGGGCGGCGATCATGCTCTTGGTGCCGGTGGAGGCGGACCAGAGGGCCACCGCGGCGCTGAGGCCGAGGCTCCAGCCCAGGGTTTCGCGCGGGCGGCCGACGAGATCGGCCACCTGGCGGCCGATCAGGGTGTAGGCATCGGGCGGGAGCAGGCCTTCCAGCAGTTCCATCTGCTGGGCGACGCTGTTGGGGTCGAAGGCGAGGCCATACAGCGAGACGAGCATCGATAGGGCGGGGAACAGCGCCAGCGTGGCGTAGAAGGCGCAGCCGGCGGCGACGAGGCCGGTGCGGTGGCTTTGGATTCGCCAGAAGGTGCGCACCATGGCGGCCCACCAGCCGGGCCCCTGCACGGCCGTTTCGTTCGACGGAAAAACTTCGTCGTTCAACGGGTTCTCCCCTGCGTGCGACACGCCCACTCCCAGCACAGGCGGGCATGGGAGGCCAGCGCAAATGCGGGTGAAAAAATCACTTGCGCCGGGGGGGAGGGGGTCCTATTTGCCCCCTCACGCAGCAACGCACGTGCCTCTGGCCCGCCTTGTTCAACCAAACCTCTTTTCCGTCCCCCGGGGCGTGAGGGCGGACGAACTCCCTAGGGTTACGTAACGACGTCAAGCGTTCTGGCACTCCGGGTCCCGACGCAGGGTTTTTGCGCACGGGCCAATCCGTCTGGTCGCTGGTTCGTTCGACCGTTTCGCAACTTCGTCCGTCGCCTGAACAGGCGGACGTTTCATAGGGGGTTCCGCGCGATGACATCCAAGATCGCTCGCTTCCTTGCTGACCATCAGCCGGCCACGCCGTGCCTGGTGCTTGATGTTGATCGCGTGGAAGCGAATTTCCGCGCGATTCGTGATGCGTTGCCGCAGGCGCAGATCTACTACGCGGTGAAGGCCAACCCGGCGCCGCAGATCCTGGATCGGCTGGTGGCGCTCGGCTCGCGCTTCGACGCCGCGGGGATCGAGGAGATCGATGCCTGCATCGCCGCCGGCGCGCTGCCGCAGGCGATCAGCTTCGGCAACACGGTGAAGAAGGTTTCGGCCATCCAGCGCGCCCACAAGGCGGGCGTGGACATGTTTGCCTTCGATTCCGACGAGGAACTGGAGAAGATCGCCGAGCATGCCCCGGGCAGCCAGGTGTATTGCCGCATCCTGGTGGAGAATGCCGGCGCCGACTGGCCGCTTTCGCGCAAGTTCGGCACCACGGTGGAGCATGCCCGCGCGCTGATGCTGCGGGCCGGTGACCTGGGGCTCGATGCCTGCGGCCTGTCGTTCCATGTGGGCAGCCAGCAGACCACCACGGGCAGCTACGAGGCGGCGATCGCCAAGGTGGCGATGCTGTTCACCGACCTGAAGTCGGCCGGGGTGAACCTGCGCATGGTGAACCTGGGCGGCGGTTTCCCGATCCGCTACCGCGACGAGGTGCCGCCGCTGGATGCGTTCGGCCAGGCCATCATGGGCGCCATGGTGGAGCATTTCGGCAATGCGCTGCCGGACATGCTGATCGAGCCCGGCCGCGCCGTGGTGGGCGATGCCGGTGTGGTTTCGGCCGAGGTGGTGCTGGTTTCCCGCAAGGGGGACGACCCCACGCGCTGGGTGTACCTGGATATCGGCCGCTTCGGTGGGCTGGCGGAGACCGAGGGCGAATCCATCAAGTATCGCATCGCGACCCCGCGTGACGGCGGCGAGATGGGCCCCGTGGCCATTGCCGGGCCGACCTGCGATGGGGCGGATATTCTCTACGAGAAGTCCAACTACCGGCTGCCGATGGCGCTGCGGAGTGGGGACCGGGTGGAACTGCTGAGCACCGGGGCGTATGTGACGACCTATGCCAGCCAGAGGTTCAATGGGTTTGCGCCGTTGGCGGAGCACTACATCTAAGGCAAGCAAGCGGTTCTTTTTTGAAAAAAAGAACCAAAAAACTTTTGTTCGTTTAAGCGCCCGCTCTTCCTCACGGAGGAGCGGGCGTTTCCATTGGCGGACGAACAAAAGTCTTTTTGCTTCTTTTTCTTCAGAAAAAGAAGACTCTTCCTTACTGCCTGGGTGCCCCGAACTCCACCTGCAGTGGCATCCGCATATTCACGCTGGGTGCCAGGGTGGAGCCAAGGCCGGCGCGGCCGTTGCGGCGTTCCAGCTCGCCGCTATAGGCGGAGCCCGGCGTGAAGCCGTCCCCGGCCAGGGCGCGGCCGGTGTTGGTGCGGGTGAGGCCGGGGGCGATTTCCACCGCGTTGGGGTCGCGCTGGCTGCGTGGGGCGCGCAGGTCTGGGTTGGGCACCGGGGCGGGGGAGAAGCGTTGCGCGCTGGGGCGGCCCTGGCTGAGCGAGGGCATGGTGCCGGGCAGCAGGGTGGGCGTGTCGGCCCACGCGGCCTGGAAGGGGGCAGGGGTGGCCAGCGCCAGGGCCAGCAGGGCGAGCGGGAGGCGCATCAGACGCCCGCCAGGCGGGCGGTGCCGGCGAGGTCTTCCGGCGGGTTGCCGGCGGGCGCGCCGAGCGGGCCGGTTTCGTTGGCGCGCCAGGCATCCAGCGCCCAGCGTACGGTGGGGAAGGCGATGCGGTCCCACGGGATGTCGTTCCAGTGGAACAGGCCGACCTCCAGGCTTTCCGGCCCGGCGGAAAAGCGTGGCTGGGTGGGGTCGGCGAAGCGGGCGCGGAAGATCACCTGCACCTGGCCGATGCGGCTGATGGAATACATGGCGAGCACGCCATCGAGTGCGATGTCCGCCTCGGCTTCCTCCTGCGCCTCGCGGATGGCGCCGGCCTGGATGGTTTCGCCGAGCTCCATGTAGCCGGCCGGCAGGGTCCAGTAGTCGCGGCGCGGCTCGATGGCGCGGCGGCAGAGCAGCACGCGGCCTTCGTGGGCGACGACGGAGCCGACGACGATCTTGGGGTTTTCGTAGGCGACATGGCCGCAATCGCGGCACACGTTGCGCTCGCGGTTGTCGCCTTCCGGGATGCGGCGCTCGAAATCTGCCATGGGGGCAAAGTGCCAATCCCGGCGCGCGAATTCAATCCCCGCGTGCGGGGATCGCTTCAGTTTCGCGCTAGACCGAGAGATCCAGCAGCGAGCCGCGCGGCATGTTGCGGCCGGGCGAGGGCGCCGGGCCGTTGCCGGCATCGGGCGCCAGCAGCTTTTGGGCTGCCGGGCTTTCAGCCTGGCTGCGCACGCGGTCGACGCGGGTGGTGGCGTCGACGGGGGCGCGTTCGGAGGGGGGCGGGGGCGGACGAACACCACGCGAATCCGCGGGGCGCATGTCGGCGGCCGAGAAGGCGGAGAGGGATGTGTTCGAGATCATGCGGGGAACATGACTCGGACCGGGTTAAGGAGTGGTGAACGGCGCCGGAGGATTCCGGCGCCGCCACGCTTTATCCGAGGGCCGCGACGCCGGGCAGGGTCTTGCCTTCCATCCATTCCAGGAAGGCGCCGCCGGCGCTGGAGACATAGGTCATCTGCTCTGCCACGCCGGCATGGCGCAGGGCGGAGACGGTGTCGCCACCGCCGGCCACGCTGCGCAGGGCGCCGGCCTGGGTGGCCTGGGCGACCGCCTTGGCCAGGGCCACGGTGGCGGTATCGAAGGGCGGGGTTTCGAAGGCACCGAGCGGGCCGTTCCAGACCAGGGTCTTCACCGCGGCGAGCTTGGCGATGAGGGCGGCGACCGAGGCGGGGCCGACATCGAGGATCATGGAGTCGGCCGGCACGCTGCCGACGGGCACGGTTTGCGTCGCGGGGTTGGGCTTGAACTCGGTGGCCACCACGGCATCCACCGGCAGCACGATCTCGCAGCCGGCGGCCTTGGCCTTGCTGAGGATCTCCAGCGCCGTGGCATGCATCTCCCCTTCCTGCAGGGACTTGCCGACCTGGGTGCCTTGGGCCGCCAGGAAGGTGTTGGCCATGGCGCCGCCGATCACCAGGACATCGACGCGGCCGACGAGGTTGCCGAGCAGATCGAGCTTGGTGGAGACCTTGGCGCCGCCGACGATGGCCATCACCGGGCGCTGCGGGTGCAGCAGGGCGGCGCCCAGGGCCTCCAGCTCCGCCTGCATCAGGCGGCCGGCATAGGCGGGGCGCAGATGGGCCACGCCTTCCGTGCTGGCATGGGCGCGGTGGGCGGCGGAGAAGGCGTCGTTGACGAAGATGTCGCAGAGCTTGGCCAGCTCGGCGGAAAAGGCGGGATCGTTCTTTTCCTCGGCGGCGTGGTAGCGGGTGTTTTCCAGCACCGCGATGTCGCCGGGGGCCATGGCGGCGATGACCTGCTCGGCCGGGGCGCCGATGCAATCATCGGCGAAGGCGACCTTGCGGCCGAGAACCTCGCCCAGCGCCGCGGCCATGGGGGCCAGCGACATCTCTGGCACGCGCTTGCCCTTGGGGCGGTCGAAATGGCTGCAGACGATCACCTTGGCGCCCTTCTGCGACAGCTCGCGGATGGTGGGGCTCAGGCGCTCGATGCGGGTGAGGTCGCTGATCCGGCCGTCGCGCACGGGCACGTTGAGATCGGCGCGCAGCAGAACGCGCTTGCCGGAAACGTCGAGGCCGTCGAGGGTCTTGAAGGTCATGAAACGCTCCTCAAGGAAGGAAGCGGTTCTTTTTTGAAAAAAAGAACCAAAAAACTTTTATCCGTTTGCCCCCGGCTCTCCGGGGAGAGGCGGGTGCAAACGGATGAAGTCTTTTTTTCTTCTTCTTTCTTCAGAAAAAAGAAGACTCTTGCTTGCTTAGAGCGAGCCGAACAGCGCCGCGGTGTCGGACATACGGTTGGAGAAGCCCCACTCGTTGTCGTACCAGGTGAGCACGCGCACCAGCCCGCCATCGACCACCGCGGTCTGGGTGGCGTCGAACACCGAGCTGTAGGCCACGTGGTTGAAGTCGCTGCTGACCAGCGGGGCGGTGTTGTAGCCGAGGATGCCCTTCAGCGGGCCAGACTCGCTGGCGGCCTTCATGGCGGCGTTGATCTCGTCCTTGGTGGGGGTCTTCTTCAGCACCACGTCGAGCGACACCACCGAGACGTTTGGGGTGGGGACGCGCATGGAGGAGCCGTCGAGCTTGCCCTTCAGGTCCGGCATCACCAGGCCCACGGCGCGGGCGGCGCCGGTGCTGGTGGGGATCATGGAGAGGTTGGCGGCGCGGGCGCGGTGCAGGTCCTTGTGCAGGCCGTCCTGCAGCATCTGATCCGAGGTGTAGGCGTGGATCGTGAGCATGTAGCCGCGCTCGATGCCCCAGGTGTCGTGCAGCACCTTGGCCACGGGCGTGAGGCAGTTGGTGGTGCAGGAGGCGTTGGAGATGACCGTCATGTCCTTGGTCATCGTGCCGTGGTTCACGCCGTAGACGATGGTGGCGTCCACGTTGTCCCCGGGGGCGGAGATCAGCACCTTCTTGGCGCCGGCCTGGAGCAGGGCGGAGGCCTTCTCCTTGCTGGCGAAGATGCCGGTGCATTCCATTGCCACGTCGACGCCCTGGTAGGGCACCTTGGTGGGGTCGCGCTCGGCGGAGACGGTGATCGGGCCCCAGGTGCGGCCGTTGTACTTGATGGTGATCTGGTTGCCGTTGACCTCCACCTCGCCGGGGAAGCGGCCGTGCACGCTGTCGTAGCGGAACAGGTGGGCGCTGGTGGCAACGTCGGCGAGGTCGTTGATGGCGATGCACTCGACATCGGTGCGGCCGCTTTCGACCATCGCGCGCAGCACGAGGCGGCCGATGCGCCCGAACCCGTTGATCGCAACCTTCACAGCCATGTCTCTACTCCCCTGGTCCTGTCTGATAACGTCTGGATGGGGGCGTATAGCGGCAGATTTATGGCTTTGGAAATGCCGCCTGCCCGGCTGCGGTGGCACCGCATGGCCGGGTGGGCAATGCATCGGGGATCAGGCGGCGCGGATCTCCTCCAGGAAGGTGCCCATGGCGGTGGAAAGGTCGCCGGAGCGCCCGGCCAGGCTGGCCGCGGCTTCCAGCACCGCATCGGCCGAACCGCGCGAGCGGGTGCCGGCGCGGCCCACCTCGGCAATGGCACCGCCCACTTCCTGGGCGGAGGCGGCGGCGGCCGCGATGGTGCGGGCGATTTCCACCGTGGCTTCGGCCTGCTGGCGCATGCCCTCGGAGATGCTGCCGGAGATGGCGCTGACCTGCTCGATCGTGCCGGTGATGCCGCGGATGGCGGCGACGGCCTCGCTGGTGGCGCCCTGGATCTGGCCGATCTGCTGGCCGATCTCGTCGGTGGCCTTGGCGGTTTGGGTGGCGAGGTTCTTCACCTCGCTGGCCACCACGGCGAAGCCCTTGCCGGCATCGCCGGCGCGCGCGGCCTCGATGGTGGCGTTCAGCGCCAGCAGGTTGGTCTGGGCGGCGATGTTGGAAATGAGGCCGACGACCTGGCCGATGCGGTCCGCGCTGTCGGCCAGGGCGCGCACGATGGCATCCGTGCGCTGCACATCGGCCACGGCGCGGTCGGTGATGGCGGCGGAGCCGTCGATCTGCTGGGTGATCTCGCGGATGGAGGCGGAGAGTTCCTCGGCGGCGGAGGCGACGGTTTGCACGCTGTCGTTCACCTCGCCGGCGGAGGCTTCCACCACGGAGGTTTGCGAGGCCAGCGTGCCGGTGACGTCTGCCATGCCGCGCGCGGTCTGCTCCAGCGTGCGGGAGGCATCGCCGATGGCGGCGACGGTGGCGCCGATGCGGGACTGGAAGCCGGAGGCCAGGCGTTCCAGCGCGGCGTGGCGGCGGGTTTCGGCCTGGCGGGTTTCCTCGATATCGACCAGCGAGCCGCAGGCGCGGCGCGGGCGGCCGTTGGCATCCAGCACCACGCCGCCGGTGGCGCGGAACCAGCGCCAGCTGCCGTCGCGCATCTTCAGCCGGTAGGTGACATCGTAGCCCACGCCGGTGCGGCAGGTGTTGCCGAAGGCCTCGAAGGTGCCGGGTGCGTCATCGGGGTGCAGGCGGTCGGACCAGGACTGCACCACATCGGGGAAGTCCTGCGCCGAGGAGAAGCCGAGCAGGCGGCGGAATTCGGCACTCCAGGTCCAGCGCGCCTGGGGGTGCAGCGCGTCTCCCTCATGGAAGACCGCGTCCCACAGCCCCACGCCGCAATGGGTGGAGAGGGTATCGAGCCATTCGACCTTGCTGGCCAGGTCTTTGCCGCTGGCACGCCAACCAAACATCCGGAAGCCCCTTCGAAACGTTGGGACCCCGGATTTAGGCGGGCGGCATTAACCCTCGATGAAAACCGCTGGTCGCTTCCGCGCTCAGACGCCGAGTCGTTTACGTACGGCCGCCGCCGTGGCCTCGGCGGTGATGCCGAAATGGCGGTAGAGCTCGCCCTCGGGCGCGGAGGCGCCGAAGCCGTGCATGCCGATGAACACGCCGTCTGGGCCCAGCCAGCGGTCCCAGCCGAAGGACACGCCGGCCTCGATGCCCACGCGCGGGGCCTCGCCGAGCACTTCCTCGCGATAGCCGGCATCCTGGGCGGCGAACAGCTCCCAGCAGGGCAGGGAGACGACGGCGGCGCGGATGCCGTCGGCGGCCAGCAGCTCGCGCGCCGTCATGGCCAGGGCGACCTCGCTGCCGGTGGCGATCAGCGTGATCTGGCGCGGGCCGCCGGTGGCCTCGGCCAGCACGTAGCCGCCGCGAGCGCAGCGGTTTTCCGCGAAGTCGCTGCGCAGCGTGGGCAGGCCCTGGCGGGAGAGGGCGAGCAGGCTCGGCCCGTCGGTGCGGCGGATGGCGAGTTCCCAGCACTCGGCGGTTTCCATCGCGTCGGCGGGGCGGAACATGTGCACGTTCGGCATGGCGCGCAGGCTGGCCAGGTGTTCCACCGGTTGGTGGGTGGGGCCGTCTTCGCCCAGGCCGATGCTGTCATGCGTGAGGACATGGATCACGCGCTGGCGCATCAGGGCGGCCAGGCGCAGGGCCGGGCGCATGTAGTCGGTGAACACGAAGAACGTGCCGCCGTAGGGGATCACGCCGCCATGCAGCGCCAGGCCGTTCATGGCCGCAGCCATGCCGTGCTCGCGGATGCCGTAATGGATGTAGCGCCCGGCGTAGTTGCCGGGGGTCACGAAGCCCATGCCCTTCACCAAAGTGAGGTTGGAGCCGGTGAGATCGGCGGAGCCGCCGACCAGTTCCGGCAGGGCGGGCACCAGGGCTTCCAGCGCCTTCTGGCTGGATTGGCGGGTGGCCAGCTTGGGGCGGGTTTCGGCGATGCCGGATTTCAGCTCGGCGACGGCCTCGTGGAAGCTGTCGGGCAGCTTGCCGGAGAGGGCGCGCTCGAACTCGCTGCGCTGGTTGTGGCGGGCGAGGCGCTTGAGCCAGCCGCGGCGCGGGGTGGCGCCGCGGGCGCCGGCGGCGCGCCAAGCTTCGCCGATCGCTTCGGGCACCTCGAAGGGGGCGGCTTCCCAGCCCAGGGCGGCCTTGGCGGCGGCGGCTTCGTCCTTGCCGAGCGGGGCGCCGTGGCTGCCGGCGGTGCCGGCCTTGGTGGGCGCGCCGAAGCCGATGATGGTCTTGCAGGCCAGCAGGGTGGGCTTCTTGGAGCGCATCGCCCAGGAAAGGGCCGCGGCGATCTGGGCGGGGTCATGCCCATCCAGCTTCTTCACCGCCCAGCCGGCGGCGGTGAAACGCTTCAGCTGGTCTTCGGAGGTGGAGAGATCCGTGCCGCCGTCGATGCTGATGGAATTGTCGTCCCACAGCACGCAGAGCTTATCGAGCTTCAGGTGGCCGGCGAGGCCGATCGCCTCCTGGCTGATGCCCTCCATCAGGCAGCCATCGCCGGCGACCACCCAGGTGCGGTGATCGACCAGGGATTTGCCGAAGCGGGCGGCCAACATGCGCTCGGCCAGCGCGAAGCCGACGGCGGTGGCCAGGCCCTGGCCGAGGGGGCCGGTGGTGGTCTCGATGCCCGGGTGCTCGCCGAATTCCGGATGGCCGGCGGCGGGGGAGTGCAGCTGGCGGAAGCGTTTCAGCTCCTCGATGCCCATGCCTTCCTGCCCCGTGAGGTGCAGCAGGCTGTAGAGCAGCATGGAGCCGTGGCCGGCCGAGAGGATGAACCGGTCGCGGTCTGGCCAACGCGGGTCGGCGGCATCGAACTTCAGGAAGCGGGACCACAGCACGGTCGCCACGTCCGCCATGCCCATGGGCATGCCGGGATGGCCGGATTTCGCCGCCTCCACCGCGTCGATCGACAGGGCGCGGATGGCATTGGCCATCTGGCGCTCCGGCGTCATCGGCCGGGCCAGGATCTCGGCCTGGGCCATCAGGGCCGGATTGTCGGCGTTCACCTCGGCGATCGATGCCATGCAAGCTCCTCCACGGGCGGGGGTCTTAGCCCCCGGGGGGGCATGCGGGCAAGCTTGGGGGGCTAGCCCGGCGTGAGGGTGTGGTACTTGCGGGCATAGTACACCAGCGCCTCGCCGGGATCGCCGGCATGCACCGACTCCACTTCCAGGAAGAACACGGTGTGGGTGCCTACCTCGCTCACCTGCGCCACGCGGCATTCGAAGGAGACCAGCGCGCCGTTCAGGGCGTAGGCGCCGTTGGGCAGGGTGGTCCATGCGGCATTGCCGAAGCGGGCGTCGTAGTCGCCTTCGCCCATGCCGGCGAAGATGGGGGAGAGGTGCTGCTGGGGAGCGGCCAGCACGTTCACGCAGGCGGCCTGGTTCAGCTTCAGCGCCTCGTTCGAATCGCTGCTGCGGTTGAGGCAGACCAGCAGGGTGGGGGGCGAATCCGTGACGGAACACACGGCACTGGCGGTGAAGCCGCGCTTTCCGCCCGGGCCGTCTGTCGTGATGATGTTCACCGCGGCGCCCAGGCGGGCCATCGCGTCTCGGTAGGCTTTCTGATCGACCACGCAGCGGCTCCGCATTCTGTCCCCGGTGCGATCATGGCCTGTCTTGGCGCCGAACCCAAGCCGGGGCGCTTGCCGGGCGACGCTGGGCCGCGCGATGCTGCCTGCCAGCCCTCCTGGAGCCCGCCATGAACCAGCTCGCCCCCGCCACCCGCCCGATCGACCCGCGCTTCGCTGGCGGGGCCGCCTATGCGCAGGGCAAGTATGTGCCGGTGGGGGAGGCCAACGTCTCCGTGCTCGATTTCGGCTTCACCCGTTCCGATTCCGCCTATGACGTGGTGCACGTGAAGGACGGCGCCTTCTTCCGGCTGGATGTGCACATGGCGCGCTTCGCCGCCTCCATGCAGAAGCGCCGGCTGGCCCCGCCGGAGGGGCTGGCGATGATGGAGGCGATCCTGCACCGCGTGACGTGGCTCACGGGCCTCGCCGATGCCTATGTGGCGATGGTGGCGGTGCGCGGGCGGCCGAAGCCCGGGATGCCGCGGCTGATCGCCAATTGCGAGAACCACTTCATTGCCTATGCCATCCCGTGGGTGGATGTGCTCTCGCCGGAGGTGCAGGCGCGCGGCGGGCATATGTGGATCGCCAGCACCCCGCGCATCCCCGATGAAAGCCTCGACCCCACCGCCAAGAACTACAACTGGATGGACTTCAACCAGGGGCTGATGGAAGCGCAGGACCACGGCTTCGACACCACCGTGCTGTGCGATGCCGCAGGGCTGGTGACGGAAGGGCCGGGCTTCAACGTGTTCGTGGTGAAGGGGGACATGCTGTCCACCTCCGGCCATGGTGTGCTGCAGGGCATCACACGGCGCAGCGTGCTGGAACTGGTGCCGGAGCTGGGCCTCACGCCCCGTGTCGGCCCGATCACCCGCGCGGAGCTGGAGGACGCGGACGAGGTGTTCCTGACCAGCACCGCCGGCGGCGTGATGCCGATCAGCCGGGTGGGCGGGCGGATCATGAACAATGACAGCCCCGGCCCGGTCTCGCGCCGGATGAAGGACCTCTACCTGCTGGCCCATGGGCGCGAGGCGTGGCGCACGCCGGTGCGCGGCGAGGGCTGACCGCCCCGGAAACCGGCGGACGCACGCCCCGGGGGCGCACGACATGCTGGAGGCATTCCTCGGCCGCGCGCATGACCGCCGCACGGTGCGCCCGGCCGGCCTGCTCAGCGCGATGGACGACAGGGTGCCCTGGCCCACCGCCTGCGGCCTGGCGCTGCAGCATTTCGCCATCCAGTCCATCTACCTCGTGCTGCCAGTGCTGATGGCCTCCATCCTGTCGCGCGATCCGGCGGATGCCACGCGCTTTCTGTGCCTGGCCCTGCTGGCCGCGGCGCTGTGGCAGGTGCTGCAGCTGCTGACGCGCGGGCCGGTCGGCTCCGGCTATCCGATCCCCGGCACCAACACCGCGGCCACGGCGGGCGGGTACCTGCTGGTTGCCGCGGCCGGGGCGCAGGGGGAGGCCGCCTTCGGCACCGCCGGCGCGCTGGTGGCCCTGACGGGGCTGGCGATGGTGCTGCTGACATTCGTGATGCGGCGCGTGCGCGTGTTCCTGCCCAACGAGGTGGCGGGCGTGGTGGTGATGCTGATCGGCGTGGGGCTGCTGGCTTTCGGCAGCCAGCGCCTGGGCCTGCAGGGCGCCGGCGCCGCGCCGGACCCGCGCCAGCTCGGTGCCTTCCTGGCCAGCCTGGCGGTGATGGCGGCGGTGGCGCTCAGCCGCACGCGTGCCGTGCCCTTCGCGGTGCTGATCGGGGCGGCGATGGGAATTCCGCTGGCGTTGGCGCTGGGCATCGGCGTGCCGAATGCGGCCGCCGTGCTGGCGGAACGGCCCTGGATTGCCATCCCGACCCCCTGGGCGCCACGCTTCGCGGAGGTGACGCTGGCGCCGCTGGTCGCCTTCCTGGTTTCGATCGTGGCGCTGAAGGCCACCGCGCTGGGCAGCCTGGTGGTGGTGCAGCGCGCCGCCGATGCCGGCTGGACCCTGCCGGACCCGCGGCCGATCCGCCGCGGCCTGCTGGCCAACGGGATCGCCACCATGGCCGCCGGGCTGGCCGGCGCGATGTGCCCCAGCCCGGCGACGGCGGCGGTGGGGCTTTCGGTGGCCACGGGCACGCTGGCGCGGCGCATCGCGTGGCTGGGGGCCGGGCTGCTGGTGCTGGCGGCGCTGTGCCCGAAATTCGTGGCACTGTTCGTGCTGATGCCGCACGCGGTGCAGGCGGCGATGCTGTTCTACGTCTCCGGCTTCCTGATGGCGCAGGGCTGCCAGCTGGTGACGGCCCGGCTGCTGGATGCACGGCGGATAACGGTGGTGGCCTTCGGCCTCGGCGCCGGGCTGATGGAGGCGATGGCGCCGCAGACATTCCAGGCCTGGGTGCCCGCACTTGCCTCGCCGGTGTCGTTCGGGGCGCTGGTGGCATTCCTGGTGAACCTGCTCACCCTGCCGCTGATGCGCCAGCGCGCCGAGCTTGGCCTGGCGCTCGATGCCGGCGCGGCGGGTTCGGCGCGGGATTGGTACGGGCGCCTTGCCGGCGGCTGGGGCATTAGGGCCCGCACGGAGGAGATCGGGCAGGGCGCGCTGGCCGAGTTCGTGCAGCTGCTGCGCGGCCGGGGCGCGGAAACCCTGGCGCTCACCGCCATTCGCGGCGAGGACCGGGTGGAGCTGCGCCTTGCCTGGGCCGGCCCCGCCCTGCCGCCGCCGCGCGCCCGCCCGCATTTCGCGGACCTGGAGGAAGGCGGCGATGCGATGGAGGGCGTGATGGTCTGGCTCGCCACCCGTCAGGCCCAGTCCTTCACCCAGCGCGCCACCGCCACGGGGACGGAGGCGATGCTGATCCTGGAGGACTGATCGCTATTCCGGCAGCGCGCCCAACAGGCACAGCAGCGCGGCGGTCGCGATCACCGTGAAGCTCGCCATCATGCCTGCCGCGCGGAAGCCGAACACCTCCTGCGCCTGGGACATGCCCCAGGCATGGGAGAGCCGGCCGGCCAGCAGTGCCAGGCCGAGCACATGGAGCAGCGCGGGCGGCGAGCCCAGCCCTTCGGCCAGTGCCAGCAGCAGCAGGGCGAAGGGCACGAATTCGGCGAAATTGGCCTGCACCCGCATGCGCCGTTGCAATTCCGCGTCGCCGCCATCGCCCACTGCCACGCGCATGCGGCGGCGCACCGCGATCACCCGCAGCGCCAGCAGCACGTACAGCGGCGCCAGCAGCGCGGCGTAAAGGGCCGTGATCCGCATTCCCTATCTCCCGAACAGAAGCCGGGCTGCGTGCTCGGCCATGCGCCCGTTGGAATGCCCCACGCCGCTGACCGTTGCCACGCGCCAGGCGAAAGCTGCGCCCTGCGCCTCGGCCGTGCGGCGCATCGTATCGAAGAAGAACCAGCCGCGCGCGAAGCGATGGTCGCCCTGCGCCACCGCCCAGGGCTGGCTGGGCAGGGAGGAATGCCTGGGGTCCGTATCCGCCTCGCCGAGTTGCAGCACCACCGGGCGCGCGAACACCGCGCGCAGCGTGGCGGGGTCGTGGGCGGTGCCGCCGAGCCCTTCCGGGAAGGGCCGATCGGGGAAGGGCAGGGTGTAGCTGCCGGCATTGGCGATCACCACGCTTTCGGCCAGCGGGGCGCCGGTCAGAAGCAGGTAGCGGTGCACGAATTGCGCGCCGGCGGAATGGCCGTAGAGCGCGAAGCCGGGCCGCGTGGCGCCCGCCGCGCGCATCGCCGCCAGCACGGCGCGGTCGAAGGCGGGATAGGTCCAGCGCTCCGGCGGCACGGGGCGGCCATCGCCATCGACCAGATTGCCGAAATTGTACCAGCGCGTGCCGGGGAACTTGGCGGCGGAGAATTCCGGCACCAGCAGCAGGAAGCCGTTCGCCTCCGCGAGCGCGCGCCATTCGTCGCGGTAGCGGTCGCCGTCGCGCTGCACGCCGTGCATCACCACCACCACGCGCCCATCCGGCGCCCAGGCGGCGGGGCGGTGATACCAGACCGGCATCGGACCGGGCGTGGCACCGCCGGCTTCCGCCACCTCGATGCGGCCGCTGCCGGGCGTGATGGCGGTGGTGGGCTGGGCATGGGCCGGCGCGATCGCCAGCAGCAACAGCAGCAGGAGCAGGCGCATGATCGGCCACCGGGTCTAGGAGCCCGTCCTGGTAAGCGTTTGACTGGCACGTCAATGATGTCTGGTTGCGCAAGAGTGAAGGCGGTTGTCATGCTGTTGCGGCCGTGGCGCGTGCGCCCGCCAGCTTGAGCAGGTTGTGGACGGTGCAGATCATCGC